>NZ_JBMDKL010000003.1:0-321395 GCF_057809695.1 Flavobacterium sp. FG139
AATGGTGCTAACGTTGGAACCAATAGTGCCACGTATACTTCGACTACTTTAGCTAATGGTGATTTAGTAACAGCAGTATTAACGTCTAATGCTACTCCTTGTTTGACTGGTTCACCAGCAACATCAAATACGGTAACCATGACGGTAAATCCATTACCAACAGCTAGTATAGCATCCAATAATGGACCTGCCTTGTGTTCAGGAAGTACAGTGACTTTTACAGTAACCGGAACTTCAGGAGCGGTAATAACCTATGATTTAAATGGAGGTTCTAGTGCTACAGCTACTTTAACAGGTGGTACTGCTACCATTTCGGTAACTGGTGCTACGGCAACTCAAGTGTTCAATTTGCTTTCGGTTTCCAATTTTGGTTGTCCTGTAGTTATTGGCACTTCGTCAACGGTTACTATTGAGTCTACTACATGGAATGGAACTGCTTGGAGTAATGGAACTCCAACCAGTACTAAAGGTGCTATTTTTACTGGTAACTATATGGTAACAGGAGCTGATTTGGACGCTTGTTCTATTACAGTTACGAATAGCGCTGTTGTGAGTGTGGCTTCGGGTTATAATCTACATTTAAATGGTTCGGTTACGGTTTCTTCAGGAAGTTTAACCTTGAATAACAATGCCAATTTATATCAAGCGGATGCTAGCGCTGTAAATACAGGAAACATTATTGTGAAACGCAATACCAATCCGTTAATCCGTTTTGATTACACTATGTGGTCTTCGCCAGTTGCGTCTCAAGGATTATTGGCCTTTTCACCGCTAACCTCTATAAGTCCGACCATTCGTTTTTATACCTATGACACGAGTACGAATTTATACAATTCGGTTGCTTCTCCTTCTACTACTAATTTTGCTACAGGTACCGGATATTTAATTCGTCTTCCGTTCAACCATCCTACAGCAGCTGCTGTTTGGGCTGGAAGTTTTACAGGAGTTCCGAATAATGGTACTCAAACTATTGGATTGAGTTATATAGATGCGACGCATTCGTATAATGCTGTGGGTAATCCATATCCATCCCCAATTAGTATTTCACAATTTGCTACTGATAATGCTTCTAACATAGAACCAACCTTGTATTTTTGGAGAAAAACCAATAACGCTGCGAATCCATCGTATTGTACTTGGAATACTGCTTCACAAACCTTTACTACCGATGGAGAAGCGTATGCTACTAGTCCGAATGGTGTAATTCAAACGGGTCAAGGTTTTATTGTACAGGCAAAATCGGGCGCTAGTTCGTTGGTGTTTAACAACAGCCAACGTATTGTGAATAATGCCAATCAGTTTTTCAAAACTACCGCTGCTGCCACGACTACCAATGAGGCACACCGTATTTGGTTGAATTTGACTGGAACAGGTGTTGAGTTTTCACAAGCTGTTGTTGGGTATTTCACCAATGCTACTTTAGGAGCGGATGATTATGATAGTGCTTACTTTAACGATGGAGCTGTTGCATTGAATACTAAATTGGGTGCTCAAGAATATGTAATTCAAGGACGTCCAGTACCTTTTGATGCTAGTGATGTGGTACCTTTGAACTTTAAAGTAACTACAGCAGGTACTTATACTTTTGCTATTGATCATGTGGATGGCTTGTTTACTGCAGGTGCACAAACGATTTATATTAAAGACAATACCGATGGAAGTTATCATGATATTACCAGCACACCGTTTGTATTTACTTCGGCGGCTGGAACGTTTGATACTCGCTTTGAGTTGGTGTACCAAAACTTGTTGAGCAACAATACCAATACCTTTAGTGCTAACAGCATCAATGTCATTCGTCAATCGAATCATGATGTGGTGGTGAATACCAGTACGGCTACCATGTCGAGTGTTAGAATTTTTGACATCAGAGGTAGATTGCTTGTGGAGAAAAAAGACATCAATGCTAACGAGACTCGAATCAATGTAGGAACGACCAACCAAGTGTTATTGGTTGAAGTGGTGACTACAGAAGGGTATAGAGCCGTTCGAAAAGTGGTGAATTAACAAATAAAATTTTATATAGTATTGAAAAAGAGGTTCTTTCTGTTGAAGGAGCCTCTTTTTTTGTTATGAGTATTTTTGTAAGTTAATTGATAGTCAATTACGAATTATTGATGAAGAAACCCTTTCGAGAGAAAGGGCTTTTTTATGAACTTTCTGATAGAATGATGTATTTTGTCGATAATAATTACTTGTTGTCGAATAGTTTGATTTGGTTACTTATGACCTTGTAAAAAAGAATACTTTTATAAGTTGAAATAAAATAATGTGCCTAATCCGTTGATTAGGAGTTTATCAGGTTAAAAAAATGTTATAAACGTTTATGCCCTATCAATACTAATGCTGAATAGAAAGAAAAGAGGTTTGAATAGATTTATTTGTATTGTTTTGTTTTTGCTTTTCGGAATGATAAGCAAGACCAACGCTCAGGTTAATGCCTACACTTTTTCACAAGTAATGTCTACTTATGTTCCGTTAACAGGGATACCATCTGTTGCTTATGCTGCACCATGGGATGATCATACTGCAGGAGCTGCTTTTCAAGCGACCCTACCTTTTTCTTTTGTCTATGATGGCATTTCCTATACGACTTGTTATATTGATCCAAATGGGTTTATCACTTTTGGTGCCACTCAACCTGTCGCTACTTTGTACAATCCGATTAGCAATGGGCTTAATTATACAGGATCGATTTCTGCTTTGGGAACTAACTTAATTTCTAATGGTTTTCCGATACAATATGATGTTGTTGGTACTGCTCCCAACAGAACTTTTGTGGTTCAATGGACTGGTGTGAATCGAAAAAGTGGTGGTGTAGCTGTAGCAGGAGATTTTAATTTTCAAATTCGATTGAATGAAACCTTAAATACGATTGACTTTTCTTATGGATTGTGTCAGCCTACTGGAACTACTATTACTGTTGAAGTAGGGTTGAGGGGTCCTAACAATAATGCAGCTCAAGGAAATATTAACAACAGGTCTTTAGCAGCAGCATTGACTTGGTTTAATTTTACCAATACCTTACTTACCGGTTCTGGAACGTTGCCAACATCTCCATCGGCTTATCCAAATGACGGTTTGAATTTTAAATATACTCCTGCTGCGGCTTGTGCAACTCCTACTGCTCAACCCACTAATTTAGTAGTAGGAGGTACCGTATCTCCTACGCCAGACACCGTATTTAGTACTAATAGTTTTACCGCAGCCGTGCCAGCACCCACTAATTATTTGGTGTTACGAAGTACCGTAAATACGCCGCCCACAGCAGCCAACGTGATAAACAGAACCTATTATCCGGTGAACACGGTAATTTCTGGAACCTATACGTCTGTTAGTATTAGCAGTGCAACCACATTTTTACAAACAGGATTAACACCAGCCACTACCTATTATTATTGGGTAATTCCTTATAATGATAAATGTGCTGGAGCACCCTATTATAACTTGTCATCAGTTTTGACAACAAGTGCAAGTACGTGTTATAAACTTACTACCGCTACCGCTGCTACTGTAGTTGGAGGAAATGATTTTACAGCTAATTGGAATGCCGTTGCTGGAGCATCAGGTTATTATTTGGATGTTTCCACTAACAGTACTTTTACGGCTTTATTACCAGGATATAACAATTTGAGTGTTGCGAGTACCGCGACTTCAATTACCATTGCTGGTTTGCTGCCCGCTACTACCTATTATTATCGTTTACGTGCTTATACGAGTGTGCCCAGTTGTTTGCAAAATAGTAATACCATTACGGTTACTACAAGTTGTGGGTATTATACCATTCCGTATTTGCAAAATTTTGATAGCTTTTCATCGGGAGTTTTACCTACCTGTTATACTAGAGAAGATCTTAATGGTGATGGTATAAAATGGGAAACACAGAGTATTAATTTTTCATCGGCTCCGATGTCTTTGTTTATGAGTAAAAATTCTGCTCAAGCGATGAATGATTGGATTTTTACACCGGGATTAAATTTAACAGGTGGCGTTACGTATCGATTATTTTTTAGATACAACACTGGAAATACTTCTAGTACTACAGAGAATTTAAAAGTGCGATTGGGTACAGCTCCTGCCTCTGCAAGTATGAATCAAACTTTATTGGATTTGCCAAATATAAACAATGCTAATTTTCAAATAGAGACCGTAGATTTTGTACCTGTTACTTCTGGAGTTTATAACATAGGATTTCAAGGGTATAGTATAGCCAATCAATCGTATATTGTTTTAGATGATATTAGTGTTACCATCTCGCCGAGTTGTTTTGAACCTAGTGATGTTGCGGCATCTGCTATTACCTCCTCTTCAGTCACGCTAAATTGGACTGCAGCATCGCCTGCGCCTGCTAACGGATATGAATATTATCTATCTACATCAAGTACGCCTCCAACGACGGCAACTGTTGCTACTGGAACTGTTGGTGCTGGTGTTACTAGTATTGTTATCAATGGATTAGTGTCTAGTACCTATTACTATGTTTGGGTACGAGGTAATTGTGGTGCTACGGATAAAAGTGTTTGGTCTTTATTAGAAGATTTTAATACGGAATGTAATGTTCCAACGCTAACGAGTTCTGCTTCGGTAACCCGTTGTGGAACTGGTACCGTTACTTTAACAGCAGTGCCTAGTGCTGGAGCGGATGTCAATTGGTATGCCGATAGTACTAGCTCCACGATTTTATCTACTGGGAATTCGTATACAACTCCTTCCATTGCTAGTACAACTACGTATTATGCCGAAGCAAAATCATTTGGAGCTGTGGCAAAATTAGGTCCTGTTAGTCCTGTTGCTCAAGGTGGAATCATTGGTCTTCAAAATTTTCAATCGAGTGTTAATTTTAGTGTAATTTCAAACACGTCGTTATTGTCTGTCGATATTTATCCGATGACTTCGGGGCAATCGGGACAATTGATTTTGAGAAATTCTGCTAATGTATTGATTACCGCTTTTCCATTTACTACAAGTGTTTCTGGAGGAACCACAGCACAAGTTATTCCTATTAATTATTTATTGCAACCTGGAAATTACAGTCTGTATTTTGGAGTGATGCCAGCTGCAGGTGTTCGAATGAATACCACAGATGTGTTTTATCCTTATGCTACTTCTGTAGCCACAATTAACGGAAACACTACGGATAATAGTTACTATTTAGGATTGTATAATTGGAAATTTACAACAGAATGTCTTTCGGGAAGAGTTCCTGTTACCGCCACAATTGTAACGCCTCCTACTTTAAGTTTGAGTTCTAGTTCTAGTTCTATCTGTAATGGTTCTTCGACTTCGGTAGTTACTGTTTCAGGATATTCGTCTTATAATACTTTGGTTTGGTCTCCATCTACTGGAGTTTCAGGAACGTTTGCTACAGGTTTTACTTTTAATCCTACGGTTACCACAGTATATACTTTAACTGCCAATCAAACTTCTGGTGGTTTGTGTGGTAATGTGGTTACTTATACGGTGGCTGTTACTCCGGCACCTCCGGCAGTTGTTATTACTCCAGCTACGGCTACTGTTTGTCAAGGAAACATTCAACCCTTAAATGGTGGGATTGGTTCGGGTGTTACAGTGCCTATTTTCACTGAGAATTTCAATGCAGCCACCAATGGTTGGACAGTTGCCAATACCTCAGTAGGAGGTGATACCAATGCTTCTCAATGGACTTTACGTCCCAATGCGTATCACTATGTAAATAGTTTCGGATGGGATGTTATTTTTAATAGTAATGACGCTTCGCAATTTTACTTGGCCAATTCCGATTCGCAAAGTGGCACTCCTGGTATATTAACTCGAACTACTTTAACTTCTCCTAATATAAGCTTGGTGGGCTATACCACGGCAACGCTAAGTTATTATCAATATTTAAGATATGTTACTAATGACGTTGTATTGGTAGAAGTATCTACAGACGGTGGTACGAATTGGACCACCATAAAAAGTTACAATACCGCCAAAGGCGCATCCAATGCTTTTGCAAACGATACGGTTTTATTAGATCCTTATTTGGGTAATGTTAATTTTAAAATTCGTTTTAATTTTAGTTCCCTTTGGGGTTATGCTTGGGCTATAGATAATGTTTCTATTTCTGGAATGTTAGCCACTGCTATGACATGGACTCCAGCTACCGATTTGTATACTGATGCCGCTGCAACCGTTCCTTATACAGGAACTGCACTAGGCGTTGTTTATTCTAAACCACAATCTAATATTACGTATACTGCTACTATAACAGGAACTAATGGATGTTCACGATCGGCAACCAGTGTGCTTACTGTTATCCCTAATACAATAGCAGGAGTGGTATCTAGTGACCAGATTATTTGTAATGGAGGTGTTGCCACCGACTTGACATTGGTTGGTAATGTGGGTACAATATTACGTTGGGAATATGCAGATGATGCTGCCTTTACTGCCGGATTGGTATCTGTGGCTAATACCACCAATACGCTCACTGCCGCTCAAATGGGAAGCATCACCACGGTGCGCTATTTTAGAGCTGTAATAAAAAATGGTGGCTGTAATCAATTGTATACTAATGTTGTTTCTATATCGTATCCTGTAACTACTTGGAATGGTTCTGCTTGGAGTAATGGTGTTCCTAATGCCAATGTTAGGGCTATTATTGCTGGAAATTATACTTCTACTGGTGACTTATATGCTTGTTCAGTTCGCATCAATTCGGGTGCGGTAGTGTTTAATGCAAATCACTCTTTAGTAATCACCAATGATTTGTTTGTTGCAGGAGGATCTCTGACTTTTGAGAATAATTCTAGTTTGGTACAAATAAATAATTCGGTTAATACGGGTAACATCGTTTATAAGAGGAATTCTACACCGATGCGAAAGTTTGATTATACCTATTGGGCAACGCCTGTTTTTCCTCAAACGTTTACGGCTTTTTCGCCATTAACCCTTTCGGATAAATATTTAAAATTTGACCCAACCATTCCTAATTGGATCAGTATGTCGCCAACTGCGGTTATGGATTTGGGTAAAGGTTATATTATTAGAGCTCCTAATACTTATGACCCTGTGACTACTACTGTTTTTAACGGTGTTTTTACGGGATTGCCTAATAATGGTATCATCACTACACCTATAGTAGTTTCTGCAAGTACCCTTAATTTGATTGGTAATCCGTATCCAAGTGCTTTGAGTGCCGATTTGTTTTTGTCTGATCCGCTAAATGCTGGGATTGTAGACGCCACCATTTATTTGTGGACACACAATACAGCAGTTACAGGAAATGTGTATTCTAATAATGATTATGCAGTTTATAATTATTTAGGAGGTATCGGCACTAGTGCAGCATCTTCAACAGGAGTTAACACCAGTGTTCCTAATGGAAAAATTGCTTCAGGGCAATCCTTTTTTATTAAAGGGCTTTCCAATGGTATTGCTACCTTTAAAAACAGTATGAGGCTCGTTGGAAATAACACTCAATTTTTTAAAATGAGTTCGGTATCCAATACGTTGACCTTTGAAAAGCACCGTATTTGGTTGGATATCACTAACGATTTAGGCGCGTACAAACAAACCTTAATTGGTTATGCTGCGGGTGCCACTATGGGTGTTGATAGAGGAATAGATGGTGCTTATTTCAATTCGGGAACCCCAGTTGCTTTATACTCATTAAGTGATGCTACTACTACACTTGCTATTCAAGGACGTTCTTTGCCTTTTGATGTGCATGATGAAGTTGCTTTAGGTTTTTATACAGATGCCTCTGGAACCTATACTATTCGTTTGAGTAATTATGATGGGTTGTTCGAAAATCAAGAAATATATTTAAAAGATACACAATTCAATATATACCATGATTTGAAACAATCTCCGTATGTTTTCCAATCGGCATCAGGTACGTATAACAATCGTTTTGTATTGGTTTATCAAAATAGTGCTTTGACTACTCAATCGAGTTCTTTTACTGAAGATAGAATTGTGTTGTATAAACCTAATCAGAACTTGCGTGTTGATTCGGGCACCATAGTGATGAAAGAAATTAAAGTCTATGATGTAAGAGGTAGATTGCTTTTTGAGAACAACGCCATTAATGCCACTACTGCTGAAATACCTTTGGGAGCTACCAATCAAGTATTATTGATTGCCATAACCTCTCAAGACGGTGTTACGGTGACTAAGAAATATGTAAATTAAGTTATCTACTATTACTATACGATACACCTCCCTTGTGTTGTTCACCTCGGGAGGTTTCTTGTTTTTTAAATCCAATGAATAATTATAGTATTTTGAGGCGTTTTATGGGTCTTAATTAGTATAATTTACGGCAGGTTTTCTTTTTATTTTCCCTTTTATCAGTGCTTTATGTTATTTGTGTACGGATGAAATGCTCTTTTTTAGGATTAAATACACGAGCCTGTTTCTTAAACGAGTATTGGTGTTATTCATCGAAAATATTTTATTTCGGCTAAGTGCCACTGTAGATTTGTATCAGAAAATTAAACCACTGATATGAACCACACTGCTCAAAATACTTCAACTTCTTTCTTCTCTGAAAACAGAAAAAGCTTAGTAATTTTATTTGTTTTATTTTTACTTTCTAGTGTTGGAATGTTTGGACAAAACAAAGCAGTTGTTGTTTCTGAACCAGTAACTCCAGTTGTTGTTAATACGCTTACTACAGCAGTTGCTTACGATTCGGATGTTGATTTTGTAAATTGGTTTATGGGTTCTAAACAAACTCAAAATGTTCAAGAAGCAGGTACAAGTACTTCTACTACTTTTGCTTCTAAAAAGAAACAAATTATTTCTTCAGGAATTGCTCCTAATAAAGTGCTTTACAGAACTTTTGTAAAAAAAGTAATTAGTCAAGAAAGCGCCGTAGCCTAATAAGTTAAGTTTTTATATATAATACGGTTAGTTACCTCATTAAAACCTCCTTCGGGAGGTTTTTTTATAGTTATCAAACTCAATTGTTTATAAATAGTTATCCCAACTTTAAGAGAAAAAACTAATTTTTTTACATTTGTTTAGTCTAACGTAACCTATTCTATTTTTTAGCAGTGTTATTCTTATAAAAAATGAAGTAAAATCGTTAAAAAGTTACGTTTTTTATCGATTAAATATACTTTTTGTCGATTTATACCGATGTTGAAACTTTATATTAAAATTTTACAAAAAAATAATGTAAATTTATCCGCTAAATGCGTTTCGTATTTATTATACCCAACTATATAAAAATCGCTATGATAACATTATTACTAAAAAAATTAAGTACTCGATTATTCAATAACTGTTCTTTTGGATTTGTTCTTTTGTTATTGGCATTGTTTAGTCTAAATATGTCAAATGGGCAATCTGTTGTTAATTACCAATTAAATCAATTGGCAACAAGTTCTACATTCCCTTTAACAGGTAAAACGGTAATTTCCCCTATCTCAGGAAATGTTGATGATGCGGTATATAATTTTACTCTTCCTTTCGATTTTAATTTTGGAGGTGTTACTTTTACAAATGCAAGTGCAGCAAAATTATACGTTTCCACTAATGGTTTTGCAACGTTAGGCTCGGCACCAGCAATAAATAATTATACTCCTATTTCAAGTCTTGATACCTACTCTGGTGCCATGTCAGTTTATGGTTGGGACTTAGACATGATTGCAGCTACAGGAGTTAAAAATATTGGATATGTGGTATCAGGTTCACCAGGCTCAAGAATATTAAAAGTAGAATGGGTGGTTGAACGTTCTAATGGTTCGACAGCTAGTGCTACTGATGGTGGAACCGTTATGATATTCCAATTGTGGTTGTATGAAACGACCAATGTTATCGAAATGCATTACAATACTTTCAATCCTAGTACTACTGTAAGACAAGGGCAAATAGGTTTGAGAGGCATTAATAATACAGATTATAAAAATTTAAATTATTCTACTTCTGCTGATTGGCCAGCTTTACCAGCTATTATGCCATTAGGTACTGCAAATAATCAAACAGTAGTTACTAGAGGTACAAGTGGTGGTAGAATACTTGCTACTTCTAATAGGTTGTTTCGTTGGACACCAGTAACTTGCTTTGCACCTTCTGGTTTAACAATTAGTAATTTAACATATAACGCAGCAACTCTAACATGGACTGCTGCTTCGCCTGCACCAGGGTCAGGGTATGAATACTATATAACTACCTCTGCGACTGTTCCAACTAGTGGTACAGTTCCAACGGGAAGTGTTGGAGCTGGTGTACTAACTACACCTTTAGGTAGTTTAGCTGGAGGTACGCTTTACTATGTTTACGTTCGTTCCAAGTGTAGCGTTTCAGACACAAGTTCTTGGTCTGTTGTCAAAACATTTTCTACGCTTTGTACTCCTACCAATACAAATTACTTCATGTATTTTGATGAGTTTGATCCTACTTGGCCTAGCGCTATTCCAGCGATTCCTACCTGTCACTCGATTCAAAATGTTGGTGTAGGGCCTTTAAATGTTTGGAAAACAAGTTATGCTACTACTCCTAGTAATACTGGTGGATTCTATGATGAACATTTGGTTTATGATGCCACAACAGGAACTGGAGGTACCGATGATGCCAATGTTTGGTTTTTTACAACAGGTATTAATTTGACTGCAGGTACAACCTATAAATTAGACTATATGTATGGTGGTTCTACAGAGAACGCAACTATTACTAATAAGATGTTAGTAAAATATGGTACTTCCCCAACCGATGCTGCCATGACAGCTGGGGTTCTTTTAGCCGATCATAATAATATCAAAGCATCTCCAATTGTTAATTATGTTAGTTTTACCCCATCTTCAACAGGGGTGTACTATTTTGGTTTTAAAGCTTATTCCGCTAAAAATAACGGTCGTTTATTTCTAGATAATATTGAATTGACAGCACCGGGATGTGTTAATCCGACAGCTGTAACGGTCTCTAGTATTACAGGGTCTTCGGCAACGGTCACATGGACAGCGCCAGCGCCAGCGCCAATTGGAGGATACGCTTACTATTTAACTACAAACCCAGATGTGGCTGCAACTGCAATGACAGTTGGTGCTCAATATCAAATTAAAACGGTTGGTACTACAAACTTTACACTATATGGTGCGGCTTCAAATACACCAGGTACAATTTTTACCTGTACCGTTGCTGGAACTGGAACTGGAATTGTAGCCTCAACAATTGCTCCTTCTGCTCCAAGTTATACCCAAGCACCAACGGGTTTTCTTGCTGTGGGTACCACAGTTTTAAATCTTACTGGACTTACGGGTAGTACTACTTATTATGTATGGGTACGATCAAAATGTAATCCAACAGAAAGTGATTTTAGTGATTGGACTGCTATGCAAACCTTTACCACTTTATACCAACCTATT
The DNA here is from genome assembly GCF_057809695.1 of Flavobacterium sp. FG139. Lineage (NCBI taxonomy): Bacteria > Pseudomonadati > Bacteroidota > Flavobacteriia > Flavobacteriales > Flavobacteriaceae > Flavobacterium > Flavobacterium sp. FG139. The sequence goes on from NZ_JBMDKL010000003.1 coordinate 11,337, forward strand.
TATTGTATTCCATCTACTGCAAGTACAACTTCCTATTTTAGTAATTTTAGTACTTCAGGTGGAATTGCTAATATTTCAAATCCAACTGGTTTCTCAACTGGTGGCTATGGAAGTTATATTTCTCAACTTGTTTCTCAATCTGCTGGAGCTACCGTTAATTTTAATACTGGTATTGTAGGTCCTACAGTTGGAGTTGCGATTTATATAGATTGGAATAATGATGGGGCTTTTGCAGTAGGTGAACGTGTATTTAACACCGCTGCTTATGTCACTACCTGTACGGGAAGTTTTACTGTTCCAGGAGGTCAGGCTTTAGGAGACTACCGTATGAGAATTGTTTTAGATTATCTAGCAACAAGTCCAGCAGCTTGTTCTTTCTCAGGAGCAGGCGAAGCAGAAGATTATACTTTTAGAGTTGTTACACCACCACCCGCTTTGGCTTTAAATATTAGTTCAAGTACACAATGTGCTAGTACCAATTCTCCTCTGGTGCAAATAACCCCTGCTACCATAGGTAATTATGATCTCTTTTCTTGGTCGCCAAGTATTGGTGTGACAGGAACTTCAGCTGCAGGCTATACTTTTAACTCTAATACAACAATTACCTACACTTTAACTGTAAATCAAACGTATCCTCCTTATGCTACACGTACGGTTACATTTACCTATAATGCAAACCCTTTGCCAACGCCAATTACAATTACTCCTGCGACGGCAACAGTTTGTCAAACTGGACCAGCAACTTTAATTAGTGCTACTGGCGGTATTGTTTCTGGGGTAGGTATTTTAACAGAAAATTTTAATTCGGGAGCTCCCGGTTGGGCTACAACAAATACATCAACAGGTGGTGCAAATACTGCACCGGCTTGGACTATTAGAAACAGTGGTTACAATCCTGGAGGTACTTCTGGAATTTCTTCTGTAGTTAGTAATGATAGTTCGCAATTTTACTTATCTAATTCAGATGCACAAGGTTCTGGAAGTAATACATTTGTGACTTTGACTTCTCCAACGTTTAGCTTGGTTGGGTACACTAATGCTTCTTTAAGCTTTTATCATTATTACAAGCCTTGGATTAATGGTAGTGCTACCGTTGAGATATACAATCCATCTACCTCTGCTTGGGTTACCCTTCAAACGTGGGGCAATAGTTCTACTACAGGTTCTATAGGTACTCCAACTGCTTTTTCTAATGCTATTTATAATTTGAATACTTATGTAGGTTTGACTGGTTTACAAGTACGTTTTACGTATCAAGCTAGTTGGGGATATGTTTGGGCTATTGATAACTTTAGCGTTACAGGAAGTGCAAACTCAGCCATTACTTGGAATACACAATCTGCTCCTGTATCCATTGGCACTGCTGTTCCGGGTCTTTATACCGATTTAGCAGCTACAACACAATATATTGCAGGAACTGGTAGTAATACGGTTTATGCTTTGCCAAGTTCAAATACTGTTTTCACGGCAAGTGCGAGTACACCATCGCCAGTTTGTAATGCCACTTCAACTGTCACAATCAACGTTACACCGTTGGTTCCAGGAACTGCCTCAAGTAATCAATTTGTTTGTTATGGTGCTCCTGCTAATCTTACTTTGACTGGAACAACTGGTACGGTAACTGGATGGCAATGGGCAACTGATTTAGCATTTACTACTCCAAATGCCATAGCTTCAAGTGCTTCGGCTACTTTGACTTCGGCTCAAATGGGAGCTATTACTGCCGATCGTTATTATCGTGCAGTGGTAACTAATGGCATTTGTTCTTCTTATTCAAATGTGGTGAAAATCACCTATAATTCTTCTACATGGGATGGTGCTACCTGGAGTAATGGTACGCCAAGCAATACGGTAACAGCTATTTTTGATGCTGATTATGATTCAGGAAATGCTGTGTCACCGGGTAATTTAAATGCTTGTTCTGTATTTATATCTAGTGGCGATATTACGTTTCTATCTGGAGATTCATTGATTTCTCAAAATGATGTTAATACTTCAGGAGGAACGTTGACGTTTGAAAATAATGCCAGTTTAGTTCAGGTTAATAATAGTGCAGTAAATACTGGAAATATTACCTATAAACGTAATACCACACCCATTACACGATTTGATTACACCTATTGGTCTTCACCGGTAGCACCTCAAACCTTAGTGGCTTTATCGCCACTAACTTTGGCGGATAAGTATTATACGTTTAGTCCAGCTTCTAATAGTTGGGTGAATGTTAACTCTAATACATTAATGGATGCTGGTAAAGGTTATATTATTCGTGGGCCTAATAACTTTAGTCCAACGGTACCTGCTGTATTTAATGGACAATTTTATGGAGTGCCTAACAATGGTGTAATTTCTACTCCAATAGTTGTAGGTACAGGCGATGTGAACATTATTGGTAACCCTTATCCAAGTGCTTTGAATATTAATTTATTCTTTGATTACAATGGTGTAGGTGGTTCAGGTACTGGTATTGTAGATAAAACAATATACTTATGGACACACAATACTCCTGTAGCGGCTAATAATTATTCTAATAGTGATTATGCGGTTTATAATTATATGGGAGGAACAGGAACTACAGGTGCTTTAGGTACTAACAGTGCAGTTCCGACAGGTAAAATTGCCTCTGGACAAAGTTTCTTTATTAAAGGGCTTGCCAATGGTAATGCTGTTTTTAACAACTCTATGCGTGTTGCTGGTAACAATAATCAATTTTACAAAAATCAACCTTCGGCGATTACTAGTTCCGATAGAAGTAGAGTTTGGCTTGAATTGTTTAACAATCAAGGAGGTTATAAACAAACTATGATTGGGTATGCTGCTGGTGCTACTAACGCTTTTGATAGTGGCTATGACGGTGAGTTAGTTGATGGAGGAAGTTCGGTTTTATTGTACTCTAGGTTAGCTCCAAAGAATTTAAGCATTCAAGGTAGAGGATTGCCATTTAACGAAAATGATATTATACCCTTAGGATTTAAGGTAACCACTGCTGGTTCTTATGAGATCAAACTTTCTAATTTTGACGGATTATTTGATACTCAAAAAGTATACATTGAAGATTTATTGTTGAATGTAATTCACGATTTAAAAGACAGTAATTATACTTTTACAAGTGCTTCTGGAGTATTTGATACTCGTTTTGTATTGCGCTTTACTAGCACTGCTTTGTCAACAAGTGCTCAACAGCTTGATGGTACCACTGTAGTAGTGTACAAACAAAATGATGTTATTCATATCAATAGTGGTGTAGCTACTATGGAAGATGTTAAAATATATGATGTACGCGGCAGTTTGTTGTACTCCAAAAATAAAGTGAATGCTACTGATTTAGTGGTTGCTACTTTATCATCTTCACAACAAGTTCTTCTAGTTACTATTACTTCTACGGATGGTAAATCGGTTACTAAGAAATTGATTTTCTAGTAGGTTAGAAAAAATAAAATACAAAACCATGTGCGAGTTTATTCCGTACATGGTTTTTTTTATTTGGTGTTGTTTTTAAGGTGCTGAGGGACAAAGTTACAAAGGAGCAGAGGTGCAAAGGTGCAAAGGTTCTGAGGTGATGAGGAAAAATAGTTGGAATAGGTCTATTCTTGGTTTTATTTTTGTAAAAAATAGCGTTGGTTTTGTGGTAGCATTTTAGATTTGTTTCTAAGTGTTTTAAAATAGTATCTGTTGTGATGAATCAACAGGTTCAAATTATAATTGTCTTATTGCCTGTTATACGCTCTTTCCTACATAAAATAGCACTTATAATATAATCATTGTGTTATTATATAGTGTATTGAATGGTTTGGGATGTATTTTATCGATTTTTTTACCCTTTATGTCGTTTTTGTGAATTTTATGTTAACGACTTATTAAAATAATTTATACTTTAACACATTAATTAACCCAATTTTTTAAATTTATGATGAATAACTACAATTCTCTGAATTATCGAAAAATTTCGAAATTCAGCTCGCAAGAGCCCGATGTGGTTGGGAATGCGCCCAATTCTAGTGGTAAAATGCGAACGTCGTGGATTCTAGCTTTATTTGTGTTCTTCGTGTTTCTACTTCAAAGTGGTACTGCTTATGCTCAAGGCTATACAGTTCCTACTTGTTCTGTAGGGATAGGAAGTAATACCTATGGACCTATGAATAGCAATACTACTGCAAACAGTAAGAACAGAACAGCGTACATTATACCTGCTTCTCAATTAACCACTGTTGCGGGTAGTAATTTAACTAGTATTTTTTTTAGAAGAATTGCCGCATCAGGTTCCTTAACTGGTACTACTACATTCAATGTTTATTTGAAGCAAACTACAGCTACCGATTTTGGAGCAACTTCACCCACATGGGCTACAGAAATTGCGTCAGCCACTTTAGTGTATAGTGGTACTGGAGTTACTGAAGTTGGCTCAACCGCAGGGTTTAAACAATTTACATTTAGTTCTGCATTTGCTTATTCTGGTGGAACCAACAATTTAGCTGTTTATGTAGAATATACACAAACTACAGCCCAAACAACTTCTATTACTTGGGATTATGAATATGGTAGTACTTGTATTAGCACCACAAATAGCAATACTACTAAATATTGGAATGGAACAACAGCGCTAAGTGCTACTTTAACATCTACTAATTATAGAAGACCAGTTACTGCATTTAATTATACATTGCCTCCTTGTTCAGGTACTCCTGCTCCAGGTAATACTGTGGCTAGTACAACAACACCTTGCTACAATGGAGCAGTTTTTTTATCTTTACAGAATACCACTGCTGGTTCTGGTGTAACTTACCAATGGTATAACTCAGCTGGGTTAATATCTGGAGCAACATCAGCAACCTATACAACACCAGCGTTGACAGCTGCCAATACTTATTATTGTAATGTAACGTGTAGTGGAAATACTACTGCGTCAAATAGTATAACTCTTACACCAAGTTCAGCGAATTCTACTTTTCCATGGACAGAAAATTTTGATTCGATGGGTTCTATCGGTGCTGCTATCCTGCCTTCATGTTGGGCTCAACAGACAGGGTCAAGTACTTGGACGTCTTCCAATGCTGCATCCAATACTTATAACGATCCAAGAAGTGCATCTAATTATATGACTATATATTATGGTGCAACACCAGATTATTTATGGACTCCGCCATTTCAATTAACTGCAGGAACTTCTTACGATTTTAGTTTTTACTTTGTTGGTGATTTGACTTCCGGCTGGAATGGTAATGTTTATGTAAATGGTATACAAAGTTCAACTGGAGCAACTGCTTTAGGTTCGTCTTATGTAGTTGGTGCTACCACTACACTAGGAGGTACCTCTTATACTCTAGTTACTCGGTCTTTTACACCTTCTTCTTCAGGGGTGTATTATTTTGGAGTAAATGCCTATACTAGTACAAGTTCGCCATGGTATTTAGGGTTTGATGACTTTTCTGTTAAATTAACACCATCGTGTGTTGCTCCGACAGTTTTAACCTATTCCTCGCTTACTTCTAATGGAGCAAGTATCAGTTGGACAGCTCCAACTAATGCTCCGACAAATGGATATGATTATTATGTTTCTACATCCAATACTGCTCCAACAGCTTTGACTACTCCAACGGGTAGCACTTCAGCTGGTGTTACTACAGTTGCATTAACAGGTTTAACATCAAACACTCCTTATTATTTTTGGGTACGTTCTAATTGTTCGGCTGTTGATTTATCAGGTTGGGCTGGATCTAGTACTTTTACAACGCCTTGTGCTCCTTTAAGTTTAAATGTTGTTCAAGGGTTTAATGCTGCAACTATGCCATCTTGTTGGTCACAACAGTTTGTCTCGGGTTCGTTAGGATTTACATTCCCAACTACAGGAACTGGTACACCAGCGCCTACACCACAAGAAGGTACTAATCAAGTAATGTACAATTCTTATAGTAATAGTACTCAAACGCGTTTGGTTTCAGCTCCATTTATTACAACTGGTTCATCAAGTATTGATGTTAATTTCCAATGGTACCAAAGCAATAATGGAGGAGCTACATCATACCTTACAGAAGGTGTAACAGTTCAATATTCAACTGACGGATCTACTTGGACTAGTGTTGGATCACAATTTTTACGATACAATGCTACAACAGGTTGGTCAGGCAAAACGGTTACATTGCCACTTGCTGCTGGAAACCAACCTATTGTTTATGTTGGATTCTTATTCCAAGGAAATGGTGGTTATGATACTTATTTAGACAACGTTTCTATAACTCCAACACCGAGTTGCTTTATACCAACTGCAGTAACTGCATCAGCAGTTACTACTTCAGGTGCAACTATTTCATGGACTGCTCCAGTATCAGGAACTCCAGCATCATACCAATATGAAGTGAGAGCTTCAGGTGTTGCCGGAAGTGGTGCTTCAGGTTTAACGGCAAACGGAACGGTTACAGCTCCTACGGCTACCGCTACGGTAACTGGATTATCAGCTCAAACTACTTATAGTGTATATGTTAGAACATTTTGTGGTGGTAGTGATTATAGTGCTTGGACATCGGCTACAACTTTTACAACGCCTTGTAATGCTGTAAGTTCGTTTCCTTTTACTGAAACGTTTGATGCAACTAGTACTTCTTTAGGGTGCTGGGGTGTATCAGCAGGAACAGGTGCTGCTTACCAATGGGGAGTAACTACAGCTGATGCTACGTATGGTGTTGCAGGTCCTGCAGCTTCAACTCGTTTTGCTTTTTTAAATGTATTTAATGCAGTTACAACTTATAACACCTATAATCTTTTTACGCCTTCATTCACATTGGATGCAGCTCCGAAAAGATTTAAATACAACTATTTCTTAGGTACTGGTGGGTATAAAGGAACAACTGGGGCTACAGGTACAGATCCGTATCCATTGCAAGTGTTTATTAGTGTAAACGGTGCTGCCTATACCGCTTTGTATGCTCACAGTTCTTCAAATTCTACTTTTGCAACTACAAATGCAACTACGGGATGGCAATCAAATATTATTGATTTAACGGCTTATGCAGGTCAAACTATTAAGTTAGCTTTTGTTTCTAACTCAAACTATGGTTCTGGTACTTGTAATCAAGCTATCGATGAGGTAATTGTAGAGACTATCCCAACAGCAATTACTAGTTTTACTCCTGCAGCAGTTTGTTCGCAAGCAGGTTCAACTATTACGATTAATGGTGCTGCATTTACTGGGGCAACAGCCGTTAAGTTTAATGGTGTTGATGCAACTTCATTTACCGTTGTAAGTAATACACAAATCACAGCTGTAGCACCATTAGGGGTAACTGCTGGCTATATTACAGTTAATGGTGTAAACAACATAGGTACAAGTGCTACTACTTTAGCAGTAACAAATAATCCTACATTGTCTGCAATTACTATTGTGCCTACTGTAGGTGCGCCAGCAAGTTCACCAACTTGTTTGAATTTAGATGATACTTCTGATAATATTCAATTGAATAACTCTTACCCTGGTGGGACATGGAGTTCTTCAGATATTTCTATTGCTACTGTTGATGGCAGTGGATTAGTGACTCCATTGGCTGAGGGTACGGTAACCATTACCTATACTGCATCTGCTGGAACTACTCCTACTTGTTATACTTCTGTAACAAAAGTAATTACAATAAATAAACCAGTATCGATTTCGACGAGTACTGCTGTTCAAACAGTTCTTACTGGTAATAATGCTTCGTTCTCAGTTACTGCAACAGGAACAGGTTTATCCTACCAATGGTATGAATCTCCTTATGATGCTCCTACTTTTTCTAATGGTCCATTTACTCTTATAACCAATGGAGGTGTCTATGGAGGTGCTACAAGTAGTACTTTAACAATTACTGGTACTCCTGCTACCTTAAATGGTTATCAATATTATTGTACAGTTTCTGGAACTAGCCCTTGTGGCGCTGTAGATTCAAACCCAGCAACTTTAAATGTTGGAGATACTGGTATTACAGGAGATCCAGCAGATGTGTCTTTATGTGAAACAGGTTCGGGTACCGCTACCTTTACCGTAGTTCCTTCTGGTACTGTAAATTCTTATGTTTGGTATGAAAACCAAGGTTTAGGATTTAATGCAATAACTGATGGAACATTTGGAGGTGTTACATATGACACTACGACTTTGGGTACTTTATCTTTATCAGGTCTTACTACAGCTAATAATAGTTGGACATATAAAGTTGATGTTGTTGGTCCTGCTAATACAGCAACTTCTAACACTGCTTTATTAACTATTAATCAAAGTGCAAGTTTTGCAAGTTCTCCATCCAATCAGACTGTTTGTTATACAGGTGGTTCTGCTACTTTTGGTGCTGCTTTGACTGGTAACTACTCTGGTGTTCAATGGCAGTATTCTACAGATAATTCCTCATGGAATAATGTAGCCAACGGAACTCCAGTTGGTGCTACTTATACGGGTACTAGTTATACTGGTAATGCGTATACAGGTTCATTAGGAGTGACTACTACAGCTTCAACTCCAGCCTCTGGAACCTACTATTATAGAGCTTTAGCCTATGGTGCTGCACCATGTTCTAATGCCTCTTCATCTGGTGCACAGTTGATTATTAATAATCCAACAATTACTACTGCACCAGTTGCTGCATCTGTTATAGGAGGTGGAACTGCTACTTTTAGTGTTGTTAGTAATGCTACAACACCAACTTACCAATGGCAAAGTGCTACAACATTAGCGGGTCCATATTCCAATGTTGTTGATTTAACACCTGCTACAGTTACTTATACAGGAGCTACTTCTTCTACATTATCTGTTGTAACGACTACAGCAACTGCTGCAAGTACAGCTAATTTCTACAGATGTATCGTTACTTCTAATGGAACTTGTTCAGTTACATCAACCGGTGCTCAATTAACAATTTCTAATTATTGTACTATACCAGCATCAACTAGTACTGCTTCCTATTTTGATGCATTTACTACTTCAGGTGGTGTTACCAATATTAATAACACAGCTTCTGGTTTCTCACCAGGAGGTTATGGTAGCTTTATAGCACAAAGTGCTTCGCAATTACAAGGTCAGTCTGTAAGTTTTACAACTACTTTAGCAGGACCAACAGTTGGTGTTGCTATTTGGGTTGACTGGAATCAAAACGCTGTTTTTGAAACAACTGAAAGAGTAGCAAATACTACAGGTTATATTTCTGCATTCTCAGGAAGTTTTGCTGTTCCAGTAACTGCAATACCGGGTAATACAAGAATGCGTATAATGATGGATTATAATAATTCTAACCCTACAAGCGCATGTCCAGCAACAGGAGGAAGAAGAGAAGTAGAAGATTATACTTTTACCGTATTGGTTCCGCCAGCTTGTTCTGGAACTCCAGTAGCGGGTACAATATCATCATCTGTTGCTAATGTATGTTATACGGGAACTGCTACATTAACCGCTAATGGTTATTCAACTGGAGTTACAGGTATTTCATTCCAATGGTATAATACGGCAGGAGCTATAAGTGGTGCAACAAGTACAACCTATACTACGCCGGTATTATCAGCTTCTGAAACATATTACTTAAGAGTAACTTGTGTAAATGGTGGTGCATATGCAGATACTAATCCTGTAACTATTGGTGTTGATGCACCAGCAGTGACATCTACTACTCCTGGTACTCGTTGTGGTACAGGTACTGTTGTATTAGGAGCTACAGGTTCTGTAGGTAACACCTTAAGTTGGTATGCTGCCGCTACAGGTGGTTCTCCACTAGGAACAGGTACATCATTTACTACGCCAACTATTGCAACAACTACTGATTATTATGTTGCGGCTAATGTTGGTGGTTCTTCCTTTTCTGGAGGTAAACCGTCAACTAATGGAGCAGAGGGTACTAACACAACGGGAGGAATTTATTTTACTGCAAATACTGCTTTTAATTTGAATTCAGTTGTTATGTATCCTCAAGGATCAGGAACAAATACAATTGTATTGTATGCGGGTTCTGCAACTTCTGGAACACCAATTTATACAACAAATTATACTTTTACAGGTGCTAGTAGTACCGGTGTAACTGTGCCTTTAAATTGGAATATTGCTCCTGGAAGCTATACTATCTATCAATCTGTTTCTGTTGCTTCTTGTTTCAGAGATTCTGGGACTGCTTCATTGCCAGTAACTGCTTATCCATATAATATTGGATCGGCATGTACATTAACAGATGGTACTTTATCTGGTTTTTATTATTTCTTCTATAATTGGGGAATATCTACTGGTTGTTCTTCTGCTAGAACTGCGGTTACAGCTACAGTTACAGCTCCACCTGCTTTATCAATTAGTAGTGCTTCAAGTTCAGTTTGTAATGGATTGTCAACTACAACACCAGTAACTGTTACCTCTACATTAGGTGATTATGATACCTATACTTGGTCTCCTTCAACAGGAGTAAGTGGTTCTGCAGCTTCTGGATATACATTTAATCCTACAGCTACTACCACATATACATTAACGGGTTCAAATGCCGCTGGTTGTGCTAATACAGTTACTCATACAGTAACAGTTAATGAATTACCTTCTGCGTTTGTAGTTTCTCCAGCTACTAGTACTGTATGTAGTGTTGGTCTTCCGGTAATGTTGGCTGTTGCTCAAAGCAACCCAATACCGTCTCCAACAGCTTGTACTGAAATTGGCAATGGTCAGTATCCTGGTACTGCCTTTACACCAACTACTTGCGATGGGACAACAGCAAATTCAATTACAACTGTAGGTTATGCCGGAGAGTATTCAGTCGTTAATACTTCTAGTAATACAGTATATACTTTTGTTTCTTCATTAGCAGGTGATTATGTAACAATTATGGATTCAACTGGTGCTACAGTATTAGCGTATGGTCCTTCTCCTGTTACATGGTATAATGCTAGTCAAACTTCAGTAAGATTTATTTCAGTGAATGGTACTTGTACATCAGATTCAACATCAAGAACACGTTCTGTAATTTGTAAACCAGTTGGTTCAGTTGTATTTACTCCTTCATCAGGTTTATATACAGATGCTGCAGGTACAATTGCTTATACAGGTACAGCTGTTACTAGTGTTTATGCTAGACCATCAGCTACAACTACTTATACCGCTACAGCTACAAATGCAAGTGGATGTATTCGTACAGCAACTGCTACAGTAAATGTTAATCCAGCTTCAAGTGGAGGTACTGCATCAGCAGCTGCTTCACAATTGTGTACAGGTTTTGGTACTACACTTTCATTAACTGGAAATGTAGGTACTATTCAATGGCAACAAGCTTCAGCTGCAACTGGTCCTTGGACTAATGTTTCAGGAGCTACGTCAGCTTCATTGAGTACTGGAAACTTAACTGCTACTACGTATTATCAAGCAGTTGTAACAAGTGGTGTTTGTTCTTCTTCAACAAGTAATGTAGTAACAGTAACGGTTAATCCATTACCAACTGTAACGGTTAGTTTAGGAAGTGCTGTTATTTGTCCTAATACGACTACTACAATAACGGCTGTTCCGGGAACTGCAGGTTCTTACTCTTATGTATGGACTGTTCCAGCAGGAGCTACTAATCCAGGTAATGTGGCTAGTTTCACATCTGGTGTAGTAGGAGTTTATAGAGTTGTAATTACTAATACTGTAACAGGATGTGTAAGTGCGCAAGCATCTTCAACTCCAATTACAATTAGTGCAACTTGTTCTTCTTTAGTTAATTGTGGTGTAACATTGACTAATATAGATGATTCTATATTAAGTAATATTGTTTCGAATGCACAAGGATACCGTTGGAAAGTTACTAAAATGATCAACGGAGTACCTAGTACTAATCCAGCAGATGTTCAATATTTAGATACACTATTACGTGCATTGAAAATAACTCAATTGACATCTTATGCTTTTGATACTCAATATCAAGTAGAAGTTGCTGTTCGTTTAAACAATGTATGGGCAAGCTATTATGGAAGTCCATGTTCAGTAAGAACTCCAGCTACAACTACTAAAATTTCTAGTACTCAATGTGGCGCTACAGTTGCTTTGATGACTGATGTTGTTTATGCTGATATTGTTCCGTTCTCAACAGGTTATAGATTTAAAGCTACTAACTTATTGAATCAAACGGATGTTCAAATTATTGATAGACCTTTAAGAGAGTTTAGATTTAGTTTGTTAAGCAATGTTCAATTTAGTACTCCATATAAAATAGAAGTAGCTGTTAGAAATACTGACGGTACTTACTTACCATATGGTCAATCTTGTACTGTTACTACTCCATTATTCCCAACAAGCCAGTTGCAAGCATCACAATGTGATTATACAGCAACAAGCGTAACGGAAATGGTTTATGCAAACATTGTGACTAATGCTACAGCTTATAGATTCTTAATTACAAATAGTAGTTTAAGCTATAGCTATACTTTTGATAGTTCATTGCGTTCATTCCAATTGAATACTGTTCCGGGATTAGTAGGTTCTACTACTTATACTGTTCAGGTTGCTGTTCAAATTGGTGGTACTTTTGGACCTTACGGAAAATCATGTACATTAACTACACCAGCAGCTTTAAATGCTAAAACAATAGTTGATGTTACTGCTTTACCTCAAGGAATGAAAGTATTTGAAGCAATGGCTCTTCCAAACCCATTTGCGGATAACTTCAAGTTAGATGTTAAAACTAGCAGCGAAGAAGTTCTACAAGTTAAGGTTTATGACATGTTAGGTAAATTAGTTGAAAATAGAGAAGTGAGTACTACTGATGTTCAAACATTAGAAGTAGGAACTAACTATCCATCTGGTGTTTACAATGTAATTGTAACTCAAGGTGAAAACACTAAAACACTACGTGTGATTAAAAGATAGTTTTAAATAAAGCTAAATACATTAAACCCTCCTCAAATACTTGAGGAGGGTTTTTTATTAAGTAAATAAATCTTTCTTGTATTTAGTAAACCAATTTAAGCATAGGTCTTGCTTACTGGTTGAAATAGGTATGATGGAATTAAATAGGATTTAATGTTTTAAAACTTTTGTTTTAGGTATGAAAATAAAAAAGCCACTCATTGAGTGGCTTTTTTTATTATATTTAAAAGAGTTATGCTTTTTTGATGCTATTTTTTATTTTATAAAAGGCAAAAAATAAACCAACAGCTGCTAAGATGATTAACTTGCTATTTATTGGAGCAGGAGCAGGGTCAGTTCCTTCCAAACCTCCGCCACCGTTGTTGTCTTGATCACCGGGTTGTGCGAACATCATAAAGTCCGACATTAAAAAAAATGAAAACAAGGAAAATTTTATAAAATTCTTCATAATAACAATTGTATTTCAGTTTGCAAATATAAAATCATTTTTTGAATAAAAATAATAATTTTACGATATTAAGGAAAAAATAATCTGTTAAAGTCCCTAAAACGTGATAGTTTAATTAAAAATTATTCAAATTCTGATGTAAAAAATAATTTAACACTTGGATACTTACTTTGTGTCATTTGTATAGTGAAATCAGAATCTGCTAAAAATACTAATTGACCGTATTTATCGTGTGCTAAAAATTTTTGTTTGACTCTTTTGAATTCTTTAAACTCCTCACTTTTATTATTATCGGGTTTTACCCAACATGCTTTGTGCACTGGGAAGTTTTCGTAAGTACATTTAGCTCCATATTCATGTTCTAATCGGTATTGAATCACTTCGTATTGTAGCGCACCAACCGTCCCAATTACTTTTCTATTGTTCATTTCTAGGGTAAACAACTGTGCCACTCCTTCATCCATTAACTGATCCACTCCTTTGTCAAGTTGTTTCGCTTTCATAGGATCGGCATTGTTAATGTATCTAAAATGCTCTGGTGAAAAACTTGGAATACCTCTGAAGTTCATGATTTCACCTTCGGTTAAGGTATCGCCAATTTTAAAATTTCCTGTGTCGTGAAGTCCAACAATATCACCAGGATAAGAGATGTCTACTATTTCTTTCTTTTCAGCAAAAAAGGCATTCGGACTTGAGAACTTCAATACTTTGTTTAATCGAACATGAGTATAGGGTTTATTTCGTTCAAAAGTACCCGAAACAATTTTTATAAACGCCAATCGATCTCGGTGTTTTGGATCCATATTGGCATGAATCTTAAATACAAAACCAGATAGTTTTTCTTCTTCGGGATTAACTAATCGGGTATCCGATTCTTTTGGTTTTGGGGATGGCGCTATTTCTATAAAACAATCTAATAATTCTCTAACTCCAAAATTATTCAATGCCGAACCAAAAAATACCGGTTGTAAGTTTCCTTCTAAGTATTGTTCTCTGTCAAATGCTGGATAGACTTCTTGAATCAATTCTAGCTCTTCACGAAGTTTGTCAGCAGGTTTTTGGCCTATCAGTTTTTCTAAATCTGGACTCATTAGGTCGGAAATAGCAATGGTGTCTTCAATGTTTTTTCTGCTGTCACCGCTAAAAAGATTGATGTTCTTCTCCCAAATGTTGTATATCCCTTGGAAATCATAACCCATTCCGATTGGAAAACTCAAAGGCGTTACTTGCAATCCTAGTTTTTGTTCTACTTCATCCATTAAGTCGAAGGCGTCTTTTCCTTCACGGTCTAATTTGTTGATGAAAACAATAATCGGAATTTTTCTCATTCTACACACCGATACTAATTTCTCGGTTTGTTCCTCAACTCCTTTGGCAACGTCAATTACTACAATAACACTGTCAACAGCCGTTAGGGTTCTAAAAGTATCTTCTGCAAAATCTTTGTGTCCGGGAGTATCCAGAATATTGATTTTTTTGTCTTTGTAGATAAAAGCCAAAACCGAGGTTGCCACCGAAATTCCTCTTTGGCGTTCAATTTCCATAAAGTCACTCGTAGCTCCTTTTTTAATCTTATTATTTTTAACGGCTCCAGCTTCTTGAATGGCGCCTCCAAAAAGCAATAATTTTTCTGTTAAAGTGGTTTTACCAGCATCGGGATGCGATATAATTCCGAACGTTCTTCGACGTAATATTTCTTGTAAAAAGCTCATAATTTTTGTAATGGTCTGCAAAAATAGTATTTATTAAATAAATAACCACTGTTAGTTTGCTTTTGAGTTTGGTTCAATTCGATTTGTGTTAATAAATTTTTGTTAATAGTATAAGTGATGCTTGTTTAATATCATCGATTTGTTACTTTTGTTGATTGTTACTCACAATATATATAGTTGTGATAGCTATTAAATTTGATCTAACTTATTAAGAAATAAATATGAAGTTGAAACATTTGTTTTTAGGATTGTTGCTGTGTGTTGCTCATGCCGTTATTGCACAAAGTAGTACCAAAGAAATTTTATTTACAATAGATGGTAAACCGTATTATACTGACGAATTTATTAGAGTATATAATAAAAATTTAGACTTAGTAAAAGACGAATCTCAAAAAGATTTGAATCAATATCTAGAGTTGTTTGTGGGGTATAAGTTAAAAGTAAATAAAGCCAACAAACTAGGACTTCAGAATGGATCGCAATACCAAAGTGAGCTTAAAACGTATAGAACACAATTAGCAAAAAATTACACCACTGATTCTAAGGTTACTAAAGAACTTGTAGATGAAGGGTATAAACGACTTTTAAAAGAAGTTAATGCTTCTCATATACTTATTTTGTTGGATGAAAATGCTGCGCCTGCTGATACTTTAGCAGCTTACAAGAAAACAATTGCAATTCGTGATAGAATTGTAAAAGGTGAAGATTTTGGTAAAGTAGCTCAAGAAGTTTCTCAAGATCCATCAGCTAAAGAAAATAAAGGTAATTTAGGGTATTTTACCAGTTTTAGAATGGTATATGCTTTCGAAAATGGTACGTTTAATACTCCAGTTGGAAGTATATCGATGCCAGTTAGAACACGTTTCGGATACCATTTAATTAAGGTTAATGACATAAGAGATAATAGGGGCGATGTTTCTGTAGCGCACATTATGTTGTTAAAACAAAAAAATGATATGGATGTTTCCGATGTGGCTAAAGCGACTATTGAAGATGTTTACAAAAAATTACAACAAGGCGAAAAGTTTGAAGAATTAGCCAAACAATTTTCAGAAGATAAATCATCAGCCACCAAAGGAGGCGTTTTAAATCGTTTTGGATCGGGGCAATTAAGTTCTGAGGAATTTGAAAACCAAGCTTTTTCATTAACCAAAGAGAACCCAATATCTAAACCATTTGAAACTCAATTTGGATGGCATATCGTTAGGTTAATTGATAAATTTCCAATAAAATCGTATGATGAGAGTAGAGTAGAGTTGGAAAATAAAATCAGTAAAGATGATCGTTCTCGATTAATTACCAATTCATTAACCGAGAAATTAAGAAAAAAATATCCTGTTAAAAGAGATGCTAAACTGTATAGTGCCATAGCTAAATTGGTGACGGATAGTTTTTATGAAGGGAAATGGGAAGCGCCAACAGATACCAAAAAATATGCAGGGACCTTATTTAACATAGGAACTAAAGCTATAACAGGAGATGCTTTCTTGAGTTATATTGTTACCCAACAAAAATCGGGTATCGCTATCAAACCACTTGATAAATTGACTGAGAAGTTGTTTGAAAATTTTGCTGATGAGCAACGCAACCAATATAATAATGATAACTTAGAAAATGAGTTTCCCGAGTTTTCAGCGGTTATGGATGAATACCGTGACGGATTGCTTTTGTTTGACTTAATGGATAAAGAAATTTGGCAACGTTCTAAAACCGATACTATTGGTTTGAACGCATTTTATGAGAGTCACAAAAATAACTATCAGTGGAAAACTAGAGTGGCTACTGAAGTATATTCGTCAACCAAGTTGGATGTGATGAAGAAAGTATTGGCAATGGTGAAAAAAAATCAAGAGGCAAAAGTTATAAAAGATAAATTCAATACTAAAGAAACACTTAATGTTATGGTGTATGAAGGTATCTATGAAGAAGGTGCAGAAGCGCTTCCAAAAGATACCAAAATGGAAGTTGGCGTTTCAGAAATCACTAATAAAGGCGACTATTATTTTGTTACTAAAGTCACAAAAGTAATTCCTGCCGGAGTTAAAAATATTGATGAATGTAAAGGTAAATTAGTAAATGATTACCAACAATATTTAGAACAAAACTGGGTAGATGAACTTAAAAAAGAGTTTACGGTCAACTTAAATAAAGACGTTTTCGAAAAAGTAAAAAATCAAATTAAAAAATAACAATCGAATAATGATGAATGTATTGAACAATAAACGTGTATTGAGTATTTTCCTTTTTTTAATTGGGTTTTACGGTTTTTCACAAGAGATTATAAAAGATAAAGAGCCCGAGAAAAAAGCTGTTCAGCAATCAAAAAGACAACGTGTTGATGGGATTATTGCCACGGTTGGAGATTATATTGTTCTTGATTCTGATATCGATAAAGCCTTTCTAGAAATTGAAAGTTCTGGTTCGTCAACCAAAGACATCACTAGATGCCAAATGTTGGGTAAGATTTTAGAAGATAAATTGTATGCGCACCAAGCCATTCAAGATTCTATCGTGGTAAAAGACGAAGAAGTTAAGGAAAAAATGAATCAACAAATTGACTATATGGTTGAGCAATTGAAATCAATGGATGCTGTAGTGAAGTATTTCAAGAAAAATAATGAAGACGAATTTAAAACTGAACTTTTTGAAATCTTGAAGCAACAAAAATTGGCTTCAGAAATGCAAAAGAAAATCATTGATCCAATTGAGATTACACCTGAAGAAACCAGAAATTTCTTTAAAAAAATACCAGAATCAGAACGTCCATTGTTAGGAGCCGAATTGGAAATTGCTCAAATTGTTGTAACACCAAAAGTTTCTGCTGCGGAAAAACAAGCAGTTATTGATCGTTTGAAAGAAATTAAAAAACAAGTTCAAGAAGGCGCTAGTTTTACTACTAAAGCCGTTTTGTATACAGAAGATCCTGGGTCTAGGTCAAGTGGTGGTTTTTATAAAATAAATAAAAAAACACCTTTTGTAAAAGAATTTAAAGATGTGGCGTATTCGCTTCAAGAAGGTGAAATCTCAGAACCTTTTGAAACTGAATTCGGATTTCATATCATTTATTTGGAAAAAATTAAAGGGCAAGATTTAGAATTGCGTCACATATTAATGACGCCAAAAGTAACTCCAGATGCCCTTAAAGAAGCTAAAGATAAAATTGAATTGATTAAAAAACGTATTCAAGATAAGGAAATTACTTTTGCTGAAGCAGCAAGAACCATGTCGGACGAAAAAGAGACACGTGCTAATGGTGGGACTTTAATTAATCCTAAAACTCAAGATACTCATTTTGAATTGACTAAAATGGATCCTGAATTGTACGGTCAAGTTTCTAATATGAAAAGTGGTACGATATCTAATGTGATTTTAGACGAAGATCCAAAAGCAGGAAAACGTTATAAAATTATAATGGTTACCAACAAAATTGAAGATCATATCGCCGATTTTAGTAAAGATTATACCAAAATTAAAGAATTGGCTCTTAAAGAAAAACAGATTGAAGCCATTGCAAAATGGTCAGAAAAGAAGATAAAAGAGACGTATATCAAAATTAATGGGGAGTATAAAGATTGTACCTTTACTAATAATTGGTTGAAAAAATAGTTTTGTAATTACGAAAATATTTAAACAAACCTTTTGTTACATCATAACAATCTATTAATCTAACAATCTAGCGAACCAAAATGTCAGACGTAACAGCTATTCAAAACCTTGTTCAAAAAAGAACCGAATTAAAGAAAGAAATCTCTAAAATAATTATTGGTCAAGATGATGTCGTAGATCAAATTTTACTTAGCATTTTTTCTGGTGGGCATGCCTTATTGGTAGGTGTTCCAGGATTGGCAAAAACGTTAATGGTAAATACGATTGCACAAGCTTTAGGGTTGGATTTTAAACGCATTCAGTTTACACCCGATTTGATGCCGTCTGATATTTTAGGAAGTGAAATTTTAGATGAAAGTCGTCATTTCAAATTTATAAAAGGACCTATATTTTCCAATATTATTCTCGCCGATGAGATTAACAGAACACCGCCAAAAACGCAAGCCGCTTTGCTAGAAGCCATGCAAGAACGCGCGGTAACTATTGCTGGGCAAAATTACAAACTCGATTTGCCTTATTTTGTTTTAGCAACTCAAAATCCAATTGAACAAGAAGGAACGTATCCATTACCTGAAGCACAATTGGACCGTTTTATGTTTGCGATAAAACTAGATTATCCCACTTTTGCTGAAGAAGTTGAAGTTGTAAAAAGCACTACATCCGACGCAAAACCAACTATAAACGCTTTGTTTTCAGGACAAGAAATTATCGATTTTCAACATTTAATTCGCCGTATACCTGTTGCTGATAATGTGATTGAATACGCCGTGACTTTGGTTGGAAAAACGCGTCCTAAAAGTGCGTTGTCTACTGATTATGTTAATAATTATTTAGATTGGGGTGCTGGGCCTAGAGCTTCGCAAAACTTAATTTTGGCAGCTAAAGCCAATGCCGCTTTTAACGGCAAATTTTCACCCGACATTGAAGATGTAAAAGCAGTGGCTACTGGAATTTTACGTCACAGAATCATAAAAAATTACAAAGCCGACGCTGAAGGTATTACCGAAGAAATGATTATTGATAAGTTGTTGTAACAACCGATATGTTTTTTTTAAGTGGTTTTACAAATTCTGCAATTCTAGTACTAATAGGAATCATCTTGTTGGTAGTTAGTGTATTGTCTGCTATTCTTATTGGTATTTTACATCTTTTAAAACAAGTTACTTTTTATAATTCTTGGTTTAAAAAAGTGTTGCTTATTCTAGCCTGTATCTTGCTGACCTATCTTTTGTTGTATTGTCACTATGCCATCACAGGAAAAGGCCTATTGTAATCCGTTAGATTGTGTCTTTTTTAAACAAGGAATACCACTAATTCCATTAAATATTAACTAATATTTACTATTTCTTCTTAAAAATACGATTTTAATAAAAATCATGTAGTGAAATTCTTGTTTTCGCAAATTATTTCTTTCAATAAAGATATTTGATTAAAAATTTTTTAATGGAACATCGATTTCGTAAATTTGCAATGCAAACAAAAAAACCTATTTTTATTATGGCTTTCGATATTGAAATGATTAAAAAAGTGTACGGAACTATGGCAGAACGTGTAGACAAAGCACGTGAGTTTGTTGGTCGACCTTTAACACTTTCAGAAAAGATTTTATATTCACATTTATGGGAAGGAATGCCTTCTCAAGCTTTTTCAAGAGGAAAAGATTATGTTGATTTTGCTCCAGATAGGGTAGCATGTCAAGATGCAACAGCTCAAATGGCATTATTACAGTTCATGCATGCAGGAAAGAAAACCGTAGCGGTTCCAACTACCGTTCACTGTGATCACTTAATTCAAGCAAAAGTGGGTGCTACTACCGATTTAGCTGTAGCGAACTCGCAATCAAAAGAAGTTTTCGATTTCCTTTCATCTGTGTCTAACAAATACGGAATTGGATTTTGGAAACCAGGATCAGGAATTATCCACCAAATTGTTTTAGAAAATTATGCATTCCCAGGTGGAATGATGATTGGTACCGATTCACATACTGTAAATGCAGGTGGATTAGGGATGCTAGCTATTGGTGTAGGTGGAGCTGATGCTGTTGATGTAATGTCGGGTATGTCTTGGGAGTTGAAATTTCCAAAACTTATCGGTGTGAAATTGACCGGAAAATTAAACGGTTGGACCGCTCCAAAAGACGTTATTCTAAAAGTAGCTGATATTCTTACTGTAAAAGGCGGAACTGGTGCTATTGTAGAATATTTTGGCGAAGGTGCTACTAATATGTCGTGTACTGGTAAAGGAACGATTTGTAATATGGGTGCCGAAATTGGTGCTACTACTTCAACTTTTGGATATGATGATTCAATGAGACGCTATTTGACTTCAACAGGTCGTCAAGACGTAGTGGATGCTGCCGATAAAGTTGCCGATTATTTAACAGGTGATGCTGCAGTGTATGCTGATCCAGAAAAATATTTTGATCAAGTTATCGAAATTAATCTATCAGAATTAGAGCCATATATTAACGGACCTTTTACTCCAGATAGAGGAACACCTGTTTCTAAAATGAAAGAAGAAGCGGCTAAAAATGGTTGGCCATTGAAAGTGGAATGGGGATTAATCGGTTCATGTACCAACTCATCTTACGAAGATATGGCACGTGCTGCATCTATTGTAGAACAAGCGGTTGCTCACGGAATTTCTCCAAAAGCTGAATTCGGAATCAATCCAGGTTCTGAACAAATTAGATATACCATCGAAAGAGATGGAATCATTGCTACGTTTGAAAAAATGGGAACTAAAGTATTTACCAATGCTTGTGGACCATGTATTGGGCAGTGGGATAGAGCAGGAGCAGACAAAGGTGAGAAAAACACTATTGTGCACTCGTTCAACAGAAATTTTTCTAAACGTGCTGACGGAAATCCAAATACCCATGCTTTTGTAACATCGCCAGAAATGGTTGCTGCTTTGGCTATTTCAGGAGATTTATCGTTCAACCCAATTACAGATACATTATTAAACGATAATGGTGAAGCAGTTAAATTACTTCCTCCAAATGGTGATGAATTACCAAAAAGAGGTTTTGCAGTTGACGATAATGGTTTTCAAGCTCCAGCAGCTGATGGAAGTGGTGTTCAAATATTAGTAAGTGAAACTTCGGATAGATTGCAATTGCTAGCTCCATTTGATGCTTGGGATGGTAACAATATTACAGACGCTAAATTGTTGATTAAAGCTTTTGGAAAATGTACTACCGATCACATTTCAATGGCAGGTCCATGGTTGCGTTTCCGTGGTCATTTGGATAATATCTCTAATAATATGTTGATTGGTGCTGTAAATGCCTACAATCAAGAAGCTAATAAAGTTAAAAATCAATTAACTGGAGAGTATGCTGCTGTTCCTGCTGTTGCAAGAGCCTATAAAGCGGCTGGAGTTCCAAGTATTGTAGTTGGGGATCAAAATTATGGTGAAGGTTCTTCACGTGAACATGCTGCTATGGAACCACGTTTCTTAGGAGTGAAAGCGGTTTTAGTAAAATCATTTGCTCGTATCCACGAAACAAACTTGAAAAAACAAGGAATGTTAGCTTTGACTTTTGCTAACGAAGCCGATTATGATAAAATTCAAGAAAACGATACTTTCAACTTTGTTGACTTGACGAGTTTTGCTCCAGGAAAACCATTAACTATTGAAATCACTCATGCAGATGGTTCTGTAGAAAATATTTTGGCAAATCATACTTATAATGATAGTCAAATTGGATGGTTTAAAGCAGGTTCGGCATTGAACTTAATTGCTGCCGCAGGTAATGCCTAATTGGTTAGTAATATATTTTTGCAAAGTAAAACGCTCCATGAAAATGGAGCGTTTTTTATTTATCTATATTTGGTTCTATTCATCACTATCTGCTATAGCACTTGTCACAGGCACATCAGGATTGTGGTAGACTTCGGTAATTCCATTATCCCACTCGACAGATTCATAGTAGAATTCGACAGAAGTTAAATGATCTTTAGTTTTAATATAACAGGTTCCTTTAACAATAGCATTTTTAGTCAAAAGTGTAATTTTATCGCCATCGTTAGGGGTTTTATCTCTAAAATAGATATACATTTTTTCAGCTACTTCTTCAATTATGGTAGGTCTCGAGTTAAATGTGCTAACTACAACCATTTTGCCAGTACTACTCTTCACAATATATTCCATACCATTTTTTCCATACTGGTAAGGTTCCACTTTTTGGATACTTTGCGAATAGGAAAAATAGGAGCTTATTAGCAAAATGAAAATCATTTTTCTCATAGTCGTAGGTTAAGATTTATAGATAGATTTGGGGAAAATATCTAAATGTTAAATTACTTTATACTGCTTTTGTTTGGGATTATAAAACTAGCACTTGTCTGTTTAAACAACAAATAAAATCGATGTAATGCATTAAAAAGTTTTATAGTTATGTATAATTCTTACATTTAACAATGCTGATAAATGTAATAGTGATAGAAATAAAAAAAAGCGCTAAGAAAACCTTAGCGCTTTTGTGAAGTTGGTCGTTTAATACTAACCAATATTTTTTTTGTATAGTTCCGTAAGTCCCGAATTCCATTCTACCTTTTCATAGTAGAATTCCACGGCTATTAGTTTACCTTTTTTGGTTACCACAAATCTTCCAGTCACTTTAGCATCGTTGCCATGAATGGTAATGGTATCCCCATCTTGATAAGAATTGTCTTTATTTTGATTGTAATAATTGTAGATTTTCTCAGCAATTTCTGATTTGATGTTCAATTTAGAGTTGAACGTACTCACGATAACTGTTTCTTTTTTGGAAGTAACGATGTACTCCATTCCGTTATACCCATTTTTGTAGGTAGTCACTTTGTTATTTACAGTAGCTGAACTCGTAATCTGCGCGCTAGCAAATTGGAATGCTATTAGAAGCATTAGCGTTATTATTTTTTTCATTTAGTAGATCGGGATTACTATTGATGGCGCTAAAATATAATTTTTTTTAAAAGAATTTACATTTTTGTAACTTATTAATCAAATCTTAACTAAAAAAGTCCGTTTTGCTCAGTATAAATGAGCAAAACGGACTTAAAATTCGAATTAATTTCTATTAATAATACGTATAACGTCTCACTTTAGCGATGTATTTAGCCAATCGAATTACCTGATGACTGTAACCGTATTCGTTATCGTACCATACATACAACACTATATTTTTTCCGTCAGCAGAAACGATAGTGGCATTACTGTCGAATATCGATGGTGCTGAAGTACCTACTATGTCTGAAGAAACCAATTCGTTGTTAAGTGAATACTTAATTTGTTCTACCAATTCTCCTTCCAAAGCATAATGTCTCATGATGTTGTTTACATCATTAATTGAAGTTTCTTTACCGACTTCTAAATTCAAAACCACTAAAGAACCATTTGGCACTGGAACCCGAATAGCATTGGAAGTTAATTTACCTGCTAAACTAGGTAATGCTTTGGCAACGGCACTTCCTGCACCTGTTTCGGTGATAACCATATTCAAGGCAGCTGCTCTACCACGACGGTATTTTTTGTGCATATTGTCTACCAAATTTTGATCGTTAGTATACGCGTGAATAGTTTCTAAATGGCCTTTTACCACACCCAAGGTGTCTTCAATAGCTTTTAAAACTGGGGTAATAGCATTGGTAGTGCAAGAGGCTGCCGAAAAAATGTTTACGTCATCTGGATTGTATTCGTTGTGATTTACTCCGTATACAATATTTGGAACTCCTTTGCCAGGTGCCGTTAATAACACTTTATCCACTCCGTTAGAGGTTAAATGACGTTTTAATGCTTCCTCTGTAGTAAAAGCACCAGTATTGTCAATAACTAAGGCTTCTTCGATACCGTATTTAGTGTAATCAATTTCTTCAGGGGAATTGGCTGTAATGATATGAACGGTAGTTCCGTTAATTATTAAAGCATTGTTTTCAGGGTCGGCAGTAACAGAACCCTCAAAGTCGCCGTGAACCGAATCATAGCGCAATAATGAAGCTCTTTTTTCTAACGATTGGGCATCGTTTCTGTCGCGAGTAACAATAGCACGCAATCGGAGTTGTTGCCCTTTTCCAATTTTACTCATCATTTCACGGGCTAAAAGTCTACCAATTCTGCCAAAACCATAAAGTACCACGTCTTTTGGCATAATTTCTTGAGAGTTTTTGGCGCCTCTTAATTTGTCAATTACAAATGCTTTAGCATCGTGGTATTTGTTGTCTTCTAAATGGTATTCGTAGGTTAATTTACCAATATCCAATCGCGATGGCGGTAAATCTAAATTCATAATGGCATTGGCAATTTCTACGGTATCAAAAACATTGATAGGCTTTTGTACAAATTCGCCAGCGTATTCATGTAAGTTAATAATGTCGCTTACATTTCGATCGATTAATTGATTTCTAAAGAAAATAAGTTCGATGGATTTGTCGTACCATAAATCACTGATAATTTTGATAAATTCGACAGCTGCTTTTCTGCGGTCTGCTTGAAAAGAAAGTTCTTTTTCGTATAATGCGTTGTTGTTCATTGGAAAAGAATAAGTTTGTTTTGTGTTGTTTGTGTCGCTTCTAAAAGTTGTAATTTTTAAAAGTATTTTTTAATTCGGTGCAAAAGTAATCAACTATAACGTTTTCGTAAAATAATTTCGAATTTTTTTTACAAAAAAAACCATCTTACTCGTGTAAGATGGTTCTCTAACCTTATTATAAAATTATTTAGATGATGATTCGGATGATTTGCCCCATTTTGTTAATCATTTCAATATTAACACTTTGATTTTCGTCTTTATCGTTCGCTAATTTTGAAACCGATTCAACATCGGTTGCTTTAACACCATCTATGGTTAATATGATGTTTCCGCTCAACTGGTTTTCATAGGGTTTTAATCGATCGTTATTGACTTCTTTAATTTTTACCCCATAATCAATTTTGAACTTTTTCTTGTCAGTAGCATCAATGTTTTCCAATTCTAAACCTTTGAAGTCTGTATTTATAAGATCGTTTTTTACCAAAGTAACTGGAATTACTTGGTTTCTACCATCACGAATTACGGTCACTTGAATTTTGTCATTCGGTCGTTTCGTGCTGATATACCCATTTAATTCAGGAAAAGTGGCAATAGCTTGATTGTCTAATTTTACAATAACATCGCCTTTTCTCAAACCTGCTTTTTCGGCACCCGAATTTTTAATCACTTTAGAAATATAATACCCTTGGGTTTCTTTAATGCCTAATTCTTTAGAAGTGGGTCCGTTTAATTCGCTTCCTACTACACCCAAAACGCCGCGTTGTACATTTCCAAATTCCATGATATCTTCAATAATTTTACGAGTAATATTGGATGGAATTGCAAACGAATAACCCGTATAACTTCCCGTTGGAGAGGAAATCATCGTATTAATTCCAATTAATTCACCACGAGTGTTTACTAAGGCACCACCCGAATTCCCTGGATTTACTGCCGCATCAGTTTGAATAAAGGATTGGATGCCGTTTGTATCTAAATTTCTAGCTTTAGCCGATACAATTCCAGCGGTTACCGTTGACGTTAAATTGTAAGGATTTCCAACGGCCAAAACCCATTCGCCTACTTTAACTTGATCGGAATCGGCAAAGGTAGTATACGGTAACTTCTCATCAGCTTCGATTTTAAGTAAGGCAATGTCCATTTTGGAGTCGGTTCCAATGAGTTTGGCTTTATACACTTTTTTGTTGTTTAAGGTCACTTCCAAATCTGAAGCATCTTTAATAACGTGATTATTAGTAACAATATAGCCGTCTTCAGAAATGATAACCCCAGAACCCGTTCCAATTTGTTCTTGTTGTTGTCCACCGCCACGAGAACCATAGAAAAATTCCATAATCGGATTGTAAACGGTTCTTACCGAAACATTTTTTACGTGAACTACAGTATGTACCGATTTGTCGGCAGCAGTAGTAAAATCAATATTCTCGGCACCCATACCCACAGTTTTCCCATAATAGGAAGGAGCTTCTGTTACGATGGAATTTCCTCCATTGCTTTTTTCAATAAATAATTTGTAAGCACCAAGTGTCACTGCCCCACTGAACAAAGACACCAAAAATAAACTAGATAATCGTTTCATAATTTGTATACTATTTAAATCATTTAACCTCAAAATTATAAATTTATTATTTTTTGTAAAATGGTTTAACGCTCGTTTAACACACTTTAACTTCTCATTAATATTTGTAACTTTGTACTTATATAGGTACTACAATGCAAATCAAATTTTATAAATATCAAGGAACAGGAAATGATTTTGTGATGATTGATAATCGACACGGATTTTTTCCAAAAAATAATGTTCAACTTATTGAAAAGTTGTGCGACCGCCGATTCGGAATTGGAGCGGATGGATTGATTTTGTTGGAAAATGATGCTGAAACCGATTTTAGAATGGTGTATTACAATTCGGATGGAAATGAAAGTTCAATGTGTGGTAATGGTGGTCGATGTTTGGTGGCTTTCGCCAAAAGTTTACACGTTATTGCCGATTCAGCCACGTTTATAGCTACCGATGGTTTGCATCATGCTACGGTTCTGGAAAACGGAATTGTTTCTTTGCAAATGAAAGATGTTGATGCTGTTCAAATAGAAGAAGAATATGTTTTTTTAAATACGGGTTCACCGCATCATGTGACTTTGGTTAATGACATCGATAATTATGATGTTAAAAATCAAGGTGCTGCGATTCGATATTCTGATTTGTATGGAAATGCAGGCAGCAATGTGAATTTTGTAAGTCAATTATCAGAAAATCATTTTCGCTTGCGAACCTATGAACGCGGTGTAGAAGACGAAACACTTTCGTGTGGAACTGGTGCCACGGCAACGGCAATTGCCATGAATGCCATTGGAAAAACAAAGGCTACGAGTATTGATTTAGACGTTGAAGGTGGCGCTTTGAAAGTTTCTTTTGAGAAGGCTTTTAACGGTTATAAAAATGTTTTTTTAGAAGGGCCAGCCACATTTGTATTTGAAGGAGTGATTGAAGTAGCGCTATTAACTTCGTAATTGAAAAGATGACTTTAAAAGGAAAAAATATTTATTTGCGTGCCTTGGAACCCGAAGATTTAGAGTTTGTCTATGCTATAGAAAATGACGAAGCAATTTGGGAAGTGAGCAATACGCAAACGCCTTACAGTAAATTTCTGATTCGGCAGTATTTAGAAAATGCGCACCAAGATATTTATGAGGCCAAACAATTGCGACTGGCTATTTGTAAAAATGATTCAGATACCGCCATTGGATTGATTGATTTGTTTGACTTTGATCCAAGAAACAAGCGGGCAGGCATCGGAATTGTGATTCAAAATCAACAGGAACGAAACCAAGGATTTGGCAAGGAAGCCTTGCAGTTGTTGATTGATTTTTCATTTAATCAATTGCAAGTACACCAACTTTTTGCAAATATAGGTGTGGATAATGAGTCTAGTTTAAACCTTTTTGCTACTTTTGGATTCCAGAGAATTGGCATCAAAAAAGATTGGAATTATAGTAATAATTCTTTTCAAGATGAGGCTGTCTTTCAGTTATTAAACCCTAAGCATTAAATTATTTTATTTTGAATAAGAAATTAAAAACACTTCTTTTAGTAGGCGCTGGACTATTTTTGGTAGCCTCAATTATTGTATATGTAAAGTTTTTTACCAGCAATACCAAGTTTTCTAAAACAGAATTGTATGTTGAAATTCCGACAGGCTCCAACTATGAAGATGTTCAAAAAATAGTGTCGCCTTTTGTAGAAAATTTAAGCGGATTTGATTTGATGGCAAGCCTACGTTCGTATAATAAAAACGTAAAGCCAGGTCGTTTTTTGTTAAAAAAAGGCATGGGAAATTTTGCCCTAATAGCTTCGTTACGACGCAACGTACCAGTTAAAATTGCCTTCAACAATCAAGAACGATTGGAGAATGTAGCACAACGCATTGGTGCAGAAATAGAACCGGATTCATTGCAGTTGATTACGGCTTTTAGAGACAGTGTTTTTTTGAAGAAAAACGGATTGACCAAAGAAAATGTGTTGTCTATTTTTATTCCGAACTCCTATGAGTTTTATTGGAATACTTCGGCCGAGAAATTCCGAGATAAAATGTTGGAAGAATATAAAAAATTCTGGAACAAAGACCGTTTGGCAAAAGCAGAAAAGCTAGGAATGACGCCAGAGCAAGTGATCACATTAGCTTCTATTGTGCATAAAGAAACGGTTAAATCGGATGAGCGCCCAAGAGTTGCTGGTGCCTATTTAAACCGATTGAAACAAGGAATGCCGTTGCAAGGTGATCCAACGGTGATTTATGCTCTTAAATTAAGAGATAACGATTTTAATCAAGTGATTAAGCGTGTTTTGTATGGCGATTTAACTATAAATTCACCTTACAATACCTATGTAAATTTAGGATTACCTCCAGGTCCGATAGCACAACCCGATATTAGTGCCATTGATGCCGTTTTGAATCCAGAGAGGCATGATTATTTATATTTCTGTGCCAGTGTAGACCGATTTGGATATCATGAATTTGCAGCTACTTATGCGCAACACCAAGTGAACGCTAAGAAATATGCTGATTGGTTGAATGGTACTGGAACGAAAAGATAAACATTGAGAAAATCAAACGTAATACTGATTTTCCTTTTGATGCTCCAATTCTATTTTGGATTTTCACAACATAATGTTGTTTTTTTTCAACCCTCGGATAGTTTACATGTATCAAGACGAAATGGGGTTGTGATTTCTGAAACTGTTTTAGCTTCTGGAGCTTTGATCGGTTTGAACCAATTGTGGTATGCCGATTATCCTCACTCAACGCTACATGCCGTAAATGACAATGATGAATGGCTTCAAATGGATAAAGCTGGACATTTATTTTCTTCCTATCATTTAGGGCGTTTTGGAGCTGAGGCATTGCAATGGAGCGGTTGTTCTAAAAAAAGTCAGTTGGTTTATGGAGCCACCATTGGTTTGGCTTTTATGACCACGGTTGAGGTTTTTGATGGATTTTCGTCGGAATGGGGATTTTCTTGGGGTGATATGGCCGCTAATGCTACCGGAACGGCTTTGTATGTTTCTCAAGAATTGTGTTGGAACGAGCAACGAATAGTTCCGAAGTTTTCGTTTCATACGACATCTTATGCTGCCGTTCGGCCTAATGTATTGGGTAGTTCTTTCGGTCAACAAGTGCTAAAAGATTACAACGGACAAACCTATTGGCTTTCGGCTAATTTATATTCGTTTTTTAAAGAATCTAAACTCCCAAAATGGCTCAATGTTGCGTTGGGTTATGGAGCTAACGGAATGATTACTGGAAGAAGTGAAACTAATGCTCTTTTTTTGTATCCAGAAACCCAAAGATCACGACAATTTTACCTGAGTTTGGATGCCGATTTGACTAAAATTAAGACAAAATCACACTTTTTGAAGACTTTTTTCTCTGTTTTTAATTCGATAAAAATTCCGGCTCCTACCTTTGAAATCAATGGTTTAGGAGGAGTAAAATTCTACTATTTGTACTTTTAAAAATCATAAGTACCTGATTTTCAATTTTATTTAAAAATAAGTTGTATATTTGCACCGTCAATATCAAGATGGTGACAGCGCTTGGAAATTACAATTTATGATAAAAAGATGGTCGTTTTACATAGGAATCGTTCTGATAGTAGGATTTATTAGCTCAGCTTTTAAACCCTTAGATACTTTAAATCAAAAATGGTTTCATGTAAGCGAAAATGAGGAGTTGTTATATCAATTTCCTTCAGAAAAACCTTCAGACTACATCAATCAATCGTTACCTTTTCTCGGAAAACATTTTGTTGGATTTAAAGAAGCTATAGCTTTTAAAGAATCTCAAGGTAAATACCATTTGGTGAACTCATTAGGATATATGGGTAAATACCAGTTTGGTACTTCGGCGTTGCGATTTATTGGAATTAAAAACAATTCAGAGTTTTTAAATAGCCCTGAGTTGCAAGAAAAAGCCTTTGTCGCTTTGATAAAAATTAATAAATCTAAATTGCAAGATGTGATTAAAGAGTATCGAGGTAAAACAATTGATGGTGTAAGGATAACCGAGTCTGGAATACTGGCTGCCGCTCATTTAGGCGGCGCTGGTTCTGTTAGAAAATATTTGGAATCTAACGGTAGAAAAAAATGTAAAGATGGTTACGGAACTACAGTGAAGAGTTATTTAAAACAATTCGGTGGTTATGAAACACACAACATTAAAGCAGATAGTACTGCTAAAGTGAAATAAGTCTAACAATGCTAAATAAAAAACCATCCATAATTGGATGGTTTTTTTGTCTAATGCAATTTATGCACAATAAAAATCGTTGGACGATTGTGTAAATCTATTTTAGTCTTTTTCCAATCCGCTACTCGAAGCGTTTTGATGTATTCTGTTGGAAGGGTTATATCGGCTGCAATACACAAATGCGTGTTGGGTTGCAAGGTTTGTAATATGTCTTCTAACAATTTATTATTGCGATAAGGCGTTTCAATAAATATTTGCGATTGGTCTTTGTCGTACGATAGCTTCTCGAAATTTTTTAAAGCCGATTTTTTATCTGATTTGTCAATAGGCAAGTAGCCATTAAAAGCAAAACTTTGCCCATTCATACCCGATCCCATCATGGCAAGTAAAATGGAAGAAGGGCCTACTAATGGTATTACTTGAATACCTTTTTCATGGGCTAATTTTACAATAACGGCACCAGGATCGGCTACACCAGGACAGCCAGCTTCGCTCATCAATCCAACATTAATTCCTTGCAGACATGGTTTAATCATATCATTGTGCTCAGAAACTTCGGTGTGTTTGTTTAAGGTGCTTAGTTGTAATGTAGCCTGTACCTTTTCAGGGTAAATACTTTTGATGAATTTGCGAGCTGTTTTTTCGTTTTCAACAATATAGCAGTCTATTAATTCAATAGCTCTTTGAACCGTTTGAGGTAAAACATCATGCGGATTGCTCTCTCCAAGGGTTATCGGGATTAAATATAATTTTCCTTTGGTGTTTTCTGATGTCATTAAGCGTGTTTCTCGATTAATTTTGCGGCTAAAATATCCGTGGCTTCGTCTAGCATTTCATATACCATATCAAATCCGTTTTGCAAACCATAATATGGGTCTGGAACATCAACATTTTCACCCGGAAAAAGCTCTTCCAGAATCATTTTTACTTTCTTTTTATGTGTTTCTGTTTTAGCTAAAAATAAAACATCATCATAATTGGAATGATCCATTACATAAATGTAATCAAAATCTTCAAAGTGTTTTGGTGTAAAAAGTTGCCCTCTTTGAGTGCTAATATCTAGTCCGTTTTTCTTTGCGGTAGCAATAGATCGTTCGTCAGGATGTTTTCCAACATGCCAATGTCCAGTTCCAGCTGAATCCACAACGAATTTATCTTTAGGAAGTTTGGATGCTAAGATACCTTCTGCCAAAGGAGATCGACAGATATTACCTAAACAAACCATTAAAATTTTAACGGGCATACTTATTCGGTTTCGTTTCTTACTTTAAAATGCAAAAGTAACAAATACCGATAATTATAATGATAATTTTTTGTGAATATCTTCAACAAATTTTTTGAATTGCTTGTCTGTTGAAACCAAGTTATCTACTGTTTTGCAAGCGTGTAAAACCGTTGCGTGGTCTCTATCTCCAATTTGAGATCCAATATTTGCTAATGATGCTTTGGTAAACTTTTTAGCAAAAAACATGGCTAATTGTCGGGCTTGCACTACGTGACGTTTTCTAGTTTTAGACTGTAGGGTGTCAATGTCTAATTGGAAATAATCGGAAACCACTTTCTGAATGTAGTCGATGGATATTTCACGTTTTACATTTTTAACAAATTTTTCTACAATGCTTTTGGCTAATTCAAGCGTTACCTCTTTTTTGTTGAAAGACGATTGTGCAATCAAAGAAATGATGGCGCCTTCTAGTTCACGAACATTTGATTTTATGTTTTGAGCCACATATTCTACAATTTCGTTGGGCATTTCAACGCCGTCACGGTATAAAATATTATTCAAAATAGAAACTCTAGTTTCGTAATCGGGTTGGTGTAATTCGGCAGATAATCCCCATTTGAAGCGCGACAATAAACGTTGTTCAATGTCTTGCATGTCAACAGGAGCTTTGTCTGAAGTAAGAATTACTTGTTTTCCGTTTTGATGTAAATAATTGAAAATATGAAAGAAAACATCTTGTGTGCCCGATTTTCCAGATAAGAATTGAACATCGTCAATAATCAATACGTCTATCAATTGATAGAAGTGAATAAAATCGTTACGATTATTTTTCTTAACGGAGTCTATATATTGTTGTGTGAACACTTCAGCAGAAATGTACAGCACGGTTTTTTCGGGATATTTATCTTTGATTTCAACACCTATAGCATGCGCTAAATGTGTTTTTCCTAATCCAACGCCACCAAAAATTAACAGTGGGTTAAACGATGTACCGCCAGGTTTATTGGCTACAGCCATACCTGCAGAACGCGCTAATCTATTAGAGTCGCCTTCTAAGAAATTATCAAAACTGTAGTTTGGATTGAGTTGCGACTCAATTTTTAAGTTTCTAATGCCGGGAATCACAAAGGGATTTTTAAGTTCCGGATTTAGGTTTTTAAAAGGAGCGTCAACTTCTTGTGATTTTATAGGACTGCGGTGTGCACTCGGCAATTGTTCTGTAAACGGTTGTTTGTTGCCATAAGTGTTTTCCATTTTAATTTTATAGAGTAACTTTGCATTTTTTCCAAGTTCTTTGGTTAAGGCAACTTTTAGTAATTTTACATAGTGTTCCTCAAGCCATTCGTAAAAGAATTTGCTTGGAACTTGAATGTACAATGCGTTATCAGATAGTTCAACTGACTTAATTGGTTCAAACCAAGTTTTATAGGCTTGCTCTTGAATATTGTCCTTTATGAAGGACAGACAGTTTTCCCATACCGATTGCGCAGTTTTGTTCATATTCTTGTTAAAATTACTAATTAATTTAAAGGTTCTCTTACAAAAGAAAAAGGGATTTTCCTTCGTGTTTTTTGGGTTAACAAATATGTGAACAAATTTCTTTAAAAAAAAATTATAAGGTATTGATTTTTTAAAAATTTTGTTGTAATGAATAGTTTTAAATTAGATAAAAAGCAAAAAGAATAGATGAACGAACACAAAGTAGCAGTTAGAGTTAGGTATGGTGAGACCGATCAAATGGGTGTGGTTTATCACGGAAGTTATGTGCCTTATTTTGAGATAGGAAGAGTGGAATGGCTAAGAAACAAAGGGGTTTCGTATAAAGCGTTGGAAGAAAGTGGTATTGCATTGCCCATTGTATCCATGCATTTGAATTATAAAAAACCCGCTCGGTATGACGACTTATTGACGATTCATACGAAGTTGCGAAAATACAGCGGTGTGAAGATTGAATTTGATTGCGAAATTCGTAATGAAAATGAAGAGTTATTAACAACTGCTCATTTTATATTGGTTTTTGTTGATACAAAAAATGGAAAACCTATTGTGCCACCGTCGTATATTTTGGAGATAATTTCTGAATAAAATTAGTGGTTTAATTGTATCTCAATTTCGTACAAAGAATTAAAAATGTCGAATACCATTTCGGCATTTTTTTTTCGTGTTGCGATTTCAATTTTGCAACTTTCGTTCATGTTTTGGGATATGATTTCGAGGTTTTTTTCTTTGATGACTCGCATTACTTTATTCATGTTTTTGTAATCAAAAGATAGTATATAATGTATGTCGATTGTTTTCTCAATAATTTCTGAAGCGTCCAAAGCCATTTGTGCCGCAGTTCGGTAGGCCGAAATTAATCCGCCAACACCTAATTTCGTTCCGCCAAAAAAACGAACTACTACCACCAATATATTAGTTACGCCAAATGATTGAATTTGTCCGTAAATTGGTGCTCCGGCAGTATTGCTTGGTTCGCCATCATCATTGGCTCTAAACTGAATTTTGTCGGTTCCTATTTGAAAGGCATAGCAGAAATGAACCGCGCCATAATGCAGTTTGCGTAAAGTTTCTAAATGTGATTTGATTTCCTCTTCGCTAGTTACTGGATAGGCATAGCCAAAAAACTTACTGTTCTTTTCTTTAAATAAAATTTCTTCCGAAGGAAAAGCAATGGTTTTGTAGGTGTCGTTCAAAGTTTGAAGTACGAAATATAAGTAGATATTAAAGTGGTAAATGTTTTTGTTCGAATAAATCGACGACATCTTCTTGGCCTACTTGCAAATTCCACACATGAATTCCAATACTGGCTGCGGCATCAGTATTGATTTTTTTATCATCTACAAATAAGGTGCGTTTTGGAGATAAATCGTGTTTGTTAACAATATAGCTGTAAATGCTCGGATCGGGTTTGCGCATGCCCATTTCATAGGAATAATAAACCTTTTCAAAGCATCGGTAGAAGTCGGTGTAAAATGACATTCCTACTTTATGTTCGAATCGACTGATGTGGATCTCGTCGGTATTGGTCAACAAAAATAATTTGTATCTGCTAGAAAGCATTTGTAAAAATTCCAATCGATACAAAGGAAATTCACCAATAATGGTATTCCAAGCGGTTCTAATTTCTTCGATACCGGCATTTGGAATGAATTTGTGAAAACAAGTGATGAATTCTAATTCGGATACTTTTCCTTTTTCAAACAAATCATTCATTTCAATAAGTTCTTGGTTTGGGCCAGGTAAACCTAGTTTTTTAAAAGCTTCTACTTGAGCTTCTTTTTCTAAATTAATAAAGATATCGCCAAAATCAAAAATTATAGTGTCAATCATGATTGAAAAAAATTAAAAGTTCATCCTTTAAAATAATTTGTTTATCCGTTTTTTTGCCACTAATTTTTGGAGATTTTACACCCGATTTAAAAAGATTATCTCCTTTAAATATGCGTGCTTCATCCCAAAGATTTGCTTCAATAAACGATTGCAATGTTTGACTTCCGCCTTCAATGAGCACTGATTGTACATTGTTTTTGTATAAAATAGTGCAGATTGAATAAACCAGTCGATTATCAAAGATACAATTTTCGTAGATTAAATTTTCAGTTGAGGTTAAATTTTCTTGTTCAGTTAGTACAATTGTTTTGCTTTTTTGATCTTTCACATGGTAATTGTTTGAGATTTTACCACTTTTATCTAATATGATGCGCACCGGATTTGTACCGCTCCAATCTCGGGTGTCTAATTTTGGGTTGTCGGACAAAACTGTATTGGTTCCCACTAAAATAGCCGGTTCTTCACTGCGCCATTTGTGAACCAATTGCCGAGAAAAGGGATTGGTAATCCAAACAGGTTCTTGGTTGTCTTTAGAAATAGGTGCTATAAATCCATCCTGACTTTCAGCCCATTTTAAAATAATATAAGGTCGTTTTTTATTGTGAAACGTAAAAAAGCGTTTGTTGAGTTCGTTGCATTCGTCTTCGAGAATTCCAACGGTAACATTCTTACCAGCTTCAATGAGTTTTTTGATGCCATTACCGGCTACTTTGGCAAAAGGATCAATGGTGCCAATGACGACATTCGGAATAGAATGAGCTATAATTAAATCACAACAAGGAGGCGTTTTCCCGAAATGACTACACGGTTCTAGACTCACGTAAATAGTGGCTTTTGAAAGTAGTGATTTGTTTTTTACAGCATGTATGGCGTTGACTTCGGCATGGGATTCGCCAGCTTTTCGGTGCCAACCTTCGCCTATAATTTCATCATTGTATACAATAACACTGCCTACAAGCGGATTAGGATAGGTAGTTCCCAATCCGTTTTTTGCTAATTCGATGCAGCGTTTAATGTATTTTTGATGTGTTTTCACGATGTAAAAGTACTATTTTTGTGAAGTTATTTTATAATTCAAAAGTATTTGATTTTTCGAATTTTGAATATCCAAACATAGAATACTGAATTTTGAAATGTTAGAAATGATTATTAGACCAATCCAACTCCACGATAACGATCAAATTGCCAATGTCATTCGACAGGTTTTTGTTAATGATGGTTATCCTAAAACAGGGACAGCTTTTGCCGATCCGCAATTGGATTTTATGTTTGAAACCTATAATAAACCCAAAGCTATTTATTTTGTAGTTGAAGAAAATGGTCGCATTATTGGTGGTGCAGGAGTAAGTCAGTTGGATAATTCGGAGGATAATATATGCGAATTACAGAAAATGTATTTTTTAGAAGAAGCTCGTGGTCAAGGAATTGGATTTGAAATGATACAGAAATGTTTGCAAAAAGCCAGCGAATTTGGTTACGAAAAATGCTATTTAGAAACGCTTCCTGAGATGCTCAATGCTCAAAAACTGTATAAAAAAGTGGGATTTGAATACCTTACTGAACCATTAGGAGGAACGGGCCATACCAGTTGTCCAGTTTGGATGATTAAAGAATTGATAATTGAAAATGAATAATTGCTAATGCTTCTTAAAACGTACAAAACCACTTTTCTACAGGAACTTTTATCTTTATATGATGAAAAGGAAATCGAGAGTTTCTTTTACATTATATTGGAGTCCTTTCATCATAAAAAGCGCATCGATTTGGCTTTGAATCCCGAAATGGAGATGGATGCTTTGCAGTTGCTGCGTTGGGAAAGTGTTTTAGCCGAACTTAAAAAGGAAAAGCCGATACAATATATATTAGGTGAAACCGAGTTTTATGGTTTGCCTTTTTTAGTGAATGAAAATACGTTAATTCCGAGACCAGAAACAGAGGAATTGGTTGAATGGATTTTGGAAAGTACAAAGTACGAAATACAAAATACGAAGTTGAAAATTTTGGATATCGGAACAGGAAGTGGTTGTATTGCGGTTGCATTGGCTAAAAATCTTTCAACTGCAAGTGTGTCGGCTATTGATGTTTCTGAAAAAGCTTTAAATACTGCAAAAAAGAATGCTGAAATCAATGCTGTAGCAGTAAATTTTATGTTTAAAAATATTCTAGAAACTCATGATTTAAATGAACAATTTGATCTTATAGTTTCCAATCCTCCGTATGTTCGAAATCTAGAAAAAGCTGAAATTAAACCGAATGTTTTAGCTTACGAACCGCATTTGGCGTTGTTTGTAGAAGACAATGATGCGTTGCTTTTTTATCGAAAAATTGCACAATTAGCCAAGAAAAATCTAACCGAAAACGGACGATTATATTTTGAAATCAATCAGTATTTAGGGAAAGAAACCTTTTTGTTGCTAGAAGAACTAGGTTTCAAAGAAATTGTTTTGAAGAAAGATATTTATGGTAATGATCGTATGATTTCTTGTGAAATATAATTCACTTCTGAATTCTATGGTTTAAAAAATGTTGAATATTCTATTTTGAATAACGAATATTGAAATTCTACTCGTAACGCAACGCTTCAATAGGGTCTAATTTAGATGCTTTAATCGCTGGATACAATCCAGAAACTAAGGCTACAATAAAGCTGGTAATTACCGCAGCCATGATGGCGCCCCACGGAATTACAAATCCAAATTCCATTAAGGAAGCCATTAGAAATCCGACTAATATTCCGAAGATAATTCCAACAAAACCACCAATTTGTCCAATTAGTAAGGTTTCCATGAAAAATTGCCACGCAATGGTACCGCGTTTGGCTCCGAGTGATTTTCGGACACCAATTTCTCGGGTTCTTTCGGTAACAGAAACAATCATAATGTTCATCAAAGCAATCGAAGAACCCAAAATAGTAATGATACCAATCACCCAAGCCGACAAACTAAGAACGCCTGTCATTTCGGCAATTCTATTGACCAAATCGTCACTTCTAGAAATCCCAAAATTGCTTTCTTCTACCGGGTTTAGCCTTCTTATTTTTCGCATGGTTAGTGTAGCATCATCAACAGCCGCTTGCAATAATTCTTTTTTGTCGACCATAGTACTAATCGTATAATTAATGCTAGGTGCCGAAAATAAAGAACGCGCCACTTGAATCGGAATTAAAACACGCATGTCTTGATTGTTCCCAAACGTGGATCCTTTTTCTTTTAAAACACCTATGACTTTAAATTTGGCGCCACGAATGGAAATGATTTTATCAATTGGGTTCACATCTTTTAGAAGTCCTTTGGTGACAAAATCACTTCCCAACACACACATATAGGCATTGTTGGAAATGTCAAAACCATTGAAATTCCGTCCTTGTACCACTTCGAAACCGCTATTGTTGGTGAAATTGTCGTCAACACCCAAAACAGCAATTTCTGGATCGGTTTTTTCGTTTTCATATTTTACTTCGGCGGTTCCGGTTGCTGTAAATGAAACGGATGTATGGGTGAATGGATAATCGTATTTTTCTTTGTAGGCTTTGGCTTCGGGATAGGAAATAATCGGATTGATTTTTTCGATTTCGCCACCACCATCGTTTCGGGTTTTGAATTCGTATTGGTTGATGCTAAAGGTATTCGATCCCATCGAAGCAAATTTGGAATTCAAGGTATGGTCAATAGCGGCTACAACCGTAAGAATTCCTACCAAAGCAGTAATTCCGATAGCAATAATGACAATGGTCAGTATGGTTCGCAGCAATTGTGCGCGAATGGAGCCCATGGCAATCTTTATATTTTCTCTGAAAACTGCATTCATAATTGCTATTTGACACGAAATTACGGTTTTTGTTACAAGTTTGTGGTATAAGAATTATTAATTATTTTAAAAAGTATGATATTTGCACCGTCAATTGATAATTCACAATTGATAATTGATAATTTATAATTAAAAAATAATGGCATCTAAACCCAGTATTCCCAAAGGCACACGCGATTTCTCTCCAGTTGAAGTTTCTAAACGTAACTATATTACGGCGATCATGCGAACTCATTTTGAGAACTTTGGTTACCAACCCATAGAAACCCCAAGTTTTGAAAATTCGGATACGTTAATGGGAAAATATGGCGAAGAAGGCGACCGATTGATTTTTAAGATATTGAATTCGGGTGATTATTTGGATAAGGTTTCTACGGAAGAATTGTTAGATTTGAATTATAAAAAACTAACTACTAAAATCTCTGAAAAAGCACTTCGCTACGACTTAACCGTTCCGTTTGCGAGATACGTAGTACAGCACCAAAACGAAATTGAGTTTCCGTTTAAGCGGTACCAAATTCAACCCGTTTGGCGTGCCGATCGTCCGCAAAAAGGACGTTTTAGAGAGTTTTATCAATGTGATGCCGATGTAGTGGGTTCGACTTCGTTGTGGCAAGAAGTAGAGTTGGTGCAATTGTACGACTCGGTTTTTGCAGCGTTGGGCTTGAACGGCGTTACGATCAAAATCAACAATAGAAAGATATTGTCTGGAATTGCTGAGGTTATTGGCGCTTCCGATAAATTGATTGATTTTACAGTTGCCTTGGACAAACTTGATAAGATAGGTGAGGACGGCGTTAAAAAAGAAATGCTAGAGAAAGGCATTTCGGAAGACGCCTTGGTAAAAGTGCAACCATTGTTCCATTTTACAGGAACGATTCATGAAAAAATGGAAAAGCTTTCGGCGTTGTTGTCTTCATCGGAAGAAGGTATGAAAGGTATTGCAGAGCTGCGATTCATTTGTGACAATGTGACCAAACTTGGATTGCAAAAAGCCATTTTGGATTTGGATGTAACGTTGGCGCGTGGATTAAACTATTATACCGGAGCTATTTTTGAAGTTTCGGCACCCGAAGGAGTAGCCATGGGAAGCATTGGTGGTGGCGGACGATATGATGATTTGACTGGAATTTTCGGATTGAAAAACATGAGTGGTGTTGGAATTTCGTTTGGATTGGATCGCATTTATTTGGTTTTGGAAGAATTGAATTTGTTTCCAGAAACGGTGACAACTGCTACTAAAGTGATGTTTTTGAATTTTGGCGAAAGCCAAGCTTTTGAGGCGATGCAAGCCATTCAGCAGTTGCGAAACCAAAATATAAAAGCCGAATTGTATCCTGATGCTGCTAAAGTTGATAAGCAATTTAAACATGCGGAAAGAAGAGCGATTCCCTTTGTTGTAAAAGAAATTACGAATGGAATGTATACCTTGAAAAACATTGTTTCGGGCGCACAAACTCAAGTTGATCTTTCGGAATTGATCTCACTAATAAAATAAGGTTTATTTTATAAAATTAAAAAAGCCACGCAAAACTGCGTGGCTTTTTTGGTTGTCAAACCAATTGTTTAAACCCTAATTAAAAACAATTTTTCTTGTAGTTTCACCTTTGTCTGTTTTTACTTTTACAATGTAAGTTCCAGAACTCAAGTCTTTGATAGGCAATTGGATGTTTTGTTGGTTTTGATCTTTTACATCAAACGTTCCTACAGATTGTCCCAGCAAATTGAAAAGTGTCACTTTTTCTACCGTGGCGTCTACCACATTATTTTTTATATTTAATATATTGCTTGCGTTAGCATAAGCTATCGTTATTCCAGTATTTAAATCAACTGCATCGTTGCTCAATAAAGCATGATTGTCTTTGAAGGTTAGTGTAAAACGGTTTTCTGTTAACCCTTGAGGCAATTCAACAATGTAAGGATTATTAGTGATATCGTGGTATTGACCGTCGGTATTATCTAATATGAAAAGACGTTGATTGCTGTTCATGTTTTCGGTTGCATCGACCATAATTTTTACTTCTCCCAATACATTCGTTTTGATTCCGATAGGGTATACGTTGTTTATATCAAAATAACCTTCACCTTCAATATTTAATTTTGCACCATTATTCATAAAGTACATGTCATTTAGCTGATTGTCAATGCTTGGTGCATCGTATCCACTTTCTACAGCACTAGTCGCATACTGCTCCATAAATCCTAATAGAATTTGTCTGTGGTAATTGTCTTTTGAAGTCAATCCTAAACGAACTCTTTTAAACGTATCTGACGTAATTGGGTCTTCCGTATTGGTGTTGGCAACAATATTAGTGTTTGAGTTTTTGAACATGTATGTTGAAGCTGCATTATCTTCTTTAATGAACAACCTTTGATTGTTATTAAACGTAATGTTACCACCAGTTGCAGAACCCACCATAAAGAATCCTTGTCCTACTGGTACGTATCGTCCTGGAATTTTTGAACTTGTTCCTACACCGTTAATTCCGGCTGGAGCCGTAGGACCCGTTCCACCTACTAAGTTTCTAACAGAATATCCACCTTGGTAGTTTACTAAATTGTGCGTATTATTAGAGCTAGCATGTTCCCAGAAATATAATGTTCCTGTTGTGGTTGCAGTGTTAGCAATGATAAAGTTAGCAGAGTCTAAAGCAGAAGGATAAGGGTTTCCAGTTAAGTTTAGGTTACCGGCAGCTACTGTTGTGGTAATGGTACCATTGTTAGGTTTTCCAACAAAAGTATAATTTTGATTTGCAGCAGCAGTTCCGCTTCCTTTTAATGTAAATCCTTGTGCTACATTTAGTGTGCCATTTTGTCCAACACTAGCCCAGTTTGCATAGCTATTGCTTAAGTTTTGAAATTTAAAAATCCAATAGCTGCTTAAAGTGATAGGGCTTGTTGGACTTCCGTTTACACCACTGGTCCAAGTGATGTTTTGAGGTGTTCCAGAAGTACCATCTTTCATAACTCCAGCTACCGTAAATGAATTATTATTGGTAGTTGCGTTTATAGCTCCCACAGGAGATGCCCAATAATTATAGTTATAAATGTTTTTAGTTCCTTGTTGATCTCTTTCGATAGAACCTGCACTAGTTGCATCTAATGTGCTACTTACCGTTTGTAATAGTTGTGATTTACCTTGTAGGTCTATTTTTCCGTTCAACAATAAATACCAATCGTTTTGGATTTTAGTATCGTTGTTCATGGTAACCGTTACACCTGCATCTACAATCATTCCTAAATCTACGTTGTTAGTAGTTTCGGTAATGTCATGTTTTACTTGAACAATTGACCAATCCTGATCCATAATGTCTAAACCTCTTACTTCGTTTGTTGGACTGTTTACAGCTGTAGCAAAGTTACCAGCTCTTTCGGTTACGAAAGGCATTGGAGCTTGTTGTACATAGATGTTTTTGTTGTTGTAAATTTTCATTCCTGTTACATCAATAGCTGCAGTTGTAATGTCGTCTATAATATCATCTTTGTAACCATCCATACTGAAACATCTTAATACATTTGTAAAAGGAACACCTACATCTACAGGAACTATTTTTCCTCTAGTTTGGCTACTTACATTTTGAATTTCTTGGTATACCATTCTTTGGAAGTAAGCATCGGCAAGAGCTACGTTGAAAACTCTTAGTTCATCTAATTTTCCTTTGAAATATTTAGTATTAGTACTTGGATCTTTTCCGATGGTTAATTTAGAACCGTCAGAAATAATGTTTCCAGAAGCAGCTACACTGGCTACCATAGTACCATTCAAAAACAATTTTAAAGTACCTCCACCATAAACAGCACCTACATGATACCATTGAGAAGTATTTAAGGCTACTGTACTGTATGTAAGAGTTGTTGAGTTAACCACAGCCTCAATATTTCTAGCACTTGTAACTCTAATTTGAAATTTATTTTGACCGATAATTACACCGTCTGTTGAAAACGCACTGTTTAAATCAACCCATGCCATCAAAGAAGCACCAGATAGATTATCTAAGATTTGAACATTTTCTTGACCATAATCGTTTCTTCCATCAAAATCAAGTTCCAATTTTCTGTTCAAATTTCTAGGCGAACCAATTGCAGCAGTGTTTGTATCAAATGTATCTACAATTCCATCTCTGTCTGCATCGGTAGAGCCGTCTATTTTACCATCATTATTGGCATCTAAAGATCCGTACAAACTGGTTTGAATGTCTTTTGTTCCGTCTGAATTTGAATCTAATTGTAGGTAATCTGAAACCCCATTAGCATCTGTATCTAGGGCATTAGCTCTGTAGGTTGTTCCAAAGATAGCCGCGTTGTCGTATAGGTTTAATATACCGTCACCGTCTGCATCTGCTCCATCACCTTTTCCATCATCATTAATATCGCCATCACCATTTAATAAACCAGCTTCATCAACATCAAATAAAGAGTCATTATCACTGTCTAAATCTAAATAGTTTGCAATTCCATCACCGTCTGTGTCAGGAATAGTATAAGTACTTCCAGCTATCATTGTGTCAATACTATCATTCATTCCGTTACCATTTGCATCAGCCCAAGTACCGTTGTACATGGTTGAGGTATTGTTAGCGAATCCTTTAAAATTAGCTTCTTCAATATCTGGAATTCCGTCGTTATCAGAATCTAAATCATCTACGTTAGCTACGCCATCACCATCAGTATCAATACATCCTTGGACGATTGAGATTTGAACATCATCGATAAAATTTCCAATGGTTTGGTCGCCAGTAGAAGTAAATCCTGATTGGAAAGCTAAAACGATTTGTGTTTGTCCCACTGGAATTGTATACGTTCCAGAATAGGTTCCCCATGTTGTATTTCCATCGACCATTGTTGCAATTGGAGCAGAAGCTAATGCATTGGCTAAAGTTGAACCAAATCGAACGAAAGCTTGGTCTGTTCCAGATCTTCCTCGGTGTTTAATAGACCAAGTGATGGTTCCTGACGATCCATTTAAACAAAACGACTGGTATAAAGTAGAAGCTTGGTTTGCGTTTAATTCGGCAAATTGAGTTCCTTGTGCTGCATTTCCACCATTTCCACCTGTTGGCCATAATTCAATCATTCCATCGGTTGCAGTTGTCTGCCATCCTGTGAATGAAGTTTGTGGTAATGTTGTGTTCCATCCACCATTGAATGGGATAACTGGTGATTCAAAACTACCATTTACGAATGGGTCGCTTACACAAGCAGCACATTCTATGGTATCTATAATTCCATCATTATCGTTGTCTATATCTATACTTGCATCAATTCCGTCGCTGTCAATATCAATGATACCAGTTCCAGCGATTGCATATGTATATGGATTTTCATTACTGTCATTGTTAACTATTGAAATCGTTGCTGTTCTTGTTCCTGTAGCACTTGGGTTAAACGTTACTACAAAAGTAGTTGAACTTCCGCCACTAACTGTTAAACTTGGAAAAGTAGTTACTGTAAAATCGGCGGCATTAGTTCCGGAAATAGTTGGATTTGAAAGTGTTAAATTATTTATACCAGTATTATAGATGGTAAATGTTCTAGTTAAAGTACCTATGTTAACATCGGTCCCACCAAAGTCCGTCCAATCAGATAATGAAGGGGTTACATCGCCGCTTACAATTGATATTGCATTTCCACGAACATTAATTTCAGGATTGTTTGTATAGGTTGCTA
This sequence comes from Flavobacterium sp. FG139, assembly GCF_057809695.1. NCBI lineage: Bacteria > Pseudomonadati > Bacteroidota > Flavobacteriia > Flavobacteriales > Flavobacteriaceae > Flavobacterium > Flavobacterium sp. FG139. The sequence continues at coordinate 56,210 of NZ_JBMDKL010000003.1, forward strand.
CAACGGCTACTCTTGGGCTAGAAGTACAACCATTGTTAACGGTTTCTACATAATAGGTTGTTGTAGCTGAGATCACAGGAGTTGTAAATGATGTTCCTGTGGCTAAAGCAGAACCACCACTAGCTGCTGCATACCAAGAGATTGTTCCAGCAGATGCAGTTGCTCCAAGAGTTACGGTACCCGGACCATTTGTAGTTCCTGGAGTTGTTCCCGTGATTGTAGGAATTGCAATTACAGTTACTGTAAAAGGCACACTAGTGCTACTTACACATCCGCTTGCATTTCTTACGGATAAATTTCCAGTATAAGTTCCAGCCGCTGTATTAGCAGGAATATTTATAGTTATTGAACCAGCAACTAATGCAGCATTAGTAACAGTAACAAAGCTGTTAGCAGGTGAAGCATTCCATGAAATACTATAAGTGTTTGGTGAACTTGTAGTTGCACTATAAGTTAATGGTGTTGTTTGAGCTGAACTACTAAAACATACGCTTGTTGCGCTTGCTGAAGGAGTGATTGTTGGTTGAGCTATTATAGAAACGGTTATTGTATTGCTAATTTTACTGCAACCACCAGAGACAACAATTCTGCGATAATAAGTCGTTTGGCTGATTACAGGTGCGTTGTAAGTTGCAGATGTAGCACCACTAATTGTTGTAAAATTAACATTGTCTGTTGAAGATTGCCATAAATATGAATAGGTTCCATTACCTCCTGTTGGAGCGGTTACAGTAAAAGCTAAAGGGTCTCCACTAGAACCACAAAAAGATTGGTTAGAATTTATAGTCCCAGAAGTAAGATTGGAATTACTTGTTACTGTTAATGTATTAATATTACTATATCCTGTACAGCCAGCATAGGTTATTTTTAATCTTATATAGTGAACTCCAGCAGTTGATTCAATTGTAGTATACAATGGATCTAAAACAAATTGTGCTGTGGTGCTAGTTGGGCCTGCTGCATCTGTCCAAGTGATATTATCATCGCTGAATTGCCATTGATAGGTTGATCCTGCACCTGGATCTCCAGAAAAAATATCCATATCATTTTGGGTGCCTCCGCCTACAGTTCCACATCCAGAAATTGTGGCTGTATGGTCGTTTGCTCCTTGAGTAAACTCAATTGATGGGCTTATGTTTGTTACCGTAATGGTAGCTGTTGCGGTTCTTGTGATGCTAACGCAACCAGTAGATGTCACTGCCTCAGCATAATAGGTTGTAGTGGCAGAAGGAGCTACAGAGAAATCAACTCCAGAAGCCGATGTGCCAATAGCAGTACCACCGCTGGCAACAGTATACCAGTTGATATTGTTTCCTGTGGAAGTTGCATTTAATAAGACATTTGTTCCGTTACATATACTGCTATTTGTCGTTGGAGAAACAGCCGTTACAGTGGGAACTAACGTTAAATTTGATGTTAAAACAGAGCTTGTATTGTATACTCTACAAAGAGATGTTCCAGCCGTTTTAAAACTGTATATTCTATAATAAGCATTGGTACAATTGGTTCCGATATTATCACTAAAAGAAGTGCTAGTTTGGGTATTATTAATGGCTACGATGGTCCATGCTCCAATTGTTTGTCCAACTACTACAGAAGCAAAATTTGTTGGGTTTGTAACAGCAGGAGCTGCGCCTGTACTTAATGCTCTTAATACTAAATATCCGTCTGAGTAGGTTGAGGTTTGTGTGAAATTTCCAGATACGGTTGTACCAGAAATAGATAAATTTAAGTTAGTTGGTTGTGTGGTTGGAGCTACAGTTCCAGCAGATGTTGCTGGGCTATTAATGGTTCCACCTACATTTCCTACATATAAGCCTGTACCAGTATTTCCAAAAACACCATTATTAGTAAAACTTCCTGTAGATCTAATACTATTACAATTTGTTCCAGGTCCTCCAATTACTGTTGCACCTGAATTGTTGGTTATTTGACTTGCAGTAATAACACCAGAAACAATAACACTTCCGTTATTGTTTAAAGGGCCATTAATAGTAGATGTACCGCCTAGTGTTACACTACCACCACTGTTAACTGTTACACCACTTGTTGTTAACGTTCCGTTATTAACAAAACTAACACCACTGTTTATCGTTATGGCTGGTAATGTTATACTACCTGTTGCAGCATTAGTAAAATTCACACCCGAATTAAAATTCAAGTTTGTTGTATTGGTGAAAGTACCATTATTTATGATGGTCCAGTTACCGTTGTAATTTGGAGCCACTGACGGATTGTAATTCACTCCTGTTCCAATACACAAAGTGTTTCCGTTGAAGTTGTTTAATCTTCCAGTAAATGCACCAGTACCAACGATACAAATTGTCTGTCCGGCTGTTAAGCTAAAAGTTGAACTGTTTGGCACCGTGATGGTAACATTACAACCCGTACATTGGGCTTGAAGGAAGTTTACGTTTAATATCAAAAGTAGTATTGATATTGATTTAAGTAAATTTGGTTTCATAACTATTAGGGTTTAGTTTATGATTTCGTTTTTACGAATCATCAATTTGATAATTCAGTTTTATTGATTTGACACGACAAATGTAGAAAGGCGGATTCTAATAAAAAAGTTTTTTATCGATAAAAAGCATATAAAATCGATAAAAAGCATAAAAAAACAATATAAAAAAGAAAAGTACTACAAAAAAATAATTTATTTAGTAAAATTATTTGAAACTAAAGATGGCTGATTTATATTGATTTAAGAAAAAGTAGCAGTTTTTTTAACGATACTATTTTTGCAGATTTAGTTTTAATAAAAAAGTCTCAAACGTAGCTTGCTTGAGACTTTATTTTTCTTGTAGCGAGAGGGAGATTTGAACTCCCGACCTCAGGGTTATGAATCCTGCGCTCTAACCGACTGAGCTACCTCGCCATTTTATCGGTACACATCCTTGAATGCGGGTGCAAATATAATACTAATAAAACACCTTGCAAATATAAATTTGAAAAAAAAATATTTTTTTTCTTATCCCTTTTTTTAAATAAAAATTATATATTTCGCAAAAATTAGATTATGTCTTCAAAAGTACGTTACGAAATAGAATTTCCTATTAATTCATCACCTCAGTTGTTGTATCAATACATTTCAACTCCATCAGGATTACAAGAATGGTTTGCTGATAAAGTAAATTCTAGAGGTGAATTTTTTTCTTTTGAATGGGATGATATGGAAGAAAATGCTCGTTTGGCCTCCAAGAAAACAGGAGAAAAAGTAAAATTCAAATGGGTTGATGAGGATAAAAAAGACACAGAATACTATTTTGAGTTGCGTATTCTAGAAGACGAAATCACTAAAGATGTTTCGTTAATGGTGGTTGATTTTTCTGAGGAACAAGAATTAGATGAATCTAAACAATTGTGGGAAAATCAAGTTTCTGATTTGAAACATGTGATTGGTTCTGTATAAAAATCATTTTTAAGAGTTATATTTGTCCCGACTAAATCGGGATTTTTTTATGATTAATTATAACGGAACAATACTTTCTTCAGATGCCAATTTATCTAATAGTAATCGTGCCTTTTTATATGGTGATAGTGTTTTTGAAACGCTAAAAATTGTGAACGGTAAAGTTTTATTCTTTGAAGATCATTACTTTAGGTTGATGGCGGCCATGCGAATAGTTAGAATGCAAATTCCGAATAACTTTACCTTAGAATATATTGAAGAACAAATTTTAAATACGGTTACAGCTAACAATTGCAGCAATTCGGCTAGAGTACGTTTTACTGTTTTTAGAAATGATGGAGGTTTTTATCTGCCCAATACCCGAACAGTTTCTTTTTTAATTCAGGTTTCTTCCATTGAAAATGCATCTTATGTTTTTTCAGATGCTGCTTATGAAGTTGATTTGTATAAAGATTTTTTTGTTTCCAAACAGCTACTTTCTACCATTAAAACAACCAATAAGATGCTTCATATAACAGGTAGTATTTTTGCTCAGGAGAATGAGTTGCAAAATTGCCTCTTGGTAAATAACGAAAAGAATGTTGTAGAAGCGTTGAATGGAAATATTTTTATGCTTATCGGATCTAAATTAGTAACTCCTTCCATTGACGAAGGATGTCAAAATGGAATTATGAGAAAGCAAGTACTGCGTCTCACTCAAAAAATGGAATCTCTAGAGGTTGTTGAAGCAGTAATTTCGCCATTTGATTTGCAAAAAGCAGATGAATTATTTATTACTAACATCATTGTTGGAATTCAATCGATAACAAAATATCGTAAAAAAGAATTTAAAACCGATTTGGCTAAAGAATTAATTTCGCAAATTAATACGCTAATTTAAAATTGGATTCTCAGGTGCATTAGACCAAATTAGGTATTCACCACCCAATTCAATAATTTTTTCCTTCCAAAATTGAGAAGATGATTTTCCTAAAATAGAAGATTTGTAGTTGTTCATAGCAATTATCCAAGAATTGGATTGCAATTCACTTTCTAATTGATTGGCGCTCCATCCAGTATATCCCAAGAAAAACCTGACATCTTCTTTGTTTATTTTACCTTCGTTAATAAGGCTTTTGGTCAATTCAAAGTCGCCTCCCCAAAAGATACCATTTGAAATCTCGATACTGTTTGGTATTAAATCTGGAATGGTATGAATAAAATATAGATTGTCTTGTTCAACTGGTCCTCCATTGTAGATTTTAAAAGAAGCTTCGATGTCTGGAATCAAATCGTTTATAGTGTATTCAAGTGGTTTGTTCAGAATGAATCCAACAGAACCTTCTTCGTTATGATCGGCCAACAATATAACAGATCTATTAAACGATAAGTCGCCTATTATAGAGGGTTCTGCTATTAGAAGTTGTCCTTTTTCAAGTTTTTCAGATATCATTTAGCAATCAATTTTAACTAAAAGTACAAATAAAAGTTTTAAATCCAAATTTTATAGCAAAAAAAAACCACCAGTTCAACTGATGGTTTTCTATATCAAAATAAACTAGATTAGTTTACAGAACCTTCTAATTCTGCTCCAGCTTTAAATTTTACTACATTTTTAGCAGCAATCTTGATAGTTTTTCCAGTTTGTGGATTTCTTCCGTCTCTAGCAGCTCTTTTAGAAACTGACCATGATCCGAAACCTACTAAAGAAACTCTTCCACCTTTTTTCAAAGTTGATCCTACGTTTCCTAAAAATGATTCTAAAGCTAATTTAGCAGCTGCTTTTGTAATTCCTGCGTCTGCAGCAATAGCATCGATTAATTCTGATTTGTTCATAATAATAGTTATTAATTGTTGGTTAAACATTTTTGTTAATCATAACAAATTTAGTAGAAATAACAGATTACACAAGGGATTGACGAGTTTTTTACTAATTTTGTTAATAACTCGGGTTGTTTGTTAATAAAAGCAGTGTTTTGGTGGTCTGTGTTGTCTTTTTTTCAATGATTTCAATGCCTTACAAGGCTTTTGCATTCATAGAAAATGCCATTCCGTTTAACAATTCTGAAGTTGCCATTCTTTTTTTTCCTGGGAATTGCAAACTAATCAATTCCAAGAAGCCATTGTTTACCGCAATTTTCATTTCTTTTTTTGTAGCCAACAGTGTTCCAACAGGATGAGTATGTGATTCTGAAGTTAATTTTACTTCATATATTTTTACATTCCATTCTTGATCTCCGTCTTTAATGAAACACCAAGCACTTGGGTAGGGTGATAATCCTCGTATTAAATTATAAATTTCTAATCCCGATTTTGAAAAATCGATTTTACAATTCTCTTTATTGAGTTTGTAGGCTGTTTTAATATCGTCAGAATCTTCTTGAATGGTAGTCGAGACAGTATTATTGGCAATCAAATGCAACGTTTCAACAACGGCTTCACTACCAATTAACATCAATCTGTCATGCAGCTCCCCAGCGCTTTCATTAGATGCAATGGGTGTTTCCTTACTCAAAATCATTGCGCCAGTATCAATTTTATCGTCTATGAAAAATGTAGTCACGCCTGTTTTCGTTTCACCATTAATGATAGCCCAGTTGATTGGTGCTGCGCCACGGTAATTTGGCAAGAGCGAAGCGTGCAAATTAAAAGTACCCAGTTTAGGCATTTTCCAAACTACTTCAGGTAACATTCTGAAAGCAACAACAACCTGTAAATTGGCATCTAAGCTTTGTAATTCGGCTAAAAAAGTTTCATCTTTTAAATTGGTGGGTTGCAACAAGTGTAAATTGTTTGCCAAAGCATATTCTTTTACTGCTGAATATTTTAATTTTTGTCCGCGACCGGCTGGTTTGTCTGCAGCAGTAATGACGCCTACAACTTCATAGTTATTTTTGATTATGGTATCCAAAATACCTACTGCAAATTCGGGCGTTCCCATAAATACGATTCTTAATTTTTCCATAGTCATTGCGAGGCACGAAGCAATCTAATTAATGTAATGTTAGTTTTTTAGCGAATATAAATTGTTTGGTTTTACGATTATGGTATCGTTTTCCAATAAATTTTGAAGTGCAAAGATAACATCGTCTTTTGGATATTTGGTCAACTTTTGAATATCTCTCGAGTTTAATTCCTGAATTTTCAACAAACCAATTATGGTATCGTTCAACGATGTAGTATCAATTTTTGTCCTGTTTTTGGTAATGCAGTAGGAGCAAATGCCACATTCGGTTGTTTTGGTCTCGCCAAAATACTGTAAAAGCAATTGACTCTTACATTTTGTGTCGTCTTTTATATACTGTAAAACCGATTGCAATTGTTGGGTTTTGAGTTGGTTTTGAGCTTCCAAATATTTAGCGACCCGGCTGATAGTTCTTTCATCTTCGCGAACTTCATTAAAGGTAATAGAAGCATCGTTGTTTTTTGCATGTAATTGGATAATTCCTTTTTCATGAAGTTTGTGGAGCATGGCCAACACTTGATTTTCAGTAGTATTCGATTTTTTAGCAATCAACGCACTATTGATGGTTGATTGTGTTTCATAAACTCCAGGATTGGTGCGGAGAATAGTTAGTATTACTTCTTCGTCTTGCGGATTCAAACTCATATACCGAATCACTTCTTTGGATGGAATTAAGAATTGAAGCGTAATTTTTTCGGTGAATTCTTGTGATAAACTAACAATACCTTGGTTGTCTAAAAATTGCAAAGCATTGTACACTTTTAAAACGGAAAAACCGTATTTCGTACAAAACTGATTGATGTTGAAACTAAATTTCTCGTTAATTCCTTCACCATAAGCAATTTGGAAATAATTGCACAATTTGACGAAAACTAAATTCAAAAAGACTTTATCAGGTAAAATGTTTAAAAATTGTGCTTCTACGTGAATCACATCCGACGGATTGGTGAGTAAAACAGCAAATGCTTTCGCTCCATTTCGACCGGCGCGACCGGCTTCTTGATAATAGTTTTCAAGATTGGGCGGAATGTGCAAATGAATTACTGTTTTGACATTGGCTTTGTCAATTCCCATTCCGAAGGCATTGGTGGCAACTATCGTTTGCACTTGTTCTTCCATCCACAATTTCATGTGTTTTTCTTTTTCTTTGGAAGATAAACCACCGTGATAAAATGTTGCTGAAAATCCTAAAGCTTCTATTTGTTTAACGGTTTCAGAACACGCTTTTCGGTTGGTTACATATATAATAGAAGGTTCCGGATTCTTTTTCAGAATTTGTTCTATCAAATGTAATTTATCTTCAACATTAAAAACCATGTACGCCAAATTATCTCTGGCAAACGATTTGGTAAATACCGCCGGATTTTCGAGTTGTAATTGTACGATGATATCGTCTTGCACTCGTTTTGTAGCCGAAGCGGTTAATGCCAAAAAAGCTACTTTAGGAAAGAATTCTTTGAGTTTGGATATCTTTAAATAGGAGGGTCTAAAATCGTGGCCCCATTGCGATACACAATGCGCTTCGTCGATGGCAATTAAATTGATGGGAAGATTCTTGATGCGTTCTAAAACCCAATCGTTTTGCAATCGTTCGGGCGAAAGGTATAAAAATTTGTAGTTTCCATATTGGCAGTTGTCTAGCAAGTCAATCATCTCATCGGATGAAATACCACCAGTTAGTGCAATGGCTTTGATGCCTTTGTTTTGCAAGTTTTGTACTTGGTCTTTCATTAAAGCGACAAGTGGAGATACAACCAAACAAATTCCTTCCAGCATCATGGCTGGTACTTGAAAGGTAATCGATTTTCCGCCACCAGTAGGCATCAATCCGAACGTGTCTTTTCCGGCTAAAACGGACGCAATAATTTCTTCTTGCGGTGTTCTAAACGCATCGTGGTTCCAGTATTTTTGAAGTATTTCTAGTGGCGTAGACATTAGTTAACCATTACGAATTAGGAGTTGCAAATTACCAATATTTCGTAAAAGTACTAAAAACAATAAATTATAATTGGTTTAAGATAAAAAGTATTCGTTCTTCAACGGTTCCTTTCGGGACTTCTATTAAATTATAGCCGTATTTTTGATAGGTTTCAGTAAGATGACTGTAAATAAGTTTGGCTTGTTCGTAGTTTTCGTAACGTTCGTCATCGCTCACATAAATTTCTTCCCAAGGCGGAAGAATGAAAATTTTGGTATAGATGTGGTCGCGACACGCTTGGTCGAAAAAAGCAGGGTAACTATCACCAATATAATGCATGTAAGCCAAAACATCGGGAATGCCGCGATCTAAGAAAACAACTTCGTGAGGTTCTGTCAAGGCATTGTGGAATTGTTTTTTTCTGCCTTCGAGTAGTAATTCGCTAAACAGTAATGGTTTTTCAAGGAAAAGTTGTTCGATGCCTTGTTTTTTGGCTTCCATGGTAACTTCACGTGAAATCTCGGGATAACAACAATATCCTTTAGCGGTTAATCCGTCTATGATGGTTGTTTTTCCGGTACCTGGTCCGCCGATAATGACTACAATTTCTTTTTCCAAGATTTTTGAAATAAGGCGCAAATTTATTGAATTGTTTTAGATAAACGAATGGGTTTTGGAATTTTATTTTTGTTCCAATAGTTTGCCAACTAACCCTGATGGAAGCGGCATCCCGATACTTCGGGATACAGTGGACAGCAGGAACACGGAAACCCAGAGTTCCCGAGCCATTCGTTGCTAATTTATCGTTTGGTTTGAATGATTTCTGCCAATAATTTTTTGGCGCGCAACAGCTTGATTTTAACGTTACTCAAAGGTTCTTCGAGTTGTTCGGCGATTTCTTGGTAACTCATTTCTTGAAAATAGCGCAACTGAATGACTTCTTGGTAATGCGGTTTCAATTCTTTGATGAATTGGAGTAATTGCGATAAATTTTGTTCCGTGATGAGTTCGTCTTCAGCAGACGGTGAGGTATCGGCAATATTGTAGGCTTGCTGGTCTTCTTCGTCGGTGATTTCTACAAAAAGTGTCGATTTTTTCTTTCGAAGCAAATCGATGTGCACGTTTTTGGCGATGGCAATGAGCCACGTATTGAATTGAAATTCGGGGTTGTAAGTCGCTAATTTATCGAAGGCTTTTGAGAAGGTTTCGATGGTGATGTCTTCGGCATCGGTTTCGTTTTCGGTACGTTTGAGCATAAAGCCATACACTTCGTTCCAGTAATGGTCGAGTAGGTAGGTAAACGCGATTTGGTCGCCTTTTTTAGCTTTTTCTATATGAGAATTTATTTCCAATGTACCGGTTTTGAGAATGTGTTGGTGATGAAAACATTCAACTGTGTGAAGATAAGGATTATTTCGATGAACGGAAACCAATACATCACGTCTTTTTCTTTTAATTTTCCGGCTGCAAATCCGAGTGATAACCAAGCTATTAAGTAGCGAAATCCGATTAAACTGACTACCGCAATCCATTGAAATTGAAAAGCCAACAGGATTATAGGTAAGATAAAAAATAACAATTGCGTGCCGTAGAAAAGTGCCAATTGGCTACGATCAAACGATTTGTAGTGTTTTGCCGTAGCAACGTGTCTTCTTTTTTGGGCAAACCATTCTTTGAAAGACGTTTTTGGCTTCGAATACGTAAAACTTTCTGGGCTGTAACAAATGGTGGTATTTTTCGCATTAGCCGCTTGGTTGATGAACAAATCATCGTCGCCAGAACGTATTTTCATGTGTTCGATAAAACCGTTTGTTTTGAAAAACTCTTCACGTTTGTAGGCCATATTGCGACCTACACCCATATAGGGTTTTCCTAATTTGGCCCAGGAAAAATATTGTGTTGCGGTAAGTAAGGTTTCAAAACGAATGATTTTATTGAGAAACGACCCTTTGATTCTTTCGTAAGCGCCATACCCTAAAACGATGGTTTTTTCTTTGGTGAATTGGGCACTCATTTCTTTAATCCATTCGGTTGTTTTAGGATAGCAATCGGCATCAGTAAATAACAAGTATTCGTTTCTGGCGGCTTTGATTCCTAAGGTTAGCGCAAATTTTTTGTTACCCCAAAAGGCTTCAATATTCTCTACTTTGACTAATTTAACGTTGGAGTATTGTTTTTCAAAGGCTTCAAAAACTTCCAAGGTTTCGTCGCTAGAAGCATCGTCAATTAAGACAATTTCGTAATCGGGATAATTTTGTTCGGCTAATAAGGGCACAAAGTTTTTGACGTTTTCTTCTTCGTTTTTAGCACAAACAATCACCGAAATAGGAACTCTTTTAGGTGTGGATACTTGTGGTTTTGCAAACGAGAATTTTCCAAAAAACACTATATAATAGAGGAATTGGACCACAACAACAGCAATAAACAAACAAAAAATGATTAGTAACATAATGGCTTTTGTGTCTTTTTATAAAACGAGTGCAAAAGTACGGAATTCCATTTTAAAATTTGAATTTTAAAATTTGAATTCTTACTAGAAATTTATTTGACATTAAATCACATTCACTTCTGCTTCAATCGCAATGCCGTATTTATCAAAAACCGTTTTTTGAACGTAACGTGATAACGCCAAAATCTCTTGACCCGTAGCATTACCATAATTCACTAACACTAGGGCTTGGTTTTTATGTACACCAGCATCGTCTTTGCGATAGCCTTTCAATCCGGCATGTTCGATGAGCCAACCTGCAGGAACTTTAACTTCGGTTGGCGATACTTCAAAGAATTTTACTTCTGGGAAATTTTGTTGTACTTTCTCAAATTGGGTTTTAGAAATCACTGGATTTTTAAAGAAACTTCCGCTGTTTCCGAGTTCTTTAGGATCGGGTAATTTACTTTGACGAATGGCAATCACAGCACTAGAAACGTCTTTTAAAGTTGGTATACTCACATTTTGTTTCTCCAATTCTTTAGTAATGTCGCCATACGAAGTGTTGATTTTGTGGTTGCGTTTGGTCAATTTAAAAACTACCGATGTAATGATGTATTGGTATTTGGCTTCGTGTTTAAAAACACTTTCTCGATAGCCAAAATTACACTCTTCTTTAGAAAAGGTTTTCATTTCTTGCGTTTGAATGTTCATCGCTTCGCACGAAACAAAAGTGTCTTTGATTTCAGTTCCGTAGGCACCAATATTTTGCACCGGAGTGGTGCCCACATTACCCGGAATGAGTGACATGTTTTCTAATCCGCCAAAATTTTGATCGATGGTCCACAACACGAATTCGTGCCACACTTCACCAGCCTGACTTTCAACCCAAACAAAATCTTCATCTTCTTTAAGGATGGTTTTTCCTTTCAAATCGACATGAATAACTAGTGCGTCGATGTCTTGTGTTAACAGCATATTGCTTCCGCCACCTAAGATGAATTTTGGCTCGTTTTGGTGTTGTTCTAAAACCGATTTTAATTCGGAAATTGAGTTAACAGCCACGAATTGTTTGGCTTTGGCTTCAATACCAAAGGTGTTGTATTTTTTTAGTGAAAAATTAGATTGAATTTGCATTTTTGTTTGTTTAACGGCAAAGTCGCAAAGTTATTCGCAAAGTTCGCTAGGATTTTTATTCTTAATTCGTAATTTTTAATTCGTAATTGTACTATTCTTCGGTTTCTAATGCACGACTCAAAAAGTCATTCAGTGGTTTTAAGGCAATTAATTGTTGCGCTATTTTTTTACTGAAATCTTCTTTACTAAAATCTTTTTCATCAATTTTATGAGAAGCGGTAAAGCTTTTTAATTTTAAAAATTCGATGGCAGGATGATTGGGATCAAAATCTTTAGGTGCTTTTTTCAAGACGTTTCCTTCTTCACGAGACAATTCGTGAAACTCTTTTTTGAAGTTTTTGTCGGTAACAATTGCCTCTAAATCGTCGTAGAAAAATTCAATTTCTTTTCGAATTTTTTTCAATTCAGCAGGTTCTGGACACCAAACGCCACCAGCAATGAAGCAGTTTCCTTTTTCAAAATGAATGTAATATCCTGGCGCATTTTTACGGTTTTTGTCTTGCGACATCCAAACACCCATATTGGTTTTATAGGGCGATTTGTCTTTAGAAAAACGTATATCACGATTGATTCGGAAGGTACAATTTTTAACTTCCAAAGGTTCTAACGATCGGTCTAGTGGTTTCATTTCTGCCAACAGAGAAGCAATAAAATTATGATAGTCTTTTTTGTAGTTGTCATACCTTTTTTTATTAGCATGCATCCATTCGGTAGTGTTGTTGGCAATTAAATCTTCTAAAAATTGTAACGCTTCTTTTGTAATCATTTCAAATTCGTTTTATAATTTTTTTCTTAAATCTTCTTCGGATAAAAATCCTTCGTTTTTCCACACACTTTTTTGTTTGTCATACAATAGTAGGGTAGGCAATCCGTCAATTTTTAAGGCGTCTGCAAGCGCTTCGTTTTCGTCTACATCAATCGAAATGATAGTAACTTTGTCTTTCAATTCCTCTTTCATTTTTTCGATAAAAGGAGCCATTCGTTGGCATGGGCCACACCATTTGGCATTAAAATCGACTAAAACCTTTTTGTCAGTTTGCAATAATTTTTGAAATTCTACCATTGTCATTCCGCCTTGAGCTACTTTCTTTCCGCCCAAGCCTAAGGCATTCCATTTCATCATACCGCCTTCTAAATTGTACAATTCGGTGAATCCCATTTCTTGCATTTTAGCTACAGCCGAACTGCTTCTGCCGCCACTCAAACAGTACACGAAAGTAGGTTTGTTTTTGTCTAATTTGGCAATTTCAGTGTCAAAATCCGAACCATTGTAGTCAATATTTTGTGCATTATCAAGGTGTTTCGAATTGAATTCTTCTGGTGTTCTAACATCGATTAATTGGGCTTCAGAGGTTGCCTTGAGTTTTTCTGAAAAAGCATTCGGAGCTAAACTTTCGGATGTAGATTTAGCGTTTTCAGCATTAGTTCCTGTTTTGTCTTTGCAATTCATCAATAAGAATGCAGTAAAAAGTAAAAAGACAATTTTCGATTTCATGATTTATTCGATTTTAAATTTCATCAAAAATAAAAGAGTAAATATAGTGATAGTATAACAATTGTTACAAACTAAAAATTTTATAACTCTGATGTGTCGTTTTTACAATATTTTCGGTGCGTTCTGGATGGGTGTCTGAGATGAATAATTGTCCGAATTCCTCTTGATTGACCATTTCTACTATTTTGCTCACACGACTTTCATCGAGTTTGTCAAAAATGTCATCAAAAAGGAGAATGGGCTTTTCGCCCGATTGTTTTTTTACAAATTCAAATTGGGCTAATTTCAAGGCGATTAAAAATGATTTTTGTTGCCCTTGCGAACCAAACTTCTTAATAGGATAATGGTCAATTTGGAATGATAAATCGTCTTTGTGAATTCCGACCGAAGTGTATTGTAAAGCGCGATCTTTCGCTAAATTTTGTTCCAATAAAGTGATGGTGTCGTTTTCGAACAAATGACTTTCGTATACCAATTGTACTGCTTCAGCCGAGCCTGTAATGGCTTGATGGTGTTTGTTGAAAATTGGGAGAAAGGCATCGATAAATTGCTTTCTTTTTTCAAAAATACGTTGTCCTAAACTGTTCAATTGTTCGTTGTAAATGGCTAAGGTATCGGTTTCAAAAACATGATTTAAGGCAAAATATTTTAGTAGCGCATTGCGTTGGCTGATGATTTTTTGATACTGAATTAATTCTTGTAAATAGGCCGAATCCAATTGTGAAATTACACTATCGATGAATTTTCTTCGCGTTTCACTGCCTTCAATAATCAAGTCGTTGTCTGCCGGAGAAATAATGACTAAAGGGATAAATCCGATGTGGTCTGAAAATTTTTCATACGGTTTGCCATTGCGTTTCAAGATTTTCTTTTGGCCTTTTTTGAAACTGCTTACAATTTGTTCGTTTCTGTTGGCTTTTTCAAATTCACCATCAATTACAAAAAACTCTTCACCGTGTTTAATATTTTGAACGGCAAGCGGATTGAAATAACTTTTTCCGTAGGCTAAATGATAGATAGCATCAAGCACATTGGTTTTTCCAATCCCGTTTTTTCCAACAAAACAATTGATTTTGGCATCAAAATCGTAATTGGCTTCCGAAATATTTTTATAATTGAATAAAGAAATTTTTTTTAAAAACATTTGTAATGGCTTGCTGATAGTACAAAAAGAGCGAATTTCAATCGGCTTTTTTTAAGAGGGTGCAAATTATTGAAAAATATCGATAAAAATCGCTTTTAAATATGAATAAAAATTTTATTTTTGCGCACACTAAATTAAATTTAAATGGCAACTTATAATAAAAGAGGTTACAAAGCTCCAAAAGAAAAAGAAGAAAAAGTAGATACTAATTTCATCGAAGATACTCCAGATGTTGATGCAAAAGATAGCGCAACAGCAAAAGCATTTGATGCTTTAGACGAAACGGCTTCTAAAACGGAAGAATGGGTAGCTAGAAATCAAAAATATATTTTAGGTGTTATTGCTGCTGCTGCTTTAGTGACTATCGGATATTTGGCGTACCAAAAATTTATCGTTGAACCTAAAGAAGAAGATGCTACAACGGATTTGTTTGTAACTCAAAATAACTTTCAGTTAGCAACTGATGCCACCGATGCTAAAAAACAAGATTCTTTGTATACTTTAGTATTGAAAGGTGCTGAAGGAAAACAAGGTGCTCCAGAAATTGCGAGCCAATATTCAGGAACAGATTCTGGAAATATTGCTAATTACTATGCAGGAATTGCTTCTTTGAATTTGAAAAAATACGATGATGCTATTAAATATTTAGAGCAATTTTCTTCTAAAGATGCCTTCTTAGGTGCGATTGCTACAGGTGCCATTGGAGATGCTTATTCACAAAAGAATGATGCTAAAAAAGCATTAGAAATGTATGAAAAAGCAGCGCATCAATCTACTAATGAGTTTACGTCGCCAAGATACTTATTCAAAGCAGGTCAAACGGCTTTAGCTTTAGGTAACAAAGCAGATGCTTTAAAATATTTTACGGAGATTAAAGATAAATACGATGCCACTCCAGAAGCTCAAAATATTGATGCTTTGATTGGATTAGCACAATAAATCAATTACGAATTTCAAATTATGAATTACGACTGAGTATCATAATTCGTAATTCACGATTCTTAATTAATTATGGCTACAGCTAATAAAAATTTATCCAATTACGATAAAAACACAATCCCTAACGCGAAGAACTTTCGGTTTGGGATTGTTGTTTCAGAATGGAACGATCACATCACAGAGGGTTTATACAAAGGTACTCTTGAGGCACTTTTAGATTGTGGTGCCGTTCAAGAAAATATTATTCGCTGGAATGTTCCCGGCAGTTTCGAATTGGTTTATGGCGCACAACGCATGATTGTTACCCAGCAAGTGGATGTGGTGATCACCATTGGTTGTGTCATTAAAGGAGAAACCATGCACTTCGAATTTGTTTGCGAAGGCGTAACACAAGGAATAAAAGACTTGAACGTACAAACCGATGTTCCTGTAATTTTTTGTTTGTTAACGGATAATAACGAACAACAGTCGATTGACAGAAGTGGTGGCGTTCACGGAAATAAAGGAACTGAAGCGGCTATTGCAGCTATTAAAATGGCTGAATTAAGAAGACTATCTGAAAGTAAATAATAGTTTAAAACTTCAAAATACAGAGCCTATTCGTCATCGAATAGGTTTTCTTTTTTTAGTATCTTGTTAACTATAATAAGCCGTAGTTTTTCCTTAATTTTGCTAACTTTGGTTTTTATGCGAAGGCGTGAAAGACTATAGATAGAACATCGAACACAAAAACAATAATGTCAAGTATAATTCAATTACTTCCCGATCACGTAGCCAATCAAATAGCCGCTGGAGAAGTCGTGCAACGACCAGCTTCGGTGGTGAAAGAACTTCTAGAAAATGCCGTTGATGCGAAAGCAACCGATATCAAATTAATTGTTAAAGATGCCGGAAAAGCGTTGGTTCAAGTAATTGATAATGGCGTTGGGATGAGTGTGACCGATGCGCGTTTGTGTTTTGAACGACATGCGACTTCCAAAATTCGTCAGGCTGAAGATTTATTTTCATTGCATACCAAAGGGTTTCGTGGTGAAGCCTTAGCTTCAATTGCTGCTATTGCGCATGTAGAAATGAAAACCAAGCAAGATCAAGACGAATTAGGAAATCATATTGTTATTGAAGGTAGTAAGTTTGTTACTCAAGAGCCAGCGGTGTTGCCCAAAGGAACTTCCTTTGCGGTGAAAAACTTGTTTTATAACATTCCAGCACGTCGTAATTTCTTGAAATCGGAAACGGTAGAATTGCGTCATGTAATTGATGAATTTCAACGTGTGGCTTTGGCGCATCCTAATATTTATTTTACGATGTACCACAACGGAAGCGAAATGTTTAATTTGCCGAATTCCAATTTCAGACAACGTATCGTCAATGTTTTTTCGGGAAAAACCAATGAAAAGTTAGTTCCCGTTCAAGAAGAAACCGATATTTTGAGTATTCAAGGATTTGTAGGGAAACCAGAGTTTGCCAAGAAAAATCGTGGTGAGCAGTTTTTCTTTGTGAACGATCGATATATTAAAAGTGGCTATTTGCATCATGCCGTAATGAACGCTTATGATGGCTTGTTGCCCAATGGTGCCCAACCGAGTTATTTCATCTATCTACAAGTACCACCGAATACCATAGATATCAATATTCATCCTACGAAAACCGAAATTAAATTTGACGATGAGCATGCCTTATATGCTATTTTACGTTCGGCTATCAAGCACAGTTTAGGGCAGTTTAATGTGGCTCCAGCTTTAGATTTTGATAGAGATCCTAATTTGGATACGCCCTATGAATATCAAAATAAATCGGCAGAATATCCCACCGTTCAAGTTGATAGAACCTACAACCCATTTGCGGAAGAAAAACCGGTAAAATCTTATTCAGGCGGAACTTCGTCGCACAGAAAAACCGAAACGGCTCAGAGTTGGGAAAGTTTGTATGTTGGATTGAAGCAAGATACGGTTGAAGTGGAGGCATTTGCTTTTGAAAATGAAGAAGTAACGGCTTCGTTATTTGATGAAAAGGAGGAAGAGCAAACTATTAATCGCACCTATCAGATTCATAAAAAATACATAGTAAGTCCGATAAAATCGGGTATGGTCATTATTGATCAGAGTAGAGCGCACCAACGTGTTTTATACGAACAATTTTTAACCAATATGACGGTGCATCAGGCGTCGAGTCAGCAATTACTTTTTCCGTTGCAATTGCATTTTTCGAACAATGAAATGAAATTGATTGCCGAATTGCAACCTTCGTTAGAAAATACCGGTTTTATTTTTGAGGCTTTTGAATCGGATGCGGTGCATATTTCTGGAATCCCTGTCAATACCTCAGAAAGTGAAGTTTCTATTGTTTTGGAGCAATTGATAAGTGATTTAGAAGACGGAATTCCCGACAGCAGTTTCAGTCAGAATGACACCATTGCCAAGTCGATGGCTAAAAGTTTGGCTGTAAAAACCGGAATGTATTTAACCGAAAAAGAACAAGAAAACTTGGTGAACAACTTGTTTGCTTGCAAAGAGCCTACAGTCTCACCTTTCCAAAAACCAACGTTTATCACCATGCGCGTGGATGATATAGATAAAAAATTTGCCCTATGATGCGAATCACACCAGTTGTTAAGCAACTTATAATAATTAATGCTATCTTTTTTATTGGATCGCAGATACTACATAATGGTTTGGCCTACGAATTATTTTCACTTCATTATCCAGAATCAGATAAATTTAAATTTTGGCAACCCATTACGCATATGTTCATGCATGCTCCATTGCCAAATTTCACACATATTTTATTTAATATGTATGGTTTGTATGTTTTTGGAAGCCCATTAGAACATTTTTGGGGACCAAAACGGTTTTTGTTGTTTTATTTTTTATCAGGTATTGGAGCTGCTGCTTTACAGATAGCAATTAATTATTATCAAATACATGAGGCTTTGAATTTAGTGTCTAATATGAATTTATCATCTACAGATTTACATCAGATTTTAAATATTGAAATGATACATGATAATTATTTTAGCCCTGAGTTATTCGAAAACGGTATACGACCTATTTTGCAAAAATCAAATAAGGAAGTTTTATTAAATAAAGAAAGCTTTAATACTTTATTTCAAACAGCCATTCAGGTTAATTCAACAATGGTTGGAGCCTCTGGCGCTATTTATGGATTGTTGACAGCTTTTGCATTCATGTTGCCAAATGCAGAATTGATGCTGTTTCTTATTCCATTTCCAATTAAAGCTAAATATTTTGTTCCTGCTTTAGTAGCTATGGATTTTTTCTCTGGTGTTACTGGTTTTTCCATATTTGGAGGTGGAGTTGCTCATTTTGCTCATGTTGGAGGTGCTTTGACAGGATTTGTTTTAATGATTATTTGGCGAAATAGAAAATTTAAACACAACCGTTGGAATTAAAATGACCGTATTTGAAGATTTAAAATTACAGTATAAAATAGGAGGAATAGCTATCCGTCTTATCTTTTGGAATTTACTTTTGTTCGTAGTTCCAGAAGTGGTTTTTGCATTTTTAAAGCTATTTTCTGTTCAAATTGATTATTTGGATTATGTTGGCTTATCTTCTAATGGGGTGGATTTGTTTTGGAAACCTTGGTCGGTAATAACCTATGCTTTTTTTCACAGCGGAATCATTCATGTGGTTATGAATATGTTGATGTTGTATTGTGTAGGTAGGCTGTTTACTACCTTTTTTACACAAAAGCAGTTGCTGGGTTCTTATATTTTAGGAGGAATTTTTTCGGGTGTCGTGTATCTTGTTGGGTATACTTTTTTACCGTCTTTAGTTGACGTCAATGCTAATTTGGTAGGTGCTTCAGGTGCTATAATGACCATCTTGATAGCTACAGTTACCTATCAGCCTTTTATGGAGGTGCGCCTTTTTGGGGTTTGGAAATTGCCCCTATGGCAAGTTGCATTTTTCTTGTTGTTTGTTGATTTGATTCAGTTGCCAATGAACAATACAGGTGGTCACATTGCGCATTTAGCAGGCGCTTTATTCGGATTTATTTACATTAAATTGTTAGTCAATGGAACCGATTTAAGTAATGCAATAACCACAATATTGGATTTTTTTGTTAATTTGTTTCAACCTAAAAAAGCAACACCTTTTAAAAAAGTGCATGTTAATCCAAAGAAACCAGTGGTTAAAAGTCAGAGTAAAATTGTTGTAAAAGATAAATTGCAACAACAAATCGATGAAATTTTAGATAAAATCAGTCAGTCAGGTTATGATAGTTTGACTGCTGAAGAAAAAGAGTTTCTGTTTAAAGCAGGAAAATAGTCAGTAAAGAAGAGAAAAGATAATAGAGAAAAGAATAAAGAAAAATACCTTAATGATTTGGTGTGTCTTAGTGGCAAAAAGAAAATGAAAAAACTATCATGGTTCAATAAAGTAATGTTTTTTTTCAATATAGTACTTACTGTATTGACTTTTCTTGCGTATGTTTTACCATTTCTTGCCCCGAATTTCTTTCCTTTTTTATCGGTGTTGACATTAATATTACCTTTATTTTTAATTTTAAACGGATTGTTTTTTCTGTATTGGATGTTCCAATTGAAACGTCAAATGATATTGTCGGGTATAGTTTTGATTTTAGGGATTACCTTCATCAATAAATTTTACAAATTTTCATCCAACGAACAACCTCTAGAAGAAAAAGATTTTATTGTAATGAGTTACAACGTTCGTTTGTTTAATCTATTCCAATGGATTCCACGTGAAAATGTTGGAGACGACATCAAAGAGTTCATAAACGAGCAAAATCCAGATATTTTGTGTATTCAAGAATATTCGGAAACAGCCAAAGTAGATTTGCGTGTTTACAAACACAAATTTATCTTTATGCAAGGGAAAAATATTAAAACGGGTCAAGCCATTTTTTCTAAATATCCCATTGTTGATCAAGGAAATATCGAGTTTCCAGAATCAGATAATTTGATTGTCTATGCCGATATTCGTAAGGGAAAAGATACCATTCGAGTATATAATATGCACTTACAGTCGATTAAAATTTCACCTGATGTCAATGAAATGCAAGACAATGTTGACTCAATTAGCAAGCAAAAATCGCAATTGGTGGTCAAACGCATTAGTACGGCTTTTAAACAACAACAAAAGCAAGCTGAAATATTGATGAAACACAAAAAAGAGTGTCGTTATCCGATGATTATTTGTGGCGACATGAATAACAGTGCCTTTTCATACGTATACCGAAGTATTAAAGGAAACTTGAACGATTGTTTTGAAGAAGCTGGAAAAGGCTTTGGACAAACTTACAACTTTAAGTATTATCCTGCTCGCATTGACTATATTTTTGCCGATAAAAAGATGAAAGTTAAAAGTTTTCAGAACTTCCCACAATTTAAAAATTCCGATCATTATCCCATCTTAACTCGATTGATGATTGAATAGTTATAACGATTGTTTTTTCAAGTAATCTAAGGCGTATCGGCCTTCATTAAAAAGTAAATCGAGCGTACTTAGGTTGTTTAAAAACCCATGTTTTTCTTCAAAAACTTGTGTGTAAGGGGCAATGATTGTAGAATCTTTTTTTCCATTGGCCAAATTTCTGAAATCATTAAAATCGGCTACAACATGAAAGTATTCGGTTGTTTCTTTAAATTCTAAAGGCATTCTCAAACACTTGCTTACTAGATTCATAGTATCCAAATTCAAATCCATTAAGAATTCATATTTCTTTTCGAAGATGGGCATGATGTCGTCTTCAAAATATTCGAAGAAAGGTGAACTTCTATAGGCTGCATCCAATGATTTGAAGTGTTGTTTTTGCCACCCAAAATCATTTTCAATTTTAACATCTTTCGTCTTTTGGTGAATTTTATTGCTGTGCTTTACTGGTACATTGAGCAATTGAATCCCATTCGGACTGTAGATGTACATTCGGTTGCGATTGGTTTGTTTTTGGAAATTATCTTCTACTTCCAAGGTAATTGTTTCCGCCTGAGCCATAGCAATATAATGGCTTATCGAAGGAAAATAAGTAGGGTATAAAAGTAAATTCATTTAAGATAAGCTATTCTTTAGTCGTTTTGCGTTTTTTCCATAAGTAATCCCCAACAAAATAAATTGCTAATAAAAACAAGAAGTATTTAAAGTACGATTGTGGTTGCCCTTCACCACTAACGGTTGTAAACAAACGTTCCCAACGAATTTTATTCATAATGCCTTTACCGTTTGAGTCCCAACTCATCCATATGAAAATAGGTTTACCAACAATATGGTCTTCTGGAGTGTATCCAAAGTAACGTGCATCTAATGAGTTGTGACGGTTGTCTCCCATCATCCAATAGTAGTTTTGTTTGAAGGTATAAGAAGTCGCTTTTTTATTATTAATAAAGATGTCATCTCCAACTACTTTAAGATCATTGCCTTCATATTCGTTGATGATTGATTTGTATAAAGGAAGCGTTTTTTTATCTATAGCAACCGTTTTTCCAGCTTGCGGAATGTAAATTGGGCCAAAGTTATCACAGCTCCAATTGTTCGTAGTTGATGGTTTTCCGTCTTGAAAATCTGGAAAAACACCGTCTTCAGGGCCCTTTCTAATTACTCTTTCAATACTTTTAATTCCAGATATAGTTTTTAATCGTGCAACATTTTCACTGGTTAATGATTGAACGAAAAGAGTATCGCGATTTTCAGTTTTAAACCCAGCTCCATCTGTTACATGCATATCTTGAAACAGAGAGGCAAAATCAATGTCGGCTTTAGCATCAACGGCTATGTTATAAGAATACTGAGGTTTCGCTCTTTCAGGCAAGATTAATTCTTTTCCGTTTATAAAAACAATACCGTTTTTAATTTGCAAGCTATCACCAGGAATACCTACACAACGTTTTACATAGTTGGTTTTTTTGTCGATAGGCTTGTCGTAGCGTTTATCGGCAGGTTTGTACATATTGTACAACGTGTCTTTAGGCCAATTGAATACTACAATGTCATTGTTTTTTATTTTTTCAAATCCAGGAAATCTAAAGTAAGGTAATTGTGGCCATGGTAAATACGATTTGGTTTTTATAATTGGTAAGGTATCGTGAACCATTGGTGCTGCTACGGTTGTCATCGGAACTCGTGCACCATAATTGTATTTGCTCACAAATAAGAAATCACCAATTAACAACGATTTTTCTAACGACGACGTCGGAATCGTAAAAGGCTGAATAAAGTATGTATGCACAAATGTGGCTACAATTATGGCAAACAATAGCGAACTTACGGTATCGCCAGTTTTGGTAGCTGCAGTCGTGCTTCTATCAGTAATATAAGTAACGCTTTGTGTGTAATTGATGTAATAAATATACAATCCACAAGTTACTATGCCCAGAAAAGTATCTAAACTTGAATTTTTGCCAAAACTACGCAACGTTTCTACCCAAATTACTGGAAACATAATTAGGTTGATGATGGGAATGAACAACAAAATCGTCCACCAAGTTGGTCGGTTGATGATTTTCATCAAAACAATAGCATTGTAGATTGGGATTCCAGCTTCCCAAGATTTTCTACCTGCTTTTTCGTATAGTTTCCACGTTCCTAAAAAATGAATAATTTGAACTCCGAGAAAAAAGATAAACCATTGATATAGTGTCATAATTTTTTATTTTAAATTTAATACATCACGCATCGTGAAAACGCCTTTTTTTCCTACCAACCATTCGGCGGCTATTATCGAACCTAAGGCAAAGCCATCGCGATTGTGTGCAGTATGTTTTATTTCTATTGTATCTACTTCAGAAGTGTAAAAAACACTGTGTGTGCCAGGAACGTTTTCTATTCGTTGGGCATCGATATGAATGTCATTTTCATTCGGATTTTCTAACGTCCAATGGGTGTATTTAGAATTTTCTATAATGCCTTTAGCCAATGAAATCGCCGTTCCGCTGGGAGCATCAAGTTTTTGGGTATGGTGAATTTCTTCCATTGAAACGGAATACTGATTAAATTTCGACATTATTTTTGCCAAATAATTATTCAGTTCGAAAAATAAATTCACACCCAAGCTGAAATTAGAACCATAAATAAAGGCACCATTTTTTGCTTGACAAAGTGCTACCATTTCATCATAATTATCCAGCCAGCCGGTAGTTCCTGAAACAACTGGAATTCCGGTATTTAAACATTCTGAAATATTAGCTATTGCTGACGAAGGAACACTAAAGTCAATAGCGACATCGGCATTTTGCAAACCATCAAAGGTGTTTGAACTTGATTTTTTTAGCACAATTTCATGACCACGTTCCAAAGCAATTCGTTCGATTACTTTTCCCATTTTTCCGTATCCTAAAAGTGCTATTTTCATATTGGATTAGTTTGCAGTAATTGGTATTTGTTACAAATTTTATGAAAACTTTAAAATTTCAATGTGACACAAAGTCCAATGTCTTGTTTGGCAGTGAAATCATTTCTATAAAAATCGGGTTTCACGGTGAGTTTATCATTGACATTAAATTGCATTAAATGAGCATCAACATTAGCATCAACAATATTTAATACATAAAATAAACCTGTTAAAAGGGCAGATAAATCTCTGTTTTTTTGATAAAACTTTTGAGCCGAAATCAAACGTGAATTGTCAAGATAGGTATAATTGTCGTCTGTAAAACCTTCCAATCGACGTTTATAAGCATCTCGATATTGGTGGTATTTTTTATTGTTACTGATGTAAAAATAAATAGTAGTTCCTAAGGCACCATATACAAGCGGTAATTTCCAGTATTTTTTATTGTAAACTTGTCCCATTCCTGGGAAGACAGCCGAATAAAAAGCCGCTTTTGCTGGAGCTAGAGGATTAATTTCAGATTTTTTTATAGTATCCGAAACAATTAACCCTTCCTCAATTTGAGTTTGAGCAAACGCAGAAGCATTTCCTAAAAGGAAAACAAAAAAAAGTATGTAGAATGACCTAATCACTAACCGTTGATAAGTTTGATGATGCGATTAAAATCTTCTTCAGAATGAAAAGGAATGGATATTTTTCCTTTGCCATTTCCGGCAACACTCACATCTACCTTGGCTCCAAAGAAATTGGTAAACGCTTTCTTTTGGTCGTCTGCAATTGAAAAAGAATTTCCTTTTTTTGCTTTTGCAGCAGTTGGTTTCAAACCATCTTGGTGCTTTTTAACCAAAGCTTCAGTGTCGCGAACAGATAGATTCTGACTTACAATTTTTTGATAAATATCGGTTTGAACGTCCTGATCTTCAATGTTAATCATAGCACGACCATGTCCCATACTGATAAATCCATCTCGAATTCCAGTTTGAATAATTGGGTCTAATTTTAAAAGACGCAAGTAGTTCGTTATGGTAGAACGTTTTTTTCCAACACGTTCACTCATTTGTTCTTGTGTCAACTGAATTTCTTCAATCAAACGTTGGTACGATAACGCAATTTCAATTGGGTCTAAGTCGTGGCGTTGTATGTTTTCTACTAATGCCATTACCAACGATTCGTTGTCGTTAGCAATACGAATGTAAGCAGGAATAGTAGCCATTCCAACCAATTTGGAAGCACGCAAACGGCGTTCACCCGAAATTAATTGGTATTTATTAAAATCTAATTTTCTAACAGTAATGGGTTGGATAACGCCAAGTTCTTTAATAGAAGATGCCAATTCTTGAAGGGCTTCTTCGTTAAAATTAGTTCTTGGTTGAAACGGATTGATTTCAATTGCTTCAATATCAACTTCCAATATATTACCAACTACTTTATCAGCATTTTTATCATCCACCGATTGAATATCGTTTTCTGGATCTTTTAAAAGTGCAGATAAACCGCGTCCTAAAGCCTGTTTTTTTACTGCTTTTGTCATAAATTAATTACTGTTTTTTCTGATAACTTCTTCTGCTAAACTCAAGTAATTGGTAGCACCTTTACTCGTAGCATCAAAGGCAATAATACTTTCACCAAAACTTGGTGCTTCACTTAATTTTACATTTCGTTGGATGATAGTTTTGAATACCATATCATTAAAATGTTTTTGAACTTCTTCTACCACTTGATTTGACAGGCGCAAGCGCGAATCGTACATGGTTAAAAGTAATCCCTCAATATCTAAACTTGGATTGTGAATTTTTTGAACACTTTTGATGGTATTTAACAATTTACCCAAACCTTCTAAAGCAAAATATTCACATTGAATAGGGATAATGACACTATCGGCTGCTGTTAAAGCATTCAGTGTTAATAATCCTAGTGATGGTGCACAATCGATTAAAATGTAATCGTATTGGTCTTTTATTTTTTCTAATGCTTGTTTGAGCATGTATTCTCTATTTTCCTTGTCTACCAATTCTATTTCAATGGCCACAAGGTCGATATGAGCTGGAATTACATCTACATTAGGAGAAGTTGATTTTACGGTAGCTTCTTCGGGTGTATTGCTGTGTTCTAATACTTGATACGAACCAATTTCAACACTCTCTACGTCAATACCCAAACCCGAACTCGCATTAGCTTGCGGATCGGCATCAATTAATAAAACTTTTTTCTCTAAAACACCCAATGATGCGGCTAAATTTACAGAAGTAGTTGTTTTTCCGACACCACCTTTTTGGTTGGCAATTGCAATGATTTTACCCATTTATTCTAATCAAATTTTGAGTGGTAAAAATACGATTTATTATGGTTTATAAAAGTGTTATTTGTTAACAATGTTGTAAAGTTTTTAGTAAACAATAGATTTTCAAATGATTGAAATAAAAAAGTCAGAAAGAATAATTTCAATCTGACTTAAATTATTTTTACAAGGTGTTTGATGAAATACTATTTACTACCTTTATTTTTTATCATTGTTTCTAACATGTCCCACATTTCTTGCGGAATTTTCTCTAAAATATTGAATTGTCCAGCACCTTGAAGCCACTCACCACCATCAATTGTTACTACTTCACCATTAATATAAGCAGAGAAGTCAGAGACCAAATAGGCGGCTAAATTGGCTAATTCTTGATGATCACCTACGCGACGTAATGGTACTTTTTTGGCCATATCAAATTTTTCGGCTAGGTCACCCGGCAACAAACGATCCCAAGCACCTTTGGTTGGAAATGGACCCGGTGCTATGGCGTTCATTCGGATACCATATTTTGCCCATTCGACCGCTAAACTTCTCGTCATCGCCAATACGCCTGCTTTGGCTGTAGCACTCGGCACCACATATCCCGAACCAGTCCAAGCATAGGTAGTGACAATATTCAAAACGTTGCAGTTGGTTTGTTTTTGATCAATCCAATGTTTTCCAAAAGCCAAAGTGCAATTTTTTGAGCCTTTTAGTACAATGTCTATGATAGTGTCAAAAGCATTCGCAGATAAGCGTTCGGTTGGTGAAATGAAATTTCCAGCAGCATTGTTCAACAAAACATCTACTTTTCCAAAAGCCGTTAATACCTCTGCAAGCATAGCTTCAACTTGTTCGTAATGACGCACATCACATTGGATAGGCAAACATTTTCCGCCAGTGGCAGTTTCTAATTCGGATGCTGTTGTTTTTAATTTTTCTAAATCTCTGGAAGTGATGGCTACATTAGCACCCAATTCTAAAAAATATTTGGTCATGGCTTTGCCTAAACCGCTTCCGCCACCAGTTACTACAATTGTTTTGCCTTTCAACGCGTCGTCGCGAAGCATTTTTGCTGAAAAATCCATATTGGTTTGTTTTGTTTTTCAAATGTACTAAATTAATTAGTATGCATGCATAACAATTAACATTGAATTTAAGAAAATAAATGCAAAACCTCAGTGAGTTATTCTTTTTGAGGTGTTGCTACAAAAAAATCGTTGGGGTATATTTTTTTGACTAATTGCAAAAAGAGAATTTTGTTAGTCGGGATGACTGGATTCGAACCAGCGACCCCTAGCACCCCATGCTAGTACGCTACCAGGCTGCGCTACATCCCGAATTGGTGTTGCAAATATATCTTTTTAAACTAATTTTACCAATCTTTCGACTGCTTTTTCAAGTGTTTTTTCATCTTTAGCAAAACAAAAGCGGATGCATTGAGTTTGCTTTCCGTCGATATAAAATGGAGAAAGCGGAATGGTTGCTACGCCATATTCGGTCACCAATCGTTGGGTAAAATCCAAATCATTTTCGTTAGAAATAGCTGCATAAGAAGCAATTTGAAAATAAGAGCCTTCGCAAGGAAGGAGTTCAAATTTAGTATGTTGCAACAGATTCCTAAAATAATCTCTTTTTTGCTGATAGAACGCACCAAGTTCAGAAACAGTTACTAAATCCATGTAATCGTTTAGGGCATATTGCGCCACACTATTTACACTAAATACTAAAAACTGATGCACTTTTTTGATTTCCTTCATCAACGATTCGTGTGCGATTAAGTAGCCAATTTTCCAGCCGGTAATGTGAAATGATTTTCCAAACGAGGATACAATCACACTTTTAGTACTTAATTTCTCTCTTTGATGGATGGAAAGATGTTTGTTTTCGAAAGTAATGTACTCGTATACTTCGTCTGAAAGTACGATAACATTTGGAAATAAATCCAATAATTTTTCCAATTGCATAAAGTCATTTTCATTCCAAATTCTACCCGAAGGATTGTGCGGATTATTGATGATAATCATTCGTGTTTTGGAATTCATAGTAATACCAATAAGCTCCCAATTTGGTGTGAAATCATCGTTTAAATGGATGCGTTTCGGAATGGCATTGCACAACAAAATGGGTGTTTCGTAGCAGTCATAACTTGGGTCTAAAATTAGGACTTCATCATTGGGATGAACTAAGGCTTGAATGGTGGCAAAAATGCCTTCGGTAGCTCCAGCAGTGATTAAGATATCGGTTGTCGGATGTGCTTTTTTGCCATAAGAATTTTGAGTAAGGACCGCTATTTTTTCTAACAAAGGAGGAAAACCAGCCATGGGTAAGTATTGATGAATTTCTTCTTTTGCCCATCTGGCAACTAAATCTTTTAAGCGTTCATCAACAGGAAAATTGGGAAATCCTTGCGAAAGATTTACAGCCTTGTGTTCGTTAGCCATTTGCGACATTACGCTAAAAATACTAGTCGATATATGAGGTAATTTAGACATCAGAATCATTTTTGGTAAAAATAGAAAATCAAATGGATTATTTTAAAAAAACTCTTTTTCATATTTTTAATACGTAGTATTAATATACACAATCGTATTTTTAAATGTTAAAGTTTGAAAATTTATTTGGTCAAGTCAAAAATAGTTTAGAAGTTTGCTACATCAAAAAAGAAATAAAGATGAATTTATCTATGCATATTATGTGTTGTATGATGTGGAAATCTCCGCAGAGGAACACTATTGCATAATTTTAAATTTTTAAAATATATTCAATTAAACCTCTGCCATAGCAGAGGTTTTTTTATTTAAATCAATTGGTAATCCATAAATAATTCAGAAAAAAGTAAAATGAACGTAATAGCAAAAAATATGATGATGTCTTGTATGATGATGCACGTAATGTGTTGCATCGCTCTATGCTATTACCAAAAGCGGAAGACTTAATTGTAGTTCATATCTATATTCTTAAAGTCCTTTTGGTAAGCCATCCAAAAGGACTTTTTTTTATCCAAAAATCAAATAATTTAAATATCTAATAATCTAAAATTAAAAATCATGAGTACACAAAAATTTGCCACCAACGCTTTACATGCAGGACACGACGTAACTAAAAATGCAGGAACTAGAGCGGTTCCAATTTATCAAACCTCTTCGTATGTTTTCAATGATTCACAACATGCTGCCAACTTGTTTGGATTGGCAGAAGCCGGATTCATTTACACCCGATTGAACAACCCAACCAACGACATTTTGGAACAGCGATTAGCCAAACTCGAAGGCGGTATTGGTGCCGTAGTAACTGCCTCTGGAACATCTGCCATTGCCACAGCATTATTGGTTTTACTAAAAGCAGGCGATCACATTGTTGCTTCCAACAGTTTGTATGGAGGCACTTATAATTTATTGAATGTTACCTTACCAAGATTGGGCATCACTACTACTTTTGTCGATCCATCGAATCCTGAAAACTTCACCAATGCTGCACAAGAAAATACGAGAACTTTTTTCGTAGAAAGTTTAGGAAATCCAAAGCTAGATGTTCTTGATTTAGAAGCAATTTCTAAAGAAGCTAAAGCCTTCAAAGTGCCTTTTATTGTTGACAATACCGTTGCTACACCTTTTTTGCTTAACCCAATTCAATACGGAGCGGATATCGTAATTCACTCATTAACCAAATACATTACAGGTAACGGAACTTCACTTGGCGGTGTAATCATCGATGCTGGAAACTTTGATTGGGGCAACGGAAAATTTCCTGAATTTACGGAACCTTCGGCAGGATATCACGGATTAAAATACTACGAAGCTTTAGGTGCAGCCTCTTTTATTGCAAAAGTGCGCATTGAAGGATTACGCGATTTTGGTGCGGCATTGAGTCCGTTTAATGCTTTTCAAACCATTCAAGGATTGGAAACGTTGGAAATCAGAATTAAAAAACACAGCGAAAATGCATTAGCATTAGCCCAATGGTTGGAAGCTCAAGAAGAAGTGGCTTGGGTGAATTATCCGGGATTAGCCTCTTCAAAATATAAAACTTTAGCCGATAAATACTTGCCAGAAGGGAAAAGCGGTATTGTAACTTTCGGATTGAAAGGTGGTTTTGAAGCCGCCAAAAAAGTAGCGGATGAAACCAAATTATTTTCGCTTTTAGCCAACATTGGCGATACTAAATCATTAATTATTCATCCGGCTAGTACTACCCATCAACAACTTTCTGATGCACAACAAGAAGCTACTGGTGTGACCAAAGATTTAATCCGTCTTTCAGTTGGTTTAGAGGCTATTGAAGATTTAAAAGCCGATTTGAAAGCCGTTTTTGAAACCATTAAATCACCTCAATTAGTATAAAAATGAGTCAGAAAATTGTAAACGTGCTTGGGTACGCTCGTGAAAATAATCAGTTTGTAGTGAAAGCGCAGAACTTTGATGTACGTATTAGTAAAAATGAAGAGTTTCCAGAATTGGAAGGGCCAAGTCCGTTAGAATATATTTTAGCAGGTTATGCCGGATGCATTAATGCCGTGGGAAAATTAGTTGCTAAAGAACAAGGAATTGTGTTAAAATCACTTCAAGTAGAATTGTCGGCTACTCTAAGTTTGGATAAATATCAGGGAAAAGTGAGCAATGAACGCGCTGGTTTTAATTCGATAGAAGTAGTTGTTAAACCCACTTCAAACGCGACTTTGGAACAATTGAAAGCATGGTTGATTGCGGTAGAAAATCGTTGTCCCGTTCAAGATAATTTGGTCAATCATACACCAGTTTCAGTGGTTTTATTCAAAGAATATCAGTCGACTGAAGCGGCATAATAAAAATAAGTTTAGGTTTTTGTTTGTTTTGAAACTGCTTCCGATTTCGCGGTTGGAGGCAGTTTTTTTTAAAAAGATGCTATGAAAAATTTAGAAAAAATAGACGTGTTTAATTTTGATTTAGAAAATGGAAAACAGAAGCCATACCTTCCGTTGTTTTATCAAACTTTTGGGCAGCCCATCGGTGAAGCGCCCATTGTAGTGGTCAATCATGCTTTGACCGGCAACTCTAATGTTTCGGGAGAACATGGTTGGTGGAATGATTTGATTGGAGAAGGGAAAACTATCGATACAAACCATTTTACAGTCATTGCATTCAACATTCCTGGAAATGGATTTGACAACAACTTCGGAAATTTAATTTCGAGTTACCACGATTTTACCATTCGGGATATGGCACGAATTTTTTGGGAAGGATTATTTCATCTTCAAATGGACACTTTGTTTGCCGTAATTGGAGGTAGCCTTGGTGGAGGAGTTGCCTGGGAGATGGCAGCATTATATCCCAAACGAATTCAAAATTTGATACCCATTGCGACCGACTGGAAAGCGACCGATTGGGTAATTGCCAACGTATTGATTCAAGATCAAATATTAAACAATTCAGACGATCCTATTGTCGATGCTCGCTTGCACGCCATGTTGTTGTATCGAACACCGCAATCGATCAATCAACGATTTCAACGTGGTGTTTTTCAAAATTCGTCTGTATTTCAAATTGAAAATTGGTTGGTTAATCATGGCTTCAAATTGAAAAACCGCTTTCGATTATCAGCTTACAAGTTGATGAATCATTTGCTAAAAACCAATGATATTACTCGAAACAGAAAAGACTTTTTGTCTATCGGTAAAGCAATCATAGCCAACATTCATATTGTTTCTGTTGATACCGATTATTTTTTTATTGCTGATGAAAATCGAGAAAGTTACCATCAATTGAGAACGGTTAAAGAAAATGTGTTTTATCATGAAATTCATTCCATTCACGGTCATGATGCTTTTCTGATCGAATTCGAGCAATTGTCCCAAATTTTAGATCCTATTTTTAACAAACAAAAACAACATAATTATGTCAACGCTTAGAGTAAATGTTATCCTTTTTGGCATTGGAAATGTCGGAAGCACTTTATTAAACCAAGTTATTGAAAGTCAGCAATTCTTTTTAGAAAAGCGAAATATTGATTTGCGATTTCCCATCATAACTAATTCTACCTTAGCTTTTTTTGAAAAAGAAGGTGCCAAGAATCAGTGGGAAGCCAATTTTGCACAATCGGCCATTCCTTTTAGAGTAGAAGATATTATTGAATATGTTCAAGAACAACAATTAGAAAACCTTATTGCAGTAGATGCCACGGCTAGTTCCGAAATAATTACCAGTTATATTCCGTTAATCCAAAACGGATTTAATATAGTAGCAGCCAATAAAAAAGCCAATACATTACATTTCGATTTTTATAAAGAATTACGCCGAACGTTGAAAAGTTTCGACAAGACTTTTTTGTATGAAACCAATGTAGGCGCAGGATTACCTGTGGTGCAAACCATCAATGATTTGTACTTTTCAGGAGAAAAAATTACTAAAATTAGAGGTGTTTTCTCGGGCTCATTGAGTTATATTTTTAATAGATTTTCTTCAGAAGAAGTTCTGTTTTCTAAAATTTTGGCCGATGCAGAGAAAAACGGATATACCGAACCCGATTCTAGAGATGATTTATCGGGACAAGATGTCGCTCGGAAATTACTTATTTTAGCTCGTGAAATGGAATACGAATTTGAACTATCGGATGTTAAAGTGTCGTCGTTATTGTTGCCCGAATTGAATGAAACCCATTCCAAATCACAATACCAATCCAATAAAAAATTATTTGACAAACCGTTTCAAATTGCTAAAATCACACAGGCAGATAATCATGTACTAAGGTATGTAGGTGAATTTGATATTGTCAAAAAACTACTCGAAGTGAAATTGATTTCGGTACCCAAAAGTTCGCCTTTAGGACAATTAAAGGGTGCTGATAATTTAATTGAAATTTATACTCAATCGTATGGCGAAATTCCCATTGTAATTCAGGGTGCAGGTGCTGGAAAAGCGGTTACTGCGCGAGGTGTATTGGCTGATATTCTGAAATTGGCTGAAAAAATAAAAATTAAAGAAGCCATTTGGTTGTAAAGAATAAGAGTGATTGCGGTCACTCTTTTTTTATTCAAATTAACGCAACCAATTGTAATAATTTGCATCTTTACATTAAATACGATGTTATGATTGATCTTTATTTGAAGCCATTAAGACTTTTCTTTTTCCTTTTTTTTAGTCAGATAACCTTTGGACAATTGTCTAATTTTACATTAAATGTAACGGTAACAAATGAAACCTGTACTGCTAATGGGGCTTTAGGTTTTAATGTTACTGGTACTACGGCAGGATCAACGATTGTTTATGAAATTTATCATTTACCCAATCTTACTACACCAATTGCAGTATTGAATACAAATACCTTTACCGGACTTGTAGCTGGAAATTATCGAGTTGTGGCAATTCAATCTTTGGGAAGTTTAACTAATAATCATTTTCAAGATGTGGTTATAGCAAATCATGTAGTGTTGTTAACCTATCAATTAACCGGTGAAGATGAAATTTGTGGGCATGACGGCAAAATTACTGTAAATGTTACCACAGGAAATGCAGTTCAATACGAACTGTTTCAAGGCCCCATTATAAGACCTCTTCAAACCTCAAATGTTTTTACTGGATTGGTTGCAGGCCAATACCAAGTTCGGGTTTTTGATAATTGTGGTGAAGGAGTGGTGCAAACGTTTACGGTACAACATTCGCAAGCCAATTTACAGATTCTGGTATCGGCTGGTGAGATTCTGGATTGTAATTCATTTATAATAAATACATTAATTGGAAGTGCGCCAAATTCAGTGATTGCATATCCGGTTAGCTTTACAATCGTTGTTCATCCTCCTGGTGGAGCAGCTGCAATCACGGTAAGTCAGACCATAACATCTGCCAATGGAAATAATATTTCACAAGTTATTCCCCTTTATGCTAATCAGAGCTATACCTATGATGTTCAGGCAGTCGATAATTGTGGTAATATTTACCATAATAATGGGTTTAATGTGTATTCTTCTACTATCCCTATAGTTGCTCAACAAGATTTAGGATGTAATCATTTTAATATTATTATTTTTTATGCTCAAAGTGCCACTCTAATAAATGCTCCAATTGGTACACCATATACTTTACCTTATGTTTTAACGGCCGATTCATCTGGAAATTTTAATTTATTGAATGTTACTCCAGGTACTTATGATTTTACTACGGTTGATTTTTGTGGAATTTCACGAACGCAAACGATAACAATTTATCCAAATTCAGGTTTTTTATATGCTAATGCAGAAGTAGGTTGTGACATAGGAACTGCAAATATATTTGGAGGTTTAAATTTAAGCTCTGTCGTATTAGTTCAAGCGCCATCCTCTTATTCAAATAGTTTGCCACAAGATTTATCCAGCACTATTTCAAGTGGTTTTTTTCATCTTAATAATGTTCCGTTAGGATCTTATACATTTAATTTGATAGACAATTGTGGAAATACTTCATCGGTTACTACTATTGCTGTTGTAGGTTATTCAGAAACTACTAATATTAACGTTATACCGAATTGTGGTTCCTTTAATATTGATTTACATCATTCATCTAATAGCAATAATGGTTACACAAAGTATTATTGGCTTCAAAAATATAACCCAGTAACCAATCAATGGTTTAACCCTAGTACTGGAGGCTATTATAATGGAGGGCAGCTTAACACTGCTAATGCTATTCCTTTAATTAATAATGCCATTAATTATAATTTTGCTTTTACGGGTCATTTTAGGGTGCTTTGTGATTTTTTTTCTTTAGATACTTGCATTAACACATTGTATGAATTTGATTTTACAGGGCAACCCAAAATAAATGATGTTTATTCTTTTTCCTGCAATAATGGAACCTACGATGCGCTTGTTGACGCCATAGGAACACCGCCATTAATTTACAGAATTACTCAAAAAAATGGACTGCCATTTATTGTTAATAATGGGAATTCTTATGTTTTTTTGGGATTGCAACCTGCCACTTATAATTTTCAAGTTGAAGATGCCTGCGGGAATATTTTAAATAGTCTCTTTGAAGTCCCAAGACCGTTTAATTTTGCAATTACACCACAAGGACTTTGTAATGGAAGTCCAGGCTCATTAGTGGTGCCTTATTTCTCAATTTTACAATACCAATGGTGGAATGATAGCAATCCATCAGTAATATTAAGTACTACAAACACGTTGCAGTTTCCTAACTTTAATCCAGTTACCGCTGCTGGGATTTATCATGTTAGAGTACGCTACACAGGAAATCCAAACAGTTGTATCGATTTTACTTTAGATTATACAATTTCATCGTCTTCAACTACACCAAATGCAGGTCAAAATAATGCAGTTACCTATTGTGGGAATCCAACTACTATAGATTTATTTTCTTTGATATTAGGCAGTTACGATACAGGAGGTACTTGGCAAGAACTCACAACTAGTGGAATGCTTACCAATAATATTTGGAATGCAACCAATGTGCCTTCAGGGATTTATAATTTTAAATATAAAGTTGTTGGACAATGTAATGCATTTGACGAAGCTACTATTACAATCACTATAAAATCAATACCTCCTTTACCAATAGCTTCTGCAGATCCTATTGTTTGTGATACTAATGCTTTAAATTTATACGCTACTTTTATTCCAAATAGTATTTACAATTGGACGGGTCCAAACGGATTTTCGTCAACGGATCAAAATCCAATCATTGCTTCCATTTCAAATTCAATGAGTGGAACATATACTGTTAGCGTAGTTCAGGATGGTTGTGTTTCTGGTTCATCATCTGTAACTGTTTTGGTAAATCCATTGCCAAATTTTGTCATTGAATCGGCTTGTTTGAATTTGAATTTTGTGTTGACTGCAACGGCTGTTCAGAATTCATTTAATGCTACTGCCGTTTCTTATAATTGGACCGGTCCTAATGGATTCTCTGCTACTGGAAATCCGATTCAAATTACTGGCGGAGCAAAAGGAATGTATTATGCTACCATTACAGATGCAAATGGATGTTCTGCAACTCAATCTATTGATGTTCAAACCACTTTGTGTGGCATTCCAAATATTATTTCGCCTAATAATGATGGCTATAATGATGCTCTTGATTTGATTGGTTTTGAGGTAGTTAATTTGCAAATATTTAATCGATGGGGTAGGTTAGTTTATGAAAAAAATAATTACCAGCAGGAATGGCATGGTCAAAATAAGGAAGGAAATGATTTGCCAACAGGAACCTATTTTTATTTTGTGACATTAAATACTGGAGAAGAAATGAGAGGATGGATAGAAGTACTGCGATAAATTGTTTTTTGGTTTAAAAAGATAGGAGTGATTGCGGTCACTCTTTTTTATTTAAAATAGCAAGTTGTTTAGATTCTAGATTTTACAAAAGACAAAACCAATCTAGCCCTGATAGGAGCAAGCTACCTTGTAGCGCGGATAGCAGGAATTGCGTTTGTAGAAATGCCCAAACCATTCGCTACTAAAAAATCTAATATTGAATATCCAATATCTGACATCAAAACCGTATATTTGCGTTTATTTTAATTGAAGAATGGATAAAAAGACCGAAGAATTTTACATTCGCCTGAAAGAAGAATTGAGTAATACTTCAACTTGGCCCTCAGAATACCTTTATAAATTTATTGTACCTACTGATGCTAAAAAAATCGAAGAAGTTGAAAATGCTTTCGATAACATGGGTGCAGTGATTAAAACACAACAATCAAAAGCAGGAAAATACACTTCAGTATCAGTGAATGTTACTATGGAAAGTCCTGATGATGTGGTTGAAAAATACTTAGAAGTGTCCTCAATTGAAGGCATAATTTCATTTTAATATGGTACCAAAATATATCAAAGAGAATGCGAATGATGTGGTGTATAATTTAGAATACAACGCCGAACGTTCGCATTTAATCATTCCTGAATACGGTCGTCATTTGCAAAAGCTGATTGATTTAGCCGTTGCAATTGCTGACAAAGACGAGCGCAACAAAGCGGCGAAATACATCATTCAGGTGATGGGAAGCTTGAATCCGCATTTGCGTGATGTTCCCGATTTTCAGCACAAGTTGTGGGATCAGATTTTTATCATGTCCGATTTTAAATTAGATGTTGATTCGCCATATCCCATTCCGACTCGTGAAGTGATTAATTTGAAACCCGAGCGATTGGCGTATCCGCAGAAAAATCCGAAATACCGTTTTTATGGCAACAACATCAAATACATGATTGAAGTAGCTAATAAATGGGACGAAGGCGAAATGAAGAGTGCTTTGGTAAAAGTGATTGCCAACCACATGAAAAAATCGTATTTGAGTTGGAATAAAGACACCGTTACCGATGCGGTTATTTTTGAGCATTTATTCGAATTGTCTGAAGGAAGAATCAATTTGACTGGAAGCGAAGAAGAACTTTCTACTACAACTGATTTGATTCGTACCAACAAGAAAGTATCTAACAAAACGTTGATGCCGCAAAAAAATATGAAAATTCAAGGCTATAAAAAACCACAAAACGGAAAGAAGCCCTTTGTAAAAAACAATAATAATAACAATCCAAAATAAATATAGGTTCTGAGGTTTTAAGGTACTAAGTAGATAAGCTTAGAACCATAGAACCTTAGAGCCTCAGAACCTTAAAAAACTATATGGGAACTTTTAAAATTGAAGGAGGCATTCGACTAAAAGGTGATGTTACACCACAAGGAGCCAAAAATGAAGCATTGCAAGTGTTATGTCCTGCTTTGTTAACATCAGAAAAAGTTAGAGTTACTAATATTCCAGATATTATAGATGTCAACAAATTAATTACACTATTAGGAAATTTAGGCGTTAAAATCCAAAAAAATGGTCCAGGCGATTATACTTTTCAAGCCGACGAAGTAAATGTTGATTACTTAAAAACAGAAGCATTTAAGAAAGAAGGCGGTAGTTTACGTGGTTCCATTATGATTGTTGGTCCGTTATTAGCACGTTTTGGTTGTGGTTATATTCCGAAACCTGGAGGTGACAAAATTGGAAGAAGACGTTTGGATACGCATTTTGAAGGTTTTATTAATTTAGGAGCTAAATTCCGTTACGAAAAAGAAGACCATTTTTATGGCGTTGAAAATGAAGGAAAACTAAAAGGCGCTTATATGTTGCTTGACGAAGCATCGGTAACTGGAACGGCTAATATTGTGATGGCTGCTGTATTAGCAGAAGGAACAACAACCATTTACAACGCTGCTTGTGAGCCTTATTTGCAACAACTGTGTAAGATGTTGAATGCTATGGGAGCTAAAATTAGCGGTGTAGGGTCTAACTTGCTGACTATTGAAGGTGTGGATTCTCTTGGTGGTTGTGAGCACCGAATTCTTCCTGATATGGTTGAAATTGGTTCTTGGATTGGTCTTGCTGCGATGACTAGAAGTGAAATTACCATCAAAAATGTGTCTTGGGATAACCTTGGTGTGATTCCGAGTGTCTTTAGAAAACTAGGAATTAATTTAGAACGAAGAGGCGATGACATTTATATTCCAACGCACGAAGAGGGTTATGAAATTAAAACCGACATTGATGGTTCTATTTTAACTATTGCCGATGCACCTTGGCCAGGATTTACACCAGATTTATTAAGTATTGTATTGGTCGTAGCTACCCAAGCCAATGGCGATGTATTGATTCACCAAAAAATGTTTGAGAGTCGTTTGTTCTTCGTCGATAAGTTGATTGATATGGGTGCTAAAATTATGTTATGTGACCCACACAGAGCGGTGGTTATGGGGCATAATTTTAAATCGCAATTGAAAGCAACCACAATGTCATCACCCGATATTAGAGCTGGAATTTCGTTGTTAATTGCGGCACTTTCTGCTAAAGGAACTTCTACGATTCAAAATATTGAGCAAATTGATAGAGGTTACGAACGAATTGACGAACGATTGAGAGCTTTAGGTGCTAATATTGTTCGTGTTTAATTAATTTTGACATTAGATTATCTCTATAAAAATCCCAATGCTGTAACAGTTTTGGGATTTTATTTTTTTATATGGAAACCTACATACTAATTTTATTGTGTATTGCTTCGTTCTTTGCAGGATTTGTAGATGCTATCGTGGGTGGTGGCGGATTGATACAAACTCCAGTAGCTTTGATTTTGCTTCCCAATTTAGCCGTTTCGTCTATTATCGGTTCGTTGAAAATTCCCGGTTTTAGCGGTACTTCTTTTGCGGCACGTCAGTATCTCAAGAAAGTAGATATGAATTGGAAGTTGCTTTTCATTATGTCTGTTTTTGCTTTTGGTTCGGCTTTTATAGGCTCCAATTTGTTAACGAAAGTGAGTAACGATTTTATGAAACCTTTTTTATTGGTGATTTTAACGCTGATCACAATCTATACTTTTGCCAAAAAAGATTTTGGAAGCCATCAAGAAAAGCACTTATCACCACAACGACAAGTGTTTTTGGCTGTGATAATGAGTGTTGTTATTGGTTTTTACGACGGATTTATCGGTCCGGGTACGGGCAGTTTTTTAGTACTTGGTTTTGTAACGGTATTGGGTTTCGATTTTCTTCATGCCTCTGCCAATGCTAAAATGGTAAACTTAGCCACCAACTTTGGCTCGATTTGTCTGTTTGTTTTAAAAGGGAAAATAGTTTGGGCTTTTGCTTTACCAATGGCTGTTTGTAATGCATTAGGCGGATTCATCGGTGCTAAATTGGCCATCAAAAAAGGAAATGGCTTTATTAGAATTTTCTTTTTAATTGTAGTTATTGGTACATTGATTCGGTTTGGATACGATGTATTTATTAAATAAAAATCCCAAATTCTATAGTAAGAACTTGGGATTTTCTTCATTGAAATTTATTTTTTTATTCTATTACATTTAAGAATTTCAATCCGAAAATAATAGCATCGCCTTGGTAACCATTTTGATAGGAACGAACATAATCAATTCTAAACAATCGTGCTTTTCCAATTCCTAAATTATCTAAACCAACAGTAAACTCTTGATACGGATTTCTTCCTGGAACAGCCAAATCGTGAAATCCTAAAACCAATTGCGATTTCAG
This sequence comes from Flavobacterium sp. FG139, assembly GCF_057809695.1. NCBI lineage: Bacteria > Pseudomonadati > Bacteroidota > Flavobacteriia > Flavobacteriales > Flavobacteriaceae > Flavobacterium > Flavobacterium sp. FG139. The sequence continues at coordinate 96,215 of NZ_JBMDKL010000003.1, forward strand.
TTTGTTCAATAGCGGAATCTTATTCATCAGATACCCTTTGTCGTTGTGCTCGATGTGAAATTCAAAATAGCTATCGTTAGTACTTGACGAATAATAGGGTAGGTTGTTGAACACATTGGTATACCCATCGCCGCCACTAACGTGGGTTTGATTTCCGTTAAAATGCTTGTAATCAACAAAAGCAATGTTATCTGCATTGAAGAATTTCCCTGCTTTCAGGTTGATTTTCATATCGCCTTTATTGCCGATAGAAAAATCTTGAGTGATCCGTGCCGATAGTAAATCGTATTCGTATTTCTTATCGGTTGCTGAAAAAGTTTTTTCATAGCCAATAGCAATAGTAGGGTAATTGTCGTTTCCGATGTTGTATTTTCCATCTGGACGCGTCCAATAATGTTGTCCGAATTTGATGCGAGCCAAAAGATTTCCTTTCACTAGATTGTGCTTTTCAAAAGCTGGAGTGATTTCGTCAAAAGGTAACAACGGATTGTTAGACGAATACACATCGTTGCTTTTGATGGTGCTTTGGTCGGTGGTATTCCATAAAGGTTTGCGTTCGGCGTATTCCAAATTCAGATTCATGTTCAATCCATTAACCACTTCACGCCCAAAATTGGCAGCGACAAAGTTTTTCTCATACAATTTCATGAAATTATTTTTGAAGAATAAACTACTAAAACTATTGACTACTGTTGAAATAGGATTACTTGAATTAAATTGATTTACGGTGCTACCGCCATTTACAGAGAGCATGGCATTGTTGAGATTGTTGAACTTGTGCGAATAATAAACTAACGGACGCAATTGTTTTTCAGAAAAGCCATAGTCGAAACGAGTACCCATTTGGGTGTACGTTCTTTTTTCATCATCACGTTTGAAATACGAAAAACCAACTTGTGTTTTCCAACCTTGAACCGTATTGAATGAGGTTGACATCATTGGACCATCATAATTTAAGGACCATTTTTTATAGGAATTCGAATAGCGGTAACCCGAAATGATGTCCATAAATTTGAATTTATTTCTTTTGTTATCGATAGAATCTAAATATTGCTTTGATTTCTTTTTAGTTTGTAAAGCATCTTTTTTAAGATAATCGGTGCTTTCTTCTAATGTTAATGGAACAGGTCGAATGGTATTCCAAAATGAATCTTCTTTTTTATTGGCATTTTCTTCAAATTTCAATACTTCATTGGTGAAGGTTTTCTTTTCAAATTTTTCTGGAAATTCAAAATTAGAAAACACGTAAGTGAATTTTCCATTAATGTTGATGCCAAACATTCCGGCTTCAAAATCGATGGTTTGGGTATTTTTAGACCAAATTTTATTCTTACTATTGTAACTGAAACTTTGTTTTAAGGTTAGTGTATTGAGTGCTGGATTTTGCATCTGATTTCCTTTGATAGACAAATCAACGGCATAAATTTCCCAAGAATCGTCTACAATATAGATATAACCTTCCATGGCTGGTTCGGTGATTCGTTTGGGAGTTACTTTAATTTTATTGATAATTTTATTGTTTTCATCGGCAAAAGAGCCGTCAAATTTGTATTTGTAATAATTGAACGCATTGTCAGCTATGGGTGAAATTACCTTTACATCAAAATCTAGATAGTTTTCATAAAAATCAAAATTGACATCGGCGGCATTGTTAAAACTAAAGCCATTATCATTCCCACTGACCTTTGAAGCTACAATCACTTCTTTCATTTTATCAGGTTTTTGAAAGGATATTTTTGATACGGTTTCTGATAAATAAAGGATGCCGCTTCGCGTAGAATCGATTACTTCATCAAAGAAATCTAGTTTTTGACCCATGATGGTTTTCGGTAAATTCTTGACTCTAAAAATACCTCGAGAATAAAAATCGGCATTGTATTTAGCCGTTTTTAACGCATTGTCTTTTCGGTTGGCAATCGCATTTTTAATAATTTCAATCGCAGGATTTACCTTTTTGTCAATTACTACTTCGTTTAGTTGAATTTCTTCTTCAATCAAAATTACATCTACATTTTGAGCTACTTTAGAGACTTCGATTACTTTTTTATCGGTTTTATACCCTAAATATTGGTAAAGCACTACATAAGTTCCCGAAGTTTTAAGGTTTAACTCATACTTACCTTGGTCGTTGGATGTTGTACTGATGTAAGTGTCTTTTACATAAATATTCACAAATGGCATAGGCTTACCTTTAGTGTCGGTAATCGTTCCTTTAATTTGAGCAAAAGTTGGAACCGAAAGAAGTAATAATAGGAGTAGCGTAATTTTTTTCATTGGTATGGAGTCTAATTAAGAAAGGGGTTTATATAAAAAGAGGATAGTAGTTTACAAAAACGAGTGAAGCGCTAATTCGTAACTTTTTAATCCGAAGCCAATGATGACACCTTTGGCATTGGGAGAAATATACGATTGGTGTCTAAAATCTTCACGTGAAAACGTGTTGGAAATGTGTACTTCGATAACTGGAGTGGTTATTGCTTTAATAGCATCGCCAATTCCAATAGAAGTGTGTGTGTAGGCAGCAGCATTTAAAACAATTCCATCGTAGGTAAAACCCACTTCTTGAATTTTACTAATCAATTCGCCTTCAATATTACTCTGATAATACTCTAAATTTAATGACGAAAAGTGTTGTTTTAGCTCTTGAAAATAGTCTTCAAAGGTTTTGGATCCGTATATTTCGGGTTCACGTTTCCCTAAAAGATTGAGGTTAGGTCCGTTGATGATGATAATTTTCATAAATATTGCTTTTGGTAAAAATAGGAAAACTACACATAATGATGAAATAGTTTGACAAAACTTTATTGATTTGATGAAAAAAACAAATTATTTAATGATTTAATAGCTTTTAAAGGGTTTTTTCTTAGGATGTATCGCTTTCATTAGGTGGTAAAAGTAACCATTTACCTATTAATTCAATGGTTTTTGGTGTTTTTAGCGTCAATTTTGTAACCTTTGAAAAATTGTTTTTTTTGCATTGTTGATAAGAATCGATTTAACTGATTGTTTTTCAGTATTTTCAGCACCTTACGATGTTAATAACTCTGTTAATAACTGAAATACACCCTTTAAATGAATAAAAACATAATAGGTTTAACTTTGTCACATTAATTTTAAACAAAATAAAACAATGAAAAAAATTATTTTAACCGTAGCAGCAGTATTCGCATTCGGATTTGCTAACGCTCAAGACAAAAAAGAATCTAAAGGTTTTGGATTTTCAGAAGGTGACGTATTTGTAGAAGGTAACTTAGCTACATCTAGTTCAAACGACAAAAACACTGAAACTAAAATCAATTCATTCGAATTCAATCCAAAAGCTGGTTACTTTTTATCAGATAAATTTGCTGTTGGAGTAGAGTTAGGAATTGGTTCAGGAAAAACTACTGTTGCTGGAACTAATACTTCTAAATCAAGCAACTTCAACGTAGGTGCATTTGGAAGATACTACTTCTTAGAAGTTGGTGAGAGATTCAAAACTTACACTGAATTTGGATTTAACGTTGGAACAGAAAAAACTGGAGTTAGTACTACAGTTAAAAACAACACTTTCAACATTGGTGCTGGTTTAGGTATGAACTATTTCTTAACTCCAAAAGTTGCTATTTCTTTCGGTTTAGGAAATGTTATCAATTTTGGTACTGCTAAAACTGACCAATCTGGAGACAAAGGTTCATCAAGTATGGATGTTAACTTAAATGTTTTCAACAATTTCTTTAATACTCCAACTTTCGGAGCATTATACAAATTCTAATCTAATTTAGATTTCAATACCAAAACCGTCTGAGTAATCAGGCGGTTTTTTTTATCCATAATAGCTTTTTAACTGATTTTTCTTATATTTGAGAATTAATCAATATAATATTATATGAAAAAATTATTTTTATCTGCCGCTTTATTACTTGCTCTTTTTTCAAATGCTCAATCCAGAGAAAAAGGAGCTATTGAACTTGCACCTCAAGTAGGTTATTCATCTTCTAATTATTATGGTAATAATGTTAACAATAATTCATCACTTTCTAAAGGCACCTTTGGTGTAGGAGGAGATTACTTTTTTTCTAATCGATGGAGTCTCCGTTCTGGATTGCACTTGCAAACAATGGGCAGTCAATTTTATGGTGTCGAGGAAAAATTGAATTATTTAACCATCCCAGTAAATGCTAATTGGCATTTTGGGAGCACCCGAAAATGGAATTTAAATTTTGGACCAAGTATTGGATTTCTTTTGTCTGCCAAAGATAATAGTACAGATATTAAATATTTGGCAAATACTACTCAAATTGGATTAAATGTTGGAATTGGTTATAAAATCGAAGTTTCTAAACAAACTAGTATTTTAATTGATTACCAAAGTATTACTGGTTTATCTGATGTTTCAAAAACAACTGCATCAACTATTAAAAATGCCTATAGCGCTTTTAATGTTGGGGTTGTATTTAAATTGTAATAAAACTATAAAAAGTTATATATTTAAGCCGTCTGAGTAATCAGGCGGTTTTTTTTATTCAGTTCTTTCTCGTTTCTTTGTTGTGATGAATTGGACAACTTATATAAAAAGCTTTCAGTCGTATTTAAAAATTGAACGAGGCTTATCCAAAAATACCATAGATAATTACTCATTTGATATTGAACGTTTGTGTCTTTTTTTGGATGAAAATGCTATTGCTGTTTCTCCCATTACCATTTCGGAAGAGCAAATTCAACAATTTATTTATGCAGTATCCAAAGAAGTTAATGCGCGTTCACAAGCTCGAATTATATCGGGATTAAAAAGTTTTTTTTCCTATTTGATTTTTGAGGATTATCGTATTGATTCCCCAATGGAATTGATAGAAGCACCGCGTTTAGGACGTAAATTACCCGATACCTTATCAGTTCAAGATATTGATACATTAATTGAAGCAATTGATTTGTCAAAACCTGAAGGCGAACGCAACAGAGCGATGCTGGAAACTTTATACGGTTGTGGGTTACGGGTGTCCGAATTGATTTCTCTAAAAATATCTGATTTATTTTTTGATGAAGGGTTTATTAAGATTACCGGAAAAGGAAATAAACAACGTTTTGTACCGATTAGTCCAGTTACTCAAAAATACATTTCCTTGTACAAAGATTCGATTCGAGTTCATTTGAACATTCAAAAAGGATATGAAGATACTTTGTTTTTAAACCGAAGAGGTCGTCAATTGACACGAGCCATGATATTTACGATAATAAAAGAATTGGCTGTAATTATTAATTTGAAAAAAGCCATTAGTCCGCATACTTTTAGACATTCTTTCGCTACTCATTTGCTCGAAAATGGTGCCGATTTAAGAGCTATTCAACTTATGTTGGGGCATGAATCGATTACTACCACCGAAATTTATGTTCATTTAGATCGCAAACATTTAACACAAATAATCAATAATTATCATCCAAGGAAGTGATTTTTTTGAGGTTGTTCATTTTGTTAGAAACATTAAGATTTTATTAATTTTATGCATTTAATCGTGTAAAATGCGTTGTTTGTCGGTTTTATTTATATATTTGTTTTATTGTCATAGTAAATTTTGTAGAAAAATAACGTCAATAGCCCCAAAACTATTATAGATTATGAAAACAAGTTTAACCTCTAACAATTATTTGTTGGAAGAAAAAGTTAGCTTTTATAAGAAAATTTTGAATCAAGTACCCGATTTGATTTTTCAGCTAACAATTTCACCAGAAAATAATTTTTATTTCTCTTATATAAATAAGAATGTCATTTCTTTTTTTGAAGTTAATGAGTTTGAATTGCACAGTAATCCCATAGATATCATAAACAGTCGATTGCATCCAGAGGATAAAAATCTATTTTTTGATTCATTGCAATCCTCTAAAAAAAAACTACAGCCTTGGGATTGTGAATTTAGGGTTGTACTAAAAAACAAAGGAATTCATTGGTTTAAAGTTGTTGGGAGTGTCGAACTTGATGCAGATAAAAACACTGTTTTTTATTGTAATTTGAGCAATATTTCTAGTGTTAAAAATCGAGAATTAAAAGTTCAAGAATCTGAAACCCGATACCAATTTGCGCTTGAAGCCTCTAAAAAAGGAATATGGGATTATAATGTTAAAACGGGTAAAGTCTATTTTTCAAAAGAATCATTAGATATTCTTCAATTGGATGAAATGGATAATATTACTAGTAATACGCAATGGGACGAACGAATTCATCCAGATGATTTAGAAGATTATTTATTAAATATTCAGGCTCACATTGATAATAAAACGCTTTTTTTTGAAAATACTAAAAGAGTTTTGGCTAAAGACGGCACTTACCGCTGGGTATTGAGTAGAGGCAAGATAATAGAAAGGGACGCAAAAGGCAATCCATTGCGAATTATTGGTACGCATAGCGATGTAACTTCTAATAAGGAAAAAGAGCAAGAATTACTTCATAATCTAGACATTATCATCGAGCAAAATAATAGATTGCTCAATTTTGCTCATATCGTTTCTCATAATTTACGATCACATACAGGCAATTTTAAGATGCTTTTAAACATGATGGATGAACCCGATGATGAATTAAATCAAGAGGAATGTCTTGGATACTTGAAAACAACTTCAAATGCCTTATCTGACACAATCGATCATCTGAAAGAATTAGTAGATATCCATACGACTATTATTCATAAAAAAGAGGATCTTAACTTAGGATTATTTCTGAATCATACGCTTGAAGTGTTGAGTAAAGAGATTAGAGATAACAAAGTGACCATTGTTAATAAGATTGGGGAAAAAGATACCATTAAGTTTAATCCTGCATATTTAGAAAGTTTATTTTTAAATTTTACAACAAATGCTATAAAATACTCTCATCCCGAACGTATTCCTGAGATAAGTTACTCATCTAGAAGAGAAAACGGAAAAGTAATTCTTATGATACAAGACAACGGATTAGGTATAAATCTAGAAAAACACGGTGAAAAATTGTTCGGAATGTATAAAACATTTCATAAAAATGATGATGCGCGAGGTATTGGGCTTTTTATCACTAAAAATCAGATTGAGTCGATGGGAGGAAGCATTCAAGTAGAAAGTAAAGTTAATGTCGGAACCACTTTTAAAATAAATTTTAATGAAGAAGTTTAATACTATTTTTGTTGTTGATGATGATTTAGTTTATCATTTTATTATAAAAAAGTTATTTTCAAAATGCAATATTGACGTCAGAACCAAATATTTTTTTAATGGTTTAGAAGCCATTGATGAATTAAAAGATAAAGTACAAACAGATAACGTACCCGATTTAATCCTTTTGGATATCAATATGCCTGTATACGATGGTTGGCAATTTTTAGAAGAATTTAAAAAATTAAAAAAAACTATATCCAAAGAGATTACGGTATATTTAGTAAGCTCTTCTAATGATATATCCGACCTGAATAAGTCGAAAGAATATCAAGATGAAGTTAAGAAGTACTACTATAAACCCATGACTCAAGAGGATTTTGAAACTATTTTTGTATAGAATACAGTATAAAAAAAGGTACGCATTGCGTACCTTTTTTTATTTTGTTGCTAAAATTATTTAGCAATATTAACCGCACGAGTTTCTCGAATTACCGTAATTTTTACTTGACCAGGATACGTCATTTCCGTTTGAATTTTTTGAGATATTTCAAACGAAAGGTTAGAGGCCATATCATCACTTACTTTTTCGCTTTCTACAATGACACGCAATTCACGTCCTGCTTGAATAGCATAGGCATTCTTAACGCCATTAAAACCGAAGGCAATTTCTTCTAAATCTTTTAAACGTTGAATGTACGAATCTAATACTTGGCGACGAGCACCTGGTCTAGCTCCAGAAATAGCATCACAAACTTGAATAATTGGTGAGATTAACGATTTCATTTCTATCTCGTCATGGTGTGCACCAATGGCGTTGCAAACTTCCTCTTTTTCACCATATTTCTCTGCCCATTGCATTCCTAATAGCGCGTGAGGTAAATCACTTTCAGCATCGGGTACTTTACCAATATCGTGAAGTAAACCTGCACGTTTGGCTAGTTTTACATTCAATCCCAATTCGGCAGCCATAATACCACAAAGTTTGGCCACTTCGCGCGAGTGTTGCAATAAATTCTGACCATAAGACGAGCGGTATTTCATTCTACCTACAATCTTAATCAATTCTGGATGTAATCCGTGAATTCCTAAATCAATTACGGTACGTTTTCCTACCTCTATAATTTCATCGTCAATTTGTTTGGCTGTTTTAGCAACCACTTCTTCAATACGCGCAGGGTGAATACGTCCGTCAGTTACCAATTTGTGTAATGATAAACGAGCGATTTCTCTTCTAACAGGGTCAAAACAAGATAAAATAATGGCTTCTGGAGTGTCGTCCACAATAATTTCAACACCAGTTGCAGCTTCAAGGGCACGGATATTTCTACCTTCACGACCAATAATTCTACCTTTAACATCATCCGATTCAATATTGAAAACCGAAACGCAATTTTCTACCGCTTCTTCAGTTCCAACACGTTGAATGGTGTTAATAATTACTTTTTTAGCTTCTTGTGCCGCTGTAAGTTTGGCTTCTTCAATAGTTTCTTGAATGTGAGCCATCGCTTTAGTTTTAGCTTCTGCTTTCAAGCTTTCTACTAATTGCTCTTTGGCGTCTTCAGCAGATAAACCAGAAATTACTTCTAATTGTTCTACTTGACTTTTGTGCATTTTTTCTATCTCTTGATGCTTTTTGTCAAGCATTTCGATTTTAGAGTTATATTCATTAGTTTTGGCTTCATAATCATCGTTCACTTTCTTAGCTTTTGCTAATTCACTTGATACTTGTGATTCTTTATCTCTAATTCTTTTTTCAACTTCAGCCATTTTTTTATCTTTCGATAAAATTTCTTTTTCATGTTCCGATTTCAATTCAAGAAACTTCTCTTTGGCTTGAAGTAGCTTGTCTTTTTTGATATTTTCGGCTTCTAAATTGGCGTCTTTTAAAATTGATCCAGCTTCTTTCTTGGCGTTTTTAATCAGGTTGGATACGTTGCTTTTCTCGAGCATTTTGGCTATTGCAAAACCTCCGGCAAGTCCACCTATAAGGGCGATAATAAGTACTACTATGTTCATGTTTGTTAAAATTTATATATAAAAAAACCTACATTAATTGCTTGTATAAACTCGTAAGGACAAGTTTTGAGCTAACGCGCTGTTCAAGTTTCCCAACTGAATGGGCTTACTATAGTGGCGACGATTTACTCATTTTAATTTGTTAGTGTTGAGTTTACCAAAAATGAACTAATGTAGGCAGTATTTTTAGTCTATTTGTAAGAACGTTTTTTCTTTTGTTTATTATTTGTTGAGATAGTCATCCAATAAACTATTAATTTTTGTCAATCGTTCTATTGATTCGGTTCCGTCAATAGCATTTTCAACATTTTTTTGTTCCAATTGAGAAGCAAATTGTAATGCGCACATGGCCAATACATCTTGTTTATCTCGAACTGCATAATTTTCTTCAAATTGCTTAATCATTACATCAATTTTTTTGGAAGCACTTCGCATTGCTTCTTCTTGCGACATGTTTACCGTTAATGGATACACTCGGTCTGCAATTGATATCTTAATTTTAAGCTTTTCATCCATAATTTAATCTGCAAGTTGTGCTATACAGTAATCAATTTCACGAATTAATGAATTTATTTTAAGCTTGGTATCTCTTTTATATTCTTCACTGCCCAATAACGAATTGGTCATTTTTAATGTGTCAAAATCTTTTTTTAACGTGTCAATAGTTACCGTCTGATTTTGCAAGGTGCTCGCAGAAATTTTCAATTCTTGTTGTAACGCTTGATTTTTTTGTTCTAAACGGTCTATTTTATTAAACAGTTTTTGAATCTTAGTTTCAAGAGTATCAATTATTTCTGCAATTTCACTCATCTATGACAATTTCATTACTTAATCTTACAAATTTATAATTCCTATTCTATTAAAGCAATATTTTTAGTTAAAAATTGTATATATTTTTTTATTTAAATCTAATATTTTGTTTAATAGAGAGTTATAATTGGTATTAACTGTAATTTTATATTTATAAAGTTTTTCATATCTTAGCAAAAAACCTTACATAATGAATTTTTTACGAATCCTATTATTATCCGCCACGTTTGTTTCTGCACAAAATCAGTATCCCAAAGATTTTTTTAGACCTCCTTTAGACATCCCTATGCAGTTGTCTGGAAATTTTGGGGAATTACGTCCTAACCACTTTCATGCTGGTTTCGATTTCAAGACCAATCAGAAAGAAGGTCTCAATGTTTATGCTGCTGCCGATGGTTATGTTTCCCGAATTAAAGTGTCAACTGCTGGATATGGGAAAGCTATTTACATCACCCATCCTAACGGATTTACAACCGTTTACGGACATCTTCAAAAAGCTACAGGCACCATTCAAGATAAAATAATCGAATTGCAATACGCTGCCAAAAGCTATGAAATTGAAGCCTATTTTAAACCCAATGAATTGCCTGTTAAGAAAGGAGAAGTTATTGCTATATCGGGAAACACTGGTGGTTCTGAAGGGCCTCATCTTCATTTTGAATTCCGAGATAACAAAACCGAACAAATTATCAACCCGTTGTTTTTCGGAATAGAGTTGAAAGATACTCGTAATCCAACGGTTTCCAATTTGTTGGTGTATCCTGTAGATGAGAGTTCGGTGGTAAATGAATCGAAACGTCCGGTTTTGCTGAGTTTGTCGCTTCAAAAAGATGGAACTTATTTGTCTGAAAAAGTTCTGGCAATGGGTAAAATCGGCTTCGGGATCAATGCATCCGACACCGATGACGTTTCATACAACACGAATGGTGTTTATAAAACACAACTTTTTTCTAATGGTAAACCAGTTTTTGGCTACGAATTTGACCAAATGATTTTCGATGAAGCACGATATGTCAACGCTTTTATAGATTATCCTAGGTATAAAAAAACGCATCAAAGGGTTCAGAAATTATTTATGAAACAACCTTATGCTTGGAGTAACATTCATCAAAATGTGGAAAATGGTATTTTAAATGTAACCCCTAATTTTTTGGCAACCGAGCGTATTGTGGTTTCTGATTATTTTCAAAACAAAGTAGTGATTGATATACCAATTGAGTACACTTCTAAAAAAGCTATAATTAACGAAGAAATCAAGCCTACAAAGTACCTCGTAAAATATAAAAATGACACTAATTTTGAGAAAGACAACGTGACTGTTTTTTTTCCTGCCGGAACTTTTTATGATGATTTTTATATGAATTTCGATGTGAAAAACAACATCCTTTTTTTACATGAAGATGTGGTTTCAGCACATACTAATTTTACGATTTCATTTGAAGATACCAAATCGACAGAAGAAGACAAAAAAAGGATGTTTATTGCGGCTATAAATGGAAATAAATTAAGTTACCTCACAACAAAACTAGTAGGGAATACGTTTACTTGTAGAACAAAAACATTGGGGCAGTTCACTTTGGCAAAAGATACAATAGCTCCCAAAATAAGCATTGCTAAAAGTATTGAAGGCAAGTGGATTACTGATAAAAAAAGCATTCAATTGACTATTTCTGATGATTTTTCAGGAATTAAAACCTACAATGGGTATTTGAATGATCAATGGGTTTTGTTTGAATACGAATCAAAAACAAAGAAATTAACACATGCTTTTGAAGATAGATTGCTCTTGGAAGGGCAAAATAAATTGAAGGTTGTAGTAACCGATAATGTTGGAAATTCTACTATCTTTGAAACTCAATTTTTTAGAAGTCAAAAAAAATAATATCCTTTGAAAACAAATCATACATTTTTTCAAGTACTTTTTTTATTGTTTACGCTTATCTCATTTTCACAAAATGCTAAAGTAACGGGCTTGGTGTTAGATGAAAACAAGAACCCTGTGGAAGGTGTTAACATAAGTTATCAAAGTAAATCGGTTATAACAGATACCAACGGATTTTATGCGATTGAAATTCCAGCCAATAAGAAAGTCGTTTTGATTTACACACACGTTGCTTTAAAAAGTATTACGCAAACGTTTCTTTTAAAACCTAATGAAGCAGTAGAGTTTAATCCGGTGATTAATAATAAAGCCGATCAGTTGAGTGAAGTTATTATCACAAACAAGAGAAAAAGAATTACTGGAATTATAAATATTGAACCCGAAGTAGTTCGCAATATTCCTAAATTATCAGGTGGTGTAGAAGATCTTATAAAAACCTTGATTGGTGGTGCTAATGAAGGAAGTGAATATTCGGCACGAGGTGGAAACTACGACGAAAACCTGGTGTATGTCAATGAAATCGAAATTTACCGTCCGTTTTTAGTTCGCTCAGGGCAACAAGAAGGGTTGAGTTTTACCAATACCGATATGATTCAGAATATCGATTTTTCGGCTGGTGGATTTCAAGCTAAATACGGAGATAAAATGTCGTCAGTTTTAGATATTACCTATAGGAAGCCTAAAGATTTTAGAGCGTCACTAGAAGCCAGTTTGCTTGGTGGAAGTGTAACCGCAGAAGGTGTTTCTAAAAACAAAAAATGGAGTGCCATAACTGGAGTTCGGTACCGCAACAATTCTCTTTTGGTTAACAGTCAAGAAACCCAATCCAATTACAAACCATCGTTTGCCGATATTCAATCCAACATCAATTTTAGTGCTTCCAAAAAATGGCAGTTTAGTTTTTTAGGAAATATTTCGCAAAATAAATACAGCTACCAACCGTTAACGCGTCAAACCAATTTCGGAACTTTGAGTGAACCTATTGCACTTCAAATATTTTACGAAGGTCAAGAAAAAGACCAGTATCAAACGTATTTTGGGGCTTTTAAAACCAATTATATTGCTAACGAAACCAGTACGTATAAGTTAATCACATCAGCATACCACACGCAAGAAGAAGAACATTTTGATATTGATGCAGCCTATTATTTGGGTGAAGTGGATTCTAATATTGGCTCAGAGACTTTCGGTGGCGTTACTTATAATCGAGCTATTGGTTCGCAATTGAATCATGCTCGTAACGATTTAGATGCGGTCATTTTCAATGCTGAAGTAAAAGGAAATCATAATTTTAAGAATAAATTTCAAATTGATTGGGGATTAAAATATACCCACGAAAGTATTCGTGATCGAATAGTAGAATGGGAAGTCATTGATTCAGCTGGGTTTTCAATCAACCCACCAAGAGTTGATTTACCTCATAACGATCAACCCTATAATCCTTATGTTGGGCCTTTAGTGCCGTATCAAAATGTTCGTGCAACGAATTTTGTTGACATCAACCGAATTTCGGGTTTTGCCCAATGGAATACCAAAACGAATTTAGGAAGTAGCCAATTTTGGTTGAATGCTGGAGTTCGAGCTCAAAACTGGTTGGTTTCTGGAATCGGAATTTCAGATGCAAAAAGTCAAACCGTTTTTAGTCCGAGAGCACAAATAGCACTCAAACCCGATTGGGATAAGGACATGATTTTTAGATTTTCTACCGGATTTTATTACCAACCGCCATTTTACAGAGAATTGCGCGATCAATATGGAGTCGTAAATCCAAATGTGAAAGCACAGAAATCGGTACATTTTGTATTGAGTAACGATTATAATTTTAAGATGTGGAACCGACCGTTTAAGCTGGTTTCGGAAGCCTATTACAAAAGTATGACCGATGTAAATACGTATACGTTGGATAATGTTCGAATTCGGTACCGCGCCAACAACGATGCTGTTGCGTATGCCTACGGATTTGATTGTCGATTGAATGGTGAATTTGTTCCTGGAACCGAGTCGTGGTTTAGTTTTGGATACATGAAAACAGAAGAAAATCAAGATGATCGTGGTTATATTGCGCGTCCTACCGATCAGCGATTGAGGTTCGGAATCTTATTTCAAGATTACATGCCAAACATTCCGAATGTAAAATTGTATCTGAATTTGACCTATAATACTGGTTTGCCAGGAGGTTCGCCTTCTTATGCTGATGCCTATTTGTACCAAAGTCGTTTGCGCGATTATCGCCGTGCCGATGTGGGTTTCTCCTATTTATTTACAGAGAAAAATAACGAACGTCCAGAAGGGCATTGGTTGAAAAAATTCAAAGATTTGTCATTAGGTTTGGAAATTTATAATTTGTTTAATAACCAAAATGCTATTACCAATACTTGGGTTCGTGATGCCTATACTAAAAGTCAATATGGAATTCCAAATTACATGACCACTCGTGTTTTTAATATAAAATTGACAGCTAGATTGTAGAATTTTCAGTAAATTTGATTTTCTAATTTGATAAAGATGAAAAATTTTTCCAACTATATTTTCCTTTCTTTAATAGTGCTTTTAGTAGCTTGTAAGCAGGAAAAAGAAACCCCAAAAGTGACTTACGGCACTACAACCAAAGAAAAACCAGAACCTAAAGCTGATCCTTCGCAAATTAAAGTGGCTGATTTGCCTATTCATTTTGCTGGAACTACTATTTTAATTCATCCTGTTGGTGATTTAAATATTGGAAGTAGAGATAATGCGGTGGCTTATGAATCGTCTCGTGGCGAATCACAACAGAGTTTTACCGTTTCTAATAACAACGATTATGAAATCACAGGCTATTTGCAAAACATAAAATTCCAAGAAATAGGAAAGGACACCATAACGGCCTTAACAGATAAACCTATTTTAATTGAAACCGCTACTTATTTGAAAACCATTGCCGATAAAACTAAAAAGCATTTCATGGTGTATTCGCTTGCCGATTCTGATACAAATAAAGATGGGAAAGTAGATAGTAGTGATATAAAATCGCTTTATATGAGTGATATAAGCGGTGCTAACTTTGTGAAATTATCGCAAGAGTTGCATGAATTAATCGATTGGAAAATTATTGAAGCCCAAAATAGATTGTATTTTAGAACTATTGAAGACATCAATAAAAATGGCGCTTTTGATAAAGACGATAAAGTGCATTATCAATACTTAGACTTACTTTCTAAAGACTTGAAAATAATAGAGTATAAACCAGTTTAAAATATCACTTAAGATTTAAAATAAAATCTTAATTAATGTGGTAGCTACTAATACTACGATGTTTACAATTAGATTTACCATTTTATAGAAATTAAATAAAATTGATTACTTTGGTAAAGTTACTTAATAAAGTATTAACTAAATGTTAAAACTTACTGAATTGCAATTATTTAGATTAAGATATCACTTTCTAAATCTGATTTTTCAATTTCAAAATCAAATCCGAGTTTAGAAACCAATTCGATGACCAGCTTTTTATACCAGTTTTCCGATTTGGGATGAATGTAAATTTTTTCGATCAATTGATTAATGTCGACATCAATTTTCAATCCGTCGTTAATTTTGATTTCGTGTTCGGATAAGTCTGCTAGAATTCGAACTTCGCGTTCATACTGAAAGCTTTTTCGTTTGAATAAAAATGGGAAAAACATATCGTCAAACGGAATGTATTCTTTTTTATAATCGATGTAGTTCACCTCACCGATGTATTGTTTAAACTCTTTTTCCACTTCCAACGCTTTTTGCAAACGTCCGATGGTTGATTGAATGGCCAATCCCTCACTGTTTTGTGTGAAAATTTGCCACATGGCAAACGACTCATATTCGTTGATGTGCCAACTGCTTACTACTACTTTTTCACGATGTGATTTGTAAAAGGCTAAGAATTCGGGATTATTGACCGATAATTTTTTGATTTCTTCATAAGTAGGTTCACTAAACGTGCCTTCGTATTGATCTTCAAATTTATCAGAACGCGACAGGAAGAGTTTTCTCGAAATCAGTAAATCCAAAAATTTCGACAAGTCCAAATACTTCCAAACAATCGTATCTGAATTTTCGGGAAGCGTGATATTGGGATTGTGAATATACATTTATTCGAAACTTTGCATCATCACCAATTTAGAATAATTGCCGTTCAAAGTCAAAAGTTCGTCGTGTGTGCCTTGTTCTACAATTTGACCTTTGTTCATTACCACAATTTTATCTGCTTTTTGGATGGTAGAAAGACGGTGTGCAATTACAATAGAAGTTCTATTTTGCATCATGTTTTCTAAAGCAACCTGTACAAATTTTTCACTTTCGGTATCCAGAGCAGACGTCGCTTCGTCCAAAATCATGATGGGTGGATTTTTCAAAACCGCTCTGGCAATGTTCAATCGTTGTTTTTGACCGCCCGAAAGTTTGTTTCCAGCATCACCAATATTGGTGTTAATTCCGTTTGGTAGATCTTTTACAAATTCGTAAGCATTGGCTACTTTTAGGGCTTCGATGATTTCTTCATCGCTTGCAGTAGGTTTACCAATTAAGATATTGTTTTTGATGGTGTCGTTAAAAAGAATAGAATCTTGAGTGACCAAACCAAGCAGATGGCGTAAGGAAGTCATGGTCATGTCTTTGATGTTGACTCCATCTATGTTGATGCTGCCTTCGTGAACATCGTAAAAACGCGTCAATAAATTAGCAATCGTACTTTTTCCACTACCTGATTGACCCACCAAAGCCACCGTTTTACCTTTAGGGACATCCAAAGAAAAATTCTTTAAAACATATTCGTCTTCATATTTGAAATTGATGTTTTCAATACTGATTTTTTGATCAAATGACGTTTTAACAATAGCATCTGGCTTGTCTGTTATTGCATTTTCTACTTCTAATACTTCAAAAACACGTTGCGCTGCGGCCATACCGCTTTTTACACCATATGTTGCTTTCGAAATGGATTTTGCTGGCGTTAAAATGTTATAGGCTAATCCCATATAAGCAAGAAATTGTGAACCTTCCAAAATGGCTTTTCCATTTGGGAGTTTGTCAACCAAAACCATATTTCCACCATACCAAAGTAATACAGCAATGACAATAATTCCCATAAACTCGCTCATCGGTGAGGCTAAATTGTTTTTTCGTCCAATACTGTTAGAAAGGTTTAATAATCTTAAAACTGAATCGCCAAATTTCTTTTTGAAACTGTCTTCGGCGTTATAGCTTTTTACGACTTTTAGTCCGGATAACGTTTCTTCTACAACCGAAATAAGATAACCACCTTCGTATTGAATTCGTTCTGATTTTGACTTTAACGATTTTCCAATTTTAGAAATGATATAACCCGAAATTGGAATGAATATAAAAACGAATATGGTTAGTTTCACACTTATGTAAAACATCATAATTATCGTGAAAAGTATAGTCATAGGTTCTTTTACAATTAATTCTAAAATAGAAAAAAAGGAATTTTGAATTTCACCAACATCTCCTAGCATTCTGGCCATGATGTCGCCTTTTCTTTTTTCAGAATAATAGGAAATTGGCAATCCGATGATTTTGTTGAACATGGTGTTTCTCAAATCTTTGAGTACTCCATTTTTCAAAATCATTAAGTGGTTTTGCGCCAGATAATTAAAAATATTTTTGAAAAGAAACGTTACAATTACCAATCCTACTACTAAAATTAGAGCATATTGTGGCGTATTGTTTTTAGACAATTCAGAAATATAATAATAAAGATATTCTTTTCCGAATTTGGCAATGTTCATAATGCCAGTATACTCAGGTATTTCGGTCACTTTTTTTGCCGTATCAAAAAGCACATCCATCATTGGAATTAAAGCCACAAAAGACAAGGTGCTAAAAAGTGCATATAGAATATTATAAAAGATATTCCATGCCACGTTTGATTTATATGGTTTTACAAACGGCAGTATTTTTTTGATATTATCGTCCATTAGTTCAACTGCATTGCAGTAATAATATTTTTAATTTTTTGATCTAGTTGTTTTTCAACCGCTGTAGCGTTTTCCGCTTTATCTAAAGGAGCATTAACGCTGAAGTAGAATTTAATTTTTGGTTCGGTGCCACTTGGTCGTGCACAAATTTTAGAACCATCTTCTAAATAATAAATCAATACGTTTGATTTCGGTATTGAAATGGATTCAATTTCTCCAGTAAACATATTTTTTGAAGTTGAATTGTCATAATCTTCTATACAAACCACGCGTTGACCATCAATTTCTGAAACCGGATTATCACGCAAATCAATCATCATTTGATTGATTTCTTGCAAACCAGAAATTCCTTTTTTGGTTAACGAAATTAAATGTTCTTTATAAAAACCAAAATCAACGTATAAATTTAACAGTTCTTTATATAATGAACTGCCAGCAGCTTTGGCTTGAGCAGCAATTTCACATACTAATAGGCAAGCTCCAACGGCATCTTTATCACGAACGGCATCGCCAACCATAAATCCGAAACTTTCTTCACCACCACCGATGAATTTCAATTCTGGAAAATCTTTGATGAATTTGGCAATCCATTTGAAACCCGTCAAGCCCACTTTGCATTCAACATTATAGCCAGAAGCTAGCTCCAACATCATTGGTGTAGACACTATAGTCGAACCAATAAACTCTTTACCTGTAATTTTTCCTTCACGTTTCCATTGTTCTAATAAGAAAGCTGTCATGATAACCATGGTTTGATTGCCATTAAGCAACATCATTTTGCCATCGGTATTGCGAACGGCAACACCCAGTCGATCCGAATCTGGGTCGGTTCCAATAACAATATCACCACCAATTTTATCTGCCAATTCCAACGCCATAGTTAAAGCTTCGGGTTCTTCAGGGTTTGGAGATTTTACCGTTGGGAAATCACCATTGGGAACTTCTTGCTCTGGAACGATATTCACATCGGTATAACCTGCTTTTGCTAAAACACCCGGAATAGCTTTGATGGAAGTTCCGTGCAAAGAGGTGTATACGATTTTTAAATTTTCTTTTGCCGCAATAGGCGTATTAAAACTACAATTTTCAACTGTTGATTTTGCAAAAGCTTCATCAATAGCAGTGTCAATATATTCGATTAAATTTTCGTTAGTTTCAAATTTGATGGCACTATAATTCAAGGCCTCAATTAACTCGATAATCTCGCCATCTTGAGGTGGCACTAATTGCCCACCATCTTGCCAATATACTTTGTAACCGTTGTATTCTGGTGGATTGTGCGAAGCCGTTAACACAATTCCGGCATGGCAATTCAAATATTTTAAAGCAAAAGATAATTCGGGAGTTGGGCGCATATCTGAAAACAAATACACGTGAATTCCATTAGCAGAAAATACATCAGCAACAACTTTTGCCAAGGTGTTACTGTTGTGACGGCAATCGTAGGCGATGGCTACTTTAAGCTGCTCACCAGGAAACGATTTCTTCATATAATCTGACAAACCTTGTGTGTTTTTTCCAAGTGTATACTTGTTGATTCTATTGGTGCCAACACCCATAACACCGCGCATTCCGCCAGTTCCGAATTCTAAATTTTTATAAAAACTTTCTTCCAGTTCTTTAACTGAAGAAGTCATTAATTTTTTGATAGCTTCTTGTGTATCGTTGTCAAACGTAGGCGTTAACCATTCGTTTACTTTGTCTAAAATGTTTTGTTCGATATGCATTGTACTTGTATTTTGATTTGCAAAATAGTGCAGAATAGGCTCTTATAAATTTACTTCAGTCGCAATTTTATACCGTTCTTCATTGTTTTTGGTGCGAAGAATAATTTCGCCTAAAAACCCGGCAAGAAACAATTGTGAACCAATAATCATCGAAGTTAAGGCGATATAAAATAATGGATTTTGGGCTACTAAAATGGTTGGTTCGTGTAAGGCAAACAATTTGAATAATTTAATTCCAATAATAAAAAAAGTAGAAATAAAACCAATTAAAAACATGATTACGCCTAACAAACCAAAAAGATGCATCGGACGTTTGCCGTATCGCGACAAAAACCAAATGGTGATCAAATCAAGGAATCCATTGATGAAACGGTTCATTCCAAATTTAGATTCACCATATTTTCGTGCCTGGTGTTGTACTACTTTTTCACCAATTTTACTGAAGCCAGCATTTTTTGCTAAAACTGGAATATAACGGTGCATTTCACCTGATACTTCAATGTTTTTAATCACTACTTTTTTGTAAGCTTTCAATCCACAATTAAAATCATTCAGGTAAACGCCAGATGTTTTTCGGGCCGCCCAATTGAATAATTTGGAAGGAAGGTTTTTAGTCACAACATGGTCATAACGCTTCTTTTTCCAACCCGAAACCAAATCAAAACCGCCAGTAGTAACCATGGTATATAACTCTGGAATTTCATCTGGACTGTCTTGTAAGTCAGCATCCATAGTGATAATTACATCACCTTGAGCCTTAGCAAAACCGGCATGTAGTGCTTGCGATTTACCAAAATTTCTTAAAAATTTAATACCTTTTACATTGGTGTCTTTTACAGAAAGATCTTCAATCGTTTGCCACGAGTTGTCGGTACTTCCATCATCAATAAAGATAACTTCATACGAATAATTGTTAGCGTTCATTACTTTTTGAATCCAAGCATGCAATTCAGGTAACGATTCTTGTTCGTTTAATAATGGGATAATTATGGATAAATTCATTAAGATTAAAAGCTTTGATTAGGATCTTTTTTTACAATGGCACCTACAATTAAAGAATGGATTAATCCAATAAAGGCAAACATAACCAATGTAATAGGGATTGCAAAAGCAGGGCTTGAGAATTTTTTCATCATGTCAATTCCCATTTTAGCTTGTTCGGCAGTGACTTCAGGATTAGTCTGACTCATCATTATTTCAACTTTTCTGTAAATTCCTTCCATATATTCTGGGAGAATCATGTTAAAAGCTGCCGAAAATAAGGCGAAAGATAATCCAGCAATTATGCAAATGGAAACACCTATTTTTAGGCAATTCCCAAATGAAATGAAGCCAGAGTTTATTTTCATTTTGTAATTAGTGCATCCAAGAAAGATAAACGCAAAGGGCAAAATAAGATAATTTAATACATTTATTGCTATACCATATCCTTTATTTGTTGTAGGATCAATATCCATTACATAGCCTAAAACAAACTCTAGTATCATAATTGCGCCAAAAAGGATTCCATAAAGTAAACCAGATTTAGCTGGAGATGTAGTGTTTTCCATACTTATTACACGTTAAAATTAATCTACAAATATAGTAATTCCATTATTACGGAAGAATATATAATTCAATTAAAAAAAGTTCATTAAAGGTTTGATAATTAAAAAATAGTTGTATTTTTGCACACTCAAATTAAAAACAATAATTAAAAGTTGTAATGAGTTGATACCTTTTATATTAAAAGCTTCGCAACAAATTACTTCATAACAAATAAAAGATTTACACAATGAAACAAGGAATTCACCCAGAAAATTACAGATTAGTTGCTTTTAAAGACATGTCAAATGAAGATGTTTTTATCACTAAATCTACAGTAGAAACTAAAGAAACTATTACTCACGAAGGAGTTGAATATCCAGTTTTCAAAATGGAGATTTCTAGAACATCTCACCCATTTTACACAGGTAAATCTAAACTTATCGATACTGCAGGACGTATTGATAAATTCAAAACTAAATACGCTAAACACGGAAAATAATAGTTTTAAGTGTTCAAATTTTATTAAGACCTTCCAATTTTTTGGGAGGTTTTTTTATGAACTAAACTTTTGTAACTTTGATGCCTTAGTGCTAAAATGCTTTTAACTTTGAATCTTTTACAATGAACTATATACTTTTTGACGGAACTGTCCGTAATGCACTTTTGCCTTTTACATTTACAAGACCTGTCGCTGAAATCCGTGTCGGAATTTTAACCATTCGTGAAAAATGGGAAAAATATTTAGGATATACCACTACTACCTTGACGGAAGAATATCTTTCTGAAAAGTACCCAATGGTCGAGTTGGAAGCTAATATTTTAATTAATGCTTCTTTTTTGCCTAATGACGTTTTGTCTGAAATGGTGAAAAATCTTGAAAAAAACCAAGCTATTTTCAAAGGTGATGAAGTGATTGCTTTTTATACCAACGATACCCAAGACGAAGTGGATTTTGATTCTTACGAAATTATAGAATACAGTCAAGATTGCCTAACTGTTGAACATACTTGGGATATTTTTGCCAAAAATGACGCCGCTTTACGAGAAGATTTCGAATTGATTACGGAAGGTAGAACTTCAGAAGCTATTCCGAAATCAGTCAACGTGATGGCACCCGAAAATATATTTATTGAAGAAGGTGCAAGGCTCGAATTTGTAACGTTAAACGCTTCAACTGGACCCATTTACATCGGTAAAAATACCGAAATAATGGAAGGTTCGGTCATTCGTGGACCCTTTGCTTTGTGCGAATCAGGTCGCGTGAAGTTGGCTTCCAAAGTCTATGGTGCCACGACCGTTGGACCACATTCTGTTATTGGTGGTGAAGTGAGTAACTCGGTTTTGTTTGGCTATTCTAACAAAGGGCATGACGGATTTTTAGGAAATTCAGTCCTTGGTGAATGGTGTAATATTGGTGCTGATAGCAACAATTCCAATTTGAAAAACAACTACGAAGAAGTGAAGTTATGGAGCTATGAAACCGAGAATTTCGCCAAAACAGGCTTGCAATTCTGCGGATTAATGATGGGCGATCATAGTAAGTGTGGCATCAATACTATGTTTAATACAGGTACTGTTGTGGGTGTTTCAGCCAATATTTTCGGTGCTGGTTTTCCGCGCAATTTTGTACCCAGTTTTTCATGGGGAGGTGCTTCCGGATTTACAACGTATATGACTAATAAAGCTTTTCAAACGGCTAAAATTGTGATGGCACGCCGTAATGTTGCATTTACGGAAGAAGATGCTAAAATTTTAGAACACGTATTTGAAGAAACTAAAAAGTTTAGAAAAGAATAGTTTTGATTTGAAAATGTAACAATTTGAGAATTAGTTTGTAAGATAGTACATTTTCAAATTGTTACATTTTCAAATTTTCCTATCTTTGCACACTCAATTTTTTGACAACGATTTCATTGATTGAGGTTATTTATGGAAAACAAAAAGAAAGTGGCGTTCTATACGCTCGGATGTAAACTAAACTTCTCAGAAACATCCACTATTGCTAGAGATTTTCAAAACGAAGGCTTTGATCGCGTAGATTTTGAAGAAATCGCTGATATTTATGTCATTAACACGTGTTCGGTTACCGATAATGCCGATAAGCAATTCAAGCAAATTGTTAAAAAAGCAATGAAACTCAACGACAAAGCTTTTGTTGCTGCAGTTGGTTGTTATGCACAATTAAAACCCGAAGAATTAGCGGCTGTTGATGGCGTTGATTTGGTTTTGGGCGCTACCGAGAAATTTAAAATCACCGATTATATTAATGATTTGTCCAAAAACGATATGGGCGAAGTGCATTCGTGCGAAATTGAAGAAGCCGATTTCTATGTAGGAAGCTATTCTATAGGCGATAGAACTCGTGCGTTCCTCAAAGTGCAAGACGGTTGCGATTATAAATGTACGTATTGTACCATTCCATTAGCGCGTGGTATCTCAAGAAGTGATGCGTTGGAAAATGTATTGAAAAATGCGTACGAAATCTCCAAACAAGGCATCAAAGAAATTGTGCTAACAGGGGTTAATATCGGGGATTATGGCAAAGGCGAATTCGGAAATAAAAAACATGAACATACCTTTCTCGATTTGGTAAAAGCTTTGGATGGTGTAGAAGGTATCGAACGTTTGCGAATTTCATCCATCGAACCTAATTTGTTAAAAAATGAAACGATAGAATTTGTCTCTCAAAGTCGCACTTTTGTACCACATTTTCATATCCCACTACAATCGGGAAGCAACGAGATTCTGGGTAAAATGAAACGCCGTTACCAACGTGAAGTTTACACTGATCGAGTGGCAAATATTCGCAAAGTAATGCCGCATGCTTGTATTGGTGTGGATGTGATTGTGGGGTTTCCGGGTGAAACGGATGAGCATTTTCTAGAGACCTATAATTTCTTAAACGAATTGGATATTTCCTATTTACATGTTTTTACGTATTCTGAAAGAGACAATACTGAGGCGGCCGCAATGACTGATGTCGTTCCAATGAATGTGCGTTCTAAAAGAAGTAAAATGCTACGCGGATTATCGGTTAAAAAGCGTCGTGCCTTCTATGAAAGTCAAATTGGAAGTAATAGAACGGTACTTTTTGAAAGCGAAAATAAAGAAGGTTACATTCACGGATTTACAGAAAATTATGTCAAAGTAAAAACACCGTGGAATCCAGAATTGGTCAATACATTACACGAAATCAATTTGACTCGCATCGATGAAGACGGTAGTGTTCGAATGGAATTTGCTTCGCCAGTTCGCTCTGCAGGCTCGGGTGTAAATGTGGAAGCCTAGTAAATAGAGTGAAATTCGATTTTGGTGATTCTAAAAACAGATTCACTGTATTGTTCGACGAATTCAAATTTATGGCGTCCGGGTTGTTTGAAATCGATTATGCGTTCGCCTGAAATTTCGTAGTACATGGTTTGTCCTTCAAACATAAAGCGACCGCCATTAGTTCTGTAAGCTGATCGAATTAAATCAAATTGGGATAAATTCCAGGTGGTTAAATTGGCATCCAAATCACCATAATCGGCAAACAATCCTTCTGTAATTTCGGTTTTACAGCCGTAATATTTTTCGATAGTTTCAAAAAAGGCAACGATATTTTGGTTTAGTTCTTCAATATTCATTGCATAAAAATAAATAAAAAATCCCAAATTCCTAATTAAAAAAGAATTTGGGATTTTTTATTTGTCTCAGTGTTAGATCTTTATTCCAGGAGGTAATAAATCTCTATACGTTGTGTTTTTTCTGAAGAATAAAGCAATTTTTGGTAAAATCGGAACGACTTTTAATTTGCGTTCGTAAGCGATTTCCATAATGTTTTTCAACAAATCATTTATAAATTCTTCATCGTTAAAGCCATCTGGAACGTTGATTCGGGTTAGAAAAATTTTCTTTTCTTGGAAAGAATATTCAAGAGAAACTAACTTTCCATCAACTAAAGTCTCAAATTGTCTAGCAAATGTATTGTCTTTAATCTCCATTTTTTCTAAAATTAACGCTGGGTTCATAATCAAGTGGAATAAATAAATTAATTTTATGCAAATTTCGGAATAAATAATGGATAATGCCATCGAAATACGTTAAAATTATGAGTAAGATTTCAGTTTATTTTATGCCAGGATTGGCCGCTAGTGCTTCTATTTTTGAACGAATTGACCTGCCAAAAGAGACGTTTGAAATCCATCTTTTAGAATGGTTTATGCCCGAAAAACAAGAATCGCTGCAAAGTTATGCCCAACGAATGGCTCAAAAAGTGACACACGATAATGCCGTTTTAGTAGGCGTTTCTTTTGGTGGCATCTTGGTTCAGGAAATGGCGCAATTTTTAAACTTGAGAAAATTAATCATTGTTTCTAGCGTTAAGTCGAATAAAGAATTACCACGAAGAATGAAGATTGCCAAGACAACAAAAGCGTATAAATTAGTGCCAACAGGGTTGCTTCAAGATGTTGAAAAGCTAGTAAAATATGCTTTTGGCGACGTAATGAAGCAAAGATTAAAGTTGTATGAGCAATTTTTACACATGCGTAATAAAGAGTATTTAGACTGGGCAATCGAGCAAGTAATTTGTTGGGAAAGAGTCCAGATTGATCCCAACGTTATTCATATTCATGGCGATGCTGATGAAGTTTTTCCAGTCAAATACATTAAAGAGTTTGTCAATGTTAAAGGCGGTACACACATGATGATTTTGAATCGTTTTCGTTGGTTCAATCAACATTTGCCAAAAATCATTTTAGAAGATAAACCATAGTTTTTCGGCGCGATTTTTGTAGTTTTGTAGCATAATAAAAAGTATTGAAAATGAAAAAGATTCAAGTTTTCGGAGTAATCTCGATTGTTGTTTTTGCAAGTGGCTTATTTATGTTTGCGCTATCAGGTGATGCTAAGAAAAAACTTCTGCACGAAGGAACAGCTCAATATTTTCCTTCAGTAGTTGATTTTGCAGGTGAAAAAGCGCCTTTAAATATCGCTGATGTAAGAGAGCGTTTTGATAGAGAATTATTGGTCAATGCCAATTTGCACTCGTCTACAATTTTAATCATGAAGCGTGCTAATAGAGCATTTCCAATTATAGAGCCAATCCTAAAGCAATACGGCGTGCCAGATGATTTTAAATATTTAGCAGTGATAGAGAGCGCTTTGTTAAATGCAGTTTCGGCGTCAGGAGCTAAAGGAGTATGGCAATTTATGCCCGATACTGCGAAAGAAAAAGGGATGGAAGTTAATGACATTGTCGACGAGCGGTATCACCTTCAAAAATCTACCGAAGCGGCTTGTAAATACTTAGTAGCCGCCAAGCAAAAATTTGGAAACTGGACCTTAGCAGCAGCCTCTTACAACGGCGGAATGAATGGTGTTAATACCAAAATCACCGAACAAAAAGTAAATGATTACTACGATTTAGCCTTAACCGACGAAACTTCGCGTTATGTTTTTAGAATTTTAGCTTTGAAAGAAATCATGCAACACCCAAATTTGTATGGGTTTGATGTTTCGAAAGAGGAGTTGTATGAAAATATTCCCACTAAAACTATAGAAGTAGATAGCACCATTACCGATTTAGCTAGTTTTGCCAAAGCGCAAGGGATTAACTATAAGATATTAAAAATTCACAATCCGTGGTTGAGGGATAAGAAATTGGTCAACACCACTAAAAAGAAATATTTGATTGAAATTCCAACGTCAGGATATTAAATGAAAAAGGCTTTAGATAATCTCTAAAGCCTTTTTTTATATTTTGTACTTTTAAGTTCGTACTTCTAACTTTCTTAGATTTTCTTCATTTGCTCTTTCATCATTTTTATCTGATCGGCAAGCATTCCTTGTTTGTCTAACTTTTTAACTTCAGCAATTAAGTTGGTAGCTTCTAGTTTTCTTCTGCGTGATAAAGCAACACCAGCAAGATTTAATTTGGCAACCGCCAAATCCATATCCATATTCAATCCCAATTCGATTGCTTTTTTAAAGTATTTTTCTGCTTGAATCAAATTAGTTTGCGAAAGCATAATCCCGTTTAAGTAGTTGTAATATCCTTGTTGTTTTTGAACTAAAGCCGTTTCTGGATTTTTGATTTTATCCAGCCAAGCTTTTGCTCCAGGGAAATTTTGCTTACGCAATTGTAAAAAAGCTAACAATATAAATTCATTTCTAAAATATAAGAAAATTGGAATTAATGTCAAAAGAATCAGGAAAATCCCATTTCCTATATTACTTTCGGTAAATTGCCATACGGCTGTAGCCAAGATTAATGCTGCAATGACAAGCTTGATATTTCTGTGAAACATAATAATAAAAATTTAGGTTGCAAAGGTAATAAAAGGTTTTTAAAATATTTTTAAAAAACTACTTGCAAGTAATAAAAACCTTTGTATATTTGCACTCGGTTTTAAAAAGACCTACAAAACGATTATTATACGATTTAAAGATAAAAAGCAATGAGCAAAAGAACGTTTCAACCATCGAAAAGAAAAAGAAGAAATAAACACGGATTTATGGACAGAATGGCTTCTGCAAATGGAAGAAAAGTCCTTGCGCGTCGTAGAGCTAAAGGAAGACATAAATTGACTGTTTCTTGCGAACCAAGACACAAAAAATAATGATTAGTTTCTAATCAATATCAAGCCGTTACTTTTATTAGTAGCGGCTTTTTTTTAAACCTGTTTATAAAATTTGATAAGTTTTAGAAGCTATTTCCTGCTTTCCGTTACAATCTTTTTAATTTTAAAGAAAAATTAAAAAGGATTTTCACTACAATCAGGGCTAGGTCTGAACTTCAAAAATTCAACATTCGTTAATCGTTATTCAATCTTTAAATTGAATGTTGAACAGATGAACAAGGAATTAAGAAATTGAAAATATATTGGGAAGAACTTCAAAATTCAATATTCGTTATTCAATCTTTAAAATGAATGTTGAACAGATGAACAACGAATTTTGAATATTGAACTGAAAGAAACAACACACAACTAATAATACACAACTTACACACTAACTACAATGCCAAAAGACAACTCCATTAAATCGGTTTTAATTATAGGCTCAGGTCCAATTGTAATCGGGCAAGCCTGTGAATTTGATTATGCTGGTTCACAATCAGCACGATCCATTCGTGAAGAAGGAATTGAAGTCATCTTAATTAATTCCAATCCAGCAACCATCATGACCGATCCATCTATGGCGGATCACGTTTATTTATTGCCATTAACGACCAAATCCATCATTCAAATTCTAAAAGAACATCCACAAATTGATGCTGTGTTGCCAACTATGGGCGGACAAACGGCTTTAAATTTGTGTTTAGAAGCCGACGAAAAAGGCATTTGGGAAGATTTTAATGTGCGTATGATTGGTGTCGATGTTAATGCCATTAACATTACCGAAGACCGGGAACAATTCAAACAATTATTAGAAAAAATAGGGGTTCCTGCAGCACCAGCCAAAACGGCAACTTCGTTCTTAAAAGGAAAAGAAATTGCTCAAGAATTTGGTTTTCCATTAGTGATTCGTCCTTCGTTTACGTTGGGCGGAACCGGAGCTGCTTTTGTACACAGCAAAGAAGAATTTGACGAAAAACTAACCTATGGTTTAGAAATGTCACCCATTCATGAAGTCTTAATTGATAAAGCTTTATTGGGTTGGAAAGAATACGAATTGGAACTTTTACGTGATAAAAACGACAACGTAGTTATCATCTGTTCTATCGAAAATATGGATCCAATGGGAATTCATACCGGAGATTCCATCACAGTGGCTCCAGCGATGACCTTATCGGATACGACTTTCCAAAAAATGCGTGATATGGCCATTTTAATGATGCGCTCTATCGGTAATTTTGCAGGTGGTTGTAACGTGCAATTTGCCGTTTCACCCGATGAAAAAGAAGATATAGTAGCGATTGAAATTAATCCGAGAGTTTCTCGTTCCTCGGCGTTAGCTTCAAAAGCAACGGGTTATCCGATTGCAAAAATTGCGTCAAAACTTGCTTTAGGGTATCACTTAGATGAACTGCAAAACCAAATTACCAAATCGACTTCGGCGTTATTCGAACCAACTTTGGATTATGTAATCGTAAAAATACCACGTTGGAATTTCGATAAATTTGAAGGTGCCGATAGAACCTTAGGACTTCAAATGAAATCGGTTGGTGAAGTGATGGGAATTGGCCGTTCGTTTCAAGAAGCGCTTCACAAAGCTACTCAATCGCTTGAAATTAAACGTAATGGGCTAGGAGCAGACGGAAAAGGCTATAAAAACTACGAACAAATTATTGAAAAACTAACATATGCCAGTTGGGATCGCGTTTTTGTAATATACGATGCTATTGCGATGGGAATTCCGTTAAGCAGAATTCACGAAATTACCAAAATTGACATGTGGTTTTTGAAGCAATACGAGGAATTGTATTCGTTAGAAAAAGAAATTTCAACCTATAAGTTAGATAATTTACCAAAAGAATTGTTGTTGGAAGCCAAGCAAAAAGGCTATGGCGACCGACAAATTGCGCACATGTTGGGTTGTTTAGAAAGTCAGGTGTATAAATTGCGTGACGACATGAACATCAAGCGTGTTTATAAATTGGTGGATACGTGTGCCGCCGAATTTAAAGCGCAAACGCCTTATTATTACTCGACATTCGAAGCAGAAATCCAAACAGCTACTGGGGAACGCTACGTACACAATGAAAGTGTGGTAACAGAAAGGAAGAAAGTAGTGGTTTTGGGTTCAGGACCCAATAGAATCGGTCAAGGAATTGAGTTTGATTATTCGTGTGTTCACGGAGTTTTAGCAGCCAAAGAATCCGGTTATGAAACCATCATGATCAACTGTAATCCAGAAACGGTTTCTACTGATTTTGATACCGCTGATAAATTGTATTTTGAACCTGTTTTTTGGGAACATATTTACGATATCATTCGTCATGAGAAACCCGAAGGTGTCATTGTACAATTGGGTGGACAAACCGCTTTGAAATTAGCCGAAAAATTATCTAAATACGGAATCAAAATATTAGGAACTTCATTTGATGCTTTGGATTTAGCGGAAGATAGAGGTCGTTTCTCCGAATTATTAACCGATTTAAAAATTCCATTTCCGAAGTTCGGAATTGCTGAAAGCGCCGATGAAGCGAGTGCTTTAGCAGATGTTTTAGATTTCCCATTATTGGTGCGTCCTTCTTATGTTTTGGGCGGACAAGGAATGAAAATTGTCATCAACAAACAAGAACTGGAAGAACATGTTATTGATTTATTGAAATCGATTCCAGGAAATAAATTACTATTGGATCATTATTTGGATGGCGCTATTGAAGCTGAAGCCGATGCCATTTGTGATGGTGAAAACGTGTACATCATCGGAATTATGGAGCATATAGAACCGTGTGGAATTCATTCAGGTGATTCTAATGCTACTTTGCCGCCATTTAATTTGGGTGAATTTGTAATGCAACAAATTAAAGATCATACCAAAAAAATAGCTCTTGCTTTGCAAACCGTTGGTTTAATCAACATTCAATTTGCGATTAAAGACGATATTGTTTACATCATTGAAGCCAATCCACGTGCTTCTAGAACGGTTCCATTTATTGCTAAAGCTTATGGCGAACCGTATGTGAATTATGCGACCAAAGTGATGTTGGGTAAAAACAAAGTAACCGATTTTACTTTCAATCCGCAATTGAAAGGCTATGCTATAAAACAACCGGTTTTCTCTTTCAGCAAATTTAAAGATGTTAACAAAGCACTCGGACCCGAAATGAAGTCAACAGGTGAAAGTATATTGTTTATAGACGATTTGAAAGACGATCAGTTTTATGAACTGTATTCCAGACGAAAAATGTACTTAAGTAAATAAAGAAAAATCCCGATGTCAATCGGGATTTTTTTTAGGTTATCGTTTTCTAAAATCTTTTCTAAAAGTAGGCGCTATTTTGGGTGTTACTTTAGGTAAACTCGCTTCTTCAGTTTTGCTAGAAGGCTCAATCAGCTGGTTGAGTTGGTTGATTTCGGCATCGGTCAATTCGCGGTAGCGTCCCAATGGAACATCAAGTGAAATGTTGATGATTCGGGTTCTTTTTAAGGCGGTTACTTCAAAATCTAAGTATTCACACATTCTACGGATTTGTCGGTTTAATCCCTGTGTTAAAATGATTCTAAACACATATTTACTGACTTGTTCAACTTTGCATTTTCGTGTAACGGTTTCTAAGATGGGAATTCCGTTGGCCATACGCTCAATAAAACGGTCGGTGATTGGTCGGTTTACGGTTACAATATATTCTTTTTCGTGATTATTTCGCGCACGAAGAATTTTGTTTACAATATCACCATCGTTGGTCATAAAGATGAGTCCTTCACTGGCTTTATCAAGCCGGCCTATTGGAAAAATACGTTCGGGATAATTGATGTAATCTACAATATTATCACGCACGTCAAGATTGGTGGTACATTCAATTCCGGGTGGTTTGTTAAAGGCCAGATACACTCGTTTTTTAGTGCTTTCGCGTACAATTTTGCCATCAACCCGCACTTCATCATTGGGTGCAATTTTGGTACCCATTTCAGGAACGACACCGTTGATGGTTACTCGACCTTGTTCGATGAGTTTATCCGCTTCACGACGAGAGCAGAATCCGGTTTCGGATAAAAATTTGTTGATGCGCGTTAGGTTTTCTTCCATAGCGCAAAAATACTAATTTTGAATTACGAATAAGCTACTATTATATATAAATAGAGAAAGTAGATTTGATTAGTTCAAAATTCAAAATTCCATGTTGAACATTCAACATGGAATTTTGAATTTTGAAGCTTCTTAGGAATTTTATTTTGTATTCAAGACCATTACTATCTAGCCCTGACAGCAGCGGTATCTCAATTTATTGGGATTTAGCGGATGGCAGGAATAGGGTTTGTAGATACGTCCCGAGCGATTACGCTTCTATAAAACTCGCAATGCTTTGGTATAAATATTCGCCGTGCATGCTGTGTCCGAGGCCTTTTGTGGTAATAAACTCGGCTGTTTTCCAGGAATTAGCAATTTTGGTTCCTTCTTCATAAAGCACTACATCGTCTTCAATATCGTGTGCGATAATGCCTTCAATGGTGGTGTTTTTTAGGAATTTGGAAGCCGAAAAATCTTGAATGGTTATGTTAAATCGGGCTTTGGGATACTCGATTAAGGATTGGTGTACTCGCTGGTTTAGACTTAAAATTTTGACAAAATTATGTAGAATTACGTCAAAATCGGATGGCGCTCCAATGAGTATCATTTTCTCAAAACTATGACTGTAATGCGCCTGGAAATAGGCTAGGGCATTACCGCCAATGGAATGTCCGATTACAATTTTGGGATTGAATTTTTGAACGGCTTGGTCAATGAATTCCGCATAGGTTGGAACATTAAATTCCTTACCACTACTTAATCCGTGCGCTGGACCGTCGATTGCAATGATGGTTTTACCTGTTTTTTTTAATCGGTTGACTAGTTTTTTCCAACGTGCTGCATTGCTTTCCCAACCGTGAACCAATAAAATAATTTCGTCATTTCCTTTCCAAGTATAGGTGTGAAACGTGTGTTCGTTGAACGAATGTTTTTTTTGTTCGGCTTTGAGTAAGATTTTAGGCAACTCCCTTGGGTTGAGTTTTCCTTTTCGTGGATTGCTAAAAAAGGTGTACGCTAAAGCATAGGCTTTTTGAGGATATACATAACTTAAAGTGTTGATGTATAATCCGATAATTTTGGCTAGTATAGTTTGAATGATTTTTTGCATAAAAAAAATCCCGACATAATCGGGATTCAGAGTATTACATTTTTGCGAATAATTTTTCCATTTTTTCTCTTTCTTCTTCAGCAAGAGAAGCATCCACTAAAATTCTTCCTGAATGTTCATCGGTGATGATTTTTTTTCTAGAAGCGATTTCAACTTGTGTTTGAGGCGGAATAGTAAAGAATGAACCAGCAGAAGCACCACGTTCGATAGATACAACAGCCAAACCATTTCTTACGCTAGAACGAATTCTTTTGTATGCGGCTAACAATCGATCTTCGATTTGTCCTTCATACTCGGCAGATTTCTCAATTAAGAAACTTTCTTCTTTTTGAGTTTCAGCCATAATGTCGTTCAATTCGGCTTTTTTATGTTTTAAGTGTGTCGTTTTTTGTTCTAAACGCTCTTTAGAATTAGAGATTACTTCTTTTTTGTGTTCAATAGAAGCTTTCATTTCTTTAATTTGCTTTTCAGCCAATTGAATTTCCAATTCTTGGAATTCTACTTCTTTAGTTAACGCATTGAATTCTCTATTGTTACGAACGTCTTTTTGTTGTTCGGTATATTTTTTAATCGCAGAGGAATGATCTTCAATAGCTACTTTTTTAGCTTTGATGCTGTCTTCAATTAGTACTAAATCGGATTGTAATTTTTCCAAACGAGTAGTCAAACCAGCTACTTCATCTTCAAGATCTTCCACTTCTAAAGGCAATTCGCCTCTTACATTTCTAATTTCGTCAATTCTGGTGTCGATAATCTGTAAATCGTAAAGCGCTCTTAATTTTTCTTCAACGCTCAATTCTTTTGTAGTAGCCATATTTTATAAGTACTTAACTGGATTTGTATTTTCTTCTGATAAAACAATTCTGTCTTGCGACAAATTAGGTGCAAAATTAGTAATTTTTTCTTTAAGAAAATCAACAATATAATTTTTTGTATATCTTTCACTTTCAAAGTGTCCGATATCAGCTAAAACTAACTGATTTTCAGCCTCATAAAAGTTGTGGTATTTCAAATCGGCGGTTAAAAAAACATCTGCTCCAGCTTGAATCGCATTTTTAATTGCAAAACTACCTGAACCGCCCAATACGGCAACCTTGTGTATCTTTTTTCCTGTGAATGTAGAGTGCCGAATACCACCACATTGCATTTTGTCTTTAACAAAAGCCATAAATTCGCTTTCTGGCATTGGGTTTTCGAGTTCGCCAATCATTCCCAAACCGATGTTTTGATGGGTGTTTTGTAAATCGTAAATTTCGTAGGCAATTTCCTCGTAAACATGATTAGTAAACAACGCTTTTAGGATTTTACTTTGTAAATGTTTTTCAAATGTTACTTCTATTTTAATTTCGGGTGCTTCAACAAATTCAAATCGTTCGCCAATTTCGGGATTGCTATTTTCATTTCCCATATAGGTTCCCATGCCTTGTGAATTAAAACTACAATCTTCATAATTACCAATTTTACCAGCACCAGCATCAAACAGTGCCTTACGAACTTGCTCTACATTTTCAGGTATCGTGTACGTCACTAATTTTTGAATGAAGTTGGTCTTGGGAATTAGAACTTTGGTTTTAACCAATCCCAATGCATCACAGAAAATTTTGTTGACTCCATTTTTATGATTGTCTAAAGCAGTATGAACGGCATAAATAGCGATGTCGCTTTTAATGGCTTTTAAAACAGAACGTTCTACATAATTTTTACCCGTAATTTTTTTCAATCCAGAGAAAAGAATAGGATGAAAGCATACTACTAAATTGCAATTTTTGGCAATGGCTTCATCAATTACATTTTCTAGAGCATCGTGGCATACCAAAACGCCTGTGGTTTCATTATCTGGATTGCCCACTAATAGTCCCACATTATCAAAATCTTCGGCATAGGCCAAAGGTGCCATTTCTTCTAGAATTGAAAGTATTTCTTTTATTTTCATGTGATTTTATTCTATAAAAATTAGGTGGTCCATTCGTTCAACGTTTCTTTGACGATCCATTCACCGTTTATATTTTCAAACAAAAAATAACTGCCTGAGTTGTGTTCGATATTTCGATAAAAAGCCACCTTTACTAAGCAATATTTTTGGCCAAAATACATGGGTTTGCTCACAATCATTAGTCGTTGGTTGTTGTCATTAAACCGTTTAGATACTTTATGAAACTCATCTAGTGATAGACAGGCATTGACTTTGCTTTTTAAATACTGATTTTGATTGTTAAAAATAGCGTTGTATTCTTTCGACCAATCTTCGTTGGATGGGTTGTTGATTTGTTTTTTGATTTCGGTTGCATTTTGTTGTAACAACGGACTTTTATTGATAACCTCTAAAGTTTCTTCATTATTAGGGGCTTTGTTACAATAAAGGCTCAAGAATTGCAATCGATTTTTGACGATTACTTTTTCATTTTGATAGTATTTACTCAATAAAAATTTGAGTATTGCAGCATCTTTATTTTCTTGAGCATGAGCCATAGAAAAGCAGCACAGAAAAGCAATTAAGAGTTGTACACTAAATTTCATTTTTCAAATTTATTTCCATCCAAAGATAAAAAAATGTTACTTTCGTACTATGATTATTTTAAGGTATTTACTTTTTCCTTTTTCCATTTTATATGGATGGATAACTTCTATTAGAAATTTCTTGTATGATAATGGAATTTTAAAATCGTATTCTTTTGACGTTCCAGTTATTGCTGTCGGAAATTTGAGTGTTGGCGGAACCGGAAAGACACCACAAATAGAATATTTAATTCGGTTGCTTTCGCCAAATTATAAAATTGCTACTTTGAGTAGAGGTTACAAACGAAAATCGAAGGGGTTTGTTTTGGCCGATGCAACTTCAAATGCTGATGTTCTGGGAGATGAACCGTTTCAAATGCATCAAAAATTTCCAACGATTCAAGTGGCTGTTGATGCCCATCGGAAAAACGGTATTGAACGATTGTTGTCTTTACCTATTCAACCTGAGGTTATTTTATTAGACGATGCATTTCAACACCGAAAAGTAAAAGCAGGTTTTTACATTTTGCTTTCGGCTTATGATGATTTGTTTTGTACTGATTTGTTGCTTCCTACGGGCACTCTTCGCGAAAGTAGCAATGGTGCCAAAAGAGCCGATGTGATAATTATCACAAAATGTCCGAAAGATTTATCGGAAATTGCACAGCAAAATGTCAAAAAGAGCCTTGGTTTAGAAATGCCTATTTATTTTAGTTGTATTGATTATGATGATAAGGTGTATACTCAAAATGATAGTAAATCGGTTGTAGAAATTAGTACTCTTGATAAATTACTTTTGGCTGGAATAGCAAAACCCGAACCCTTTTTTGCATATTTGCAGGCTGAAAAAAATGAAAAAATGGTTTATCCTGATCATCATCATTTTACAGAAAACGATATCAAACAAATAAAAAACAAAGCAAACAAAAAGTTAATTATCACTACCGAAAAGGATTATGTGCGGTTGAAAGATCAAGATTTGGACTCACTTTATTATTTACCCATAAAAAGTAAGTTCCTTTCTAATGGAGATAATTTTGACAAAACAATTTTAAATTATGTGGGAACAAGTACAAGAAACGGTTAATTACATCAAAGAAAAAACGGGATTTACGCCAGAATATGGGGTGATTTTAGGGTCAGGTTTAGGAAGTTTTACACAGGATATTCAAGTTGAATTTACGTTGCCTTACAATGAAATTCCAAATTTTCCAGTTTCTACCGTTCAAGGACATAAAGGAGCATTGGTTTTTGGAACTATTGGTAGTAAAAAAGTGGTAGCTATGCAAGGGCGTTTCCATTTTTATGAAGGATATGATATGAAGCAAGTAACTTTTCCTGTACGTGTAATGAAATATCTTGGAGTTACTAAATTGGTTGTGTCTAATGCCTCTGGTGGTGTAAATCCAAATTATAAAGTAGGGTCAATCGTTTTAATTACCGATCATATCAACATGATGCCCGAACATCCACTTCGTGGAAAAAATGACGAGCGTTTTGGACCGCGATTTGTTAACATGAGTGAGCCATACAGCCGTGCGATGATAGCAAAGGCTAAAGAAATAGCTTTGGAAAATGGAATTACCGTTCAAGATGGGATTTATATGGGATTACAAGGACCAACTTTTGAGACGTTGTCAGAATACAGAATGGTGAAAAATATTGGAGCTGATTGTGTGGGTATGTCAACGGTGCCAGAAGTTATTGTAGCACGCCACATGGAATTGGAAACGTTTGGATTGTCGGTAATTACCGATATGGGTGATGAAGAAAACATTGAAGAAGTGAACCATGCCGAGGTTTTAAAAGCCGCAGAAAAAGCAGAACCATTTGTGAGATTGCTAATCAAAGAGCTTATCAAACAATACTAAATAAGAAAGACGCTAGAAGTAGCGTCTTTTTTTATAACAAGTTTTGTGCAATTATTTTATAGAAATTCTCGGGTTCAAAGGGTTTGGTTAATACGTCGGTCATGCCATACGAAAGCAACATTTCCCGATTTTCGTTTAACGAAATTGCCGTTAATGCAATAATTGGAATTTGAGTATTGAAATCGCGAATTTGTTGAGTCGCTATCGTTCCGTTTATTCCCGGAAGGTGAACATCCATCAATATCAAATCAAAACGTTCTTTGTTTTGTTTCATAACGGTAACACAATCTTCCCCATTATCAAGTATTTTACATGAAATCCCTCTGTTTTCAAGCATCTTCTTGGTAATCATTTGATTGATTTTATTGTCTTCAACCAACAGTATTTTTTTATTTTGAATATCAATATTTTCAAAGTTTTCATTTTTTTGTTTCACTATTTCAGAAGAACCCACTTCAAAAGGTAGCGTAAAATAAAAAGTAGTTCCGAGACCAACTTTACTGTTCAATTGAATGGTGCCTCCAAGAAGTTCGGTAAGTTTTTTTACAATAGCTAATCCCAGTCCAGTGCCGCCGTATTTTCGATTTATTTCAATAGAACCTTGAGAGAAACTGTCAAAAATTTCGGCTTGTTTATCGTCGGGAATACCAATTCCGTTGTCGGAAACTTCAAATAATATCTCAATTTTATGGTCTTCAATAGACTCTAATTTGGCAATTAATTTTACATGTCCTTTTTTGGTGAACTTCAAAGAATTGTTGACCAAATTGATGAATATTTGAGACAATTTAGTAGGATCACAAATGATATTTTCTGGAATGGTATTGTCTACTTCAATAATGAAAGTATTCTTGTTTTCTTGAGCAATTTCTTTAAATGATGTTTGAATATTGGCAAGATGTTCTCTTATGTTGCAGTTGATGCTTTCAACTGGGATGTTTTCAGATTCAATGCGGTTAATTTCAAGAATATCATTGATAAAAGTGAGTAGGTAGTTTCCAGAAAATTTCAATGAATTTAGGTAGTTCAGCTGACTTTGTTTTGGATTTTCTTCTAAAAGTAAATGGGTTATTCCGTTAATGGCATTGAGCGGCGTTCGCAATTCGTGGCTCACGGTTGAAAGGAATTCTGATCTGGCTTTTGTGGCTTTTTCAGCATTTTCTTTAGCCACTTGCAATTCGTTATTTTTCTCTTTTAATAAGGTATTGGATTGGGTTCGGAGGATGTTATTTTTGTATAATGACAAACTCAAAAGCGATAAAATAGAAATCAAAGCTATGGCAAGTATGCTGATAAGTTTGGCAAAATTATTGGCTTTTTGCTGGGTTTTATTTTCTTTATCAATTTGTTCGATAGTTTTTAATCGTTCCGAATTTTTAAAAGAGGTAAAGTCTTCTATTCCAATTCTTTGATTGGTAATTTTAGTCAAACTGTCTTTTAGTTTTACATATTCTTTTAAATAATCATGTGCTTTCTCCATATTCATGGATTTTTCAAATGAATCACTTAAAGCAAGTGTAATTTTGGAGCGCTGTTCTAGATTATTTGTGTTTTCATTTAACGCTCTTAACAAATAATTGGTGGCTAAGTTGTACCGTTTTTTTTTAATTTCGATTTTTCCAACTTGATACAGTGCTTCTGCTTTTGTTTTATAAATGTCTGAGCTGTCTTGTTTTGCAATAATTTTTTCTAAAATTGCCATTCCTAAATCCAAACGACCTTTCTCAATATAAACAATACCTTTTTGTAGGTTAATCATTTCAATTGCTTTTGGCGATTTTAAGCGGTCATAAATAATTCCGGCCTTATTGAAGTTTTGTTCAGCCATTGTGAAATTATTTTTTTCCATATAGCAAATTCCCAAGCTATAATGGGCAAAAGCTTGTTCTGAAGAAGAAGGTAAAGTGGTATAAATTGCAATACTATGTATTAAAACATCAATAGCATCATTGAATTTTTTTAATTCAAGATACACAGTTCCTAAGTTGGAATAACTATCGGCAATTGATTTTTGATTGTTTGTTTTGTGGGCATAATCCAATGCCATTTGAGAATAGTGAAGACAGTTTTTATAATTATTAAGTCCTTTATTAAATTTCACTAATTCTATGTAATAATTAGTGCTATCAATTTTCTCAGTTGTTGATTTTTGAGAAAAAAGTAGTATTGGAACTAAAAAAAATAAAACAAAATAGTACCTCATATTCATTGTTGAATGAAAAAATGTAGGTCTAAAATAACAAAATTATTTTTGAAAATGAAGTATTAAGTCAATTATTCTCGATGAATAACCTATTTCATTGTCGTACCAACCTACAACCTTAACCATTTTGTCAATAACAGAAGTTAGTTGGGCATCAAAAAGACAGGAGTTTGTATTGCCAATAATGTCTACAGAAACAATTGGATCTTCGGTATAATCTAAAATTCCTTTTAAGTAGGTTTGAGAGGCTTTTTTGAAAGCGGCATTAATTTCATCAATAGAAACTTCTCTACTCACATTAAAGGTAATGTCTGTTAATGAACCATCAGGAACTGGAACACGAATGCCACATCCACCAATTTTTCCTTCCATTTCTGGAAAAATTTTGGTCAATGCTTTAGCAGCTCCAGTGGTTGTTGGCACAATAGATTGACTGGCACCACGAGCTCTTCGCAAATCTTTGTGCGGTTGATCGTGTAAACTTTGGTCGGTAGTATAGGAGTGAACCGTGGTGATGTAAGCCTGTTCGATACCACACAAATCGTTAATTACTTTCATCATTGGCGCGGCATTGTTGGTGGTACAACTCGCGTTAGAAACTATATTTTCAGTACCGTCAAGAATGTGTTCGTTAACTCCTAAAACAACCGTTTGTATTTCTGGAACTTCCGATGGTGCCGACAGAATTACTTTTTTAGCACCAGCTATAATATGTTTGTTGATGTCTTCAAAAGACTTGTATTTTCCAGTAGATTCTACTACAATATCAATTTCAGACCAATCTAAATTTGAGATTTCTTTTTCATGAAAAAAAGCATACGATTTACCTTCAATACTAATGGATTTTTCATCAAAAGTAACGGCATAGGGTAACACGCCATGAATGCTATCGTATTTTATGAGATGTGCCATGGTTCGATTGTCGGCAATATCGTTTATTGCAACAACTTCAATAGAAGGATGTTTGAGGAGTAATCTAAAAAGATTGCGTCCAATGCGACCAAAACCGTTAATGGCAATTTTTGTTTTCAATTAATTTAAAATAATCTTCGGGTTATAAAATATGTTTTTGTGCATGATAGGATGAACGTACCAAAGCGCCACTTTCTACATGTCGGAATCCCATTTCTTTACCAATTTTTTCGTATTTTTCAAATTGTTCCGGTGTAATGTATTCTTTAACAGGCAAGTGTTTTTTACTAGGTTGTAAATATTGGCCAATGGTTACAATATCAACATTGTTATCACGTAAATCTTGCATGGTTTGGATCACTTCTTCTTCGGTTTCTCCAAGTCCGAGCATGATTCCCGATTTAGTTCGGCGGATGCCTTTTTCTTTTAAGTATTTTAAAACGGCTAAACTTCGATCGTATTTGGCCTGTATACGTACTTCACGAGTCAATCGGCGAACGGTTTCCATATTGTGAGAAACCACTTCTGGATTGGCTTCCACAATACGGTCTATAATGCGTTCCACTCCCTGAAAATCGGGAATTAGAGTTTCTAAAGTGGTTTCTGGATTCATACGTCGAATGGCTTCTACGGTTTCCAACCAAATGATCGATCCCATATCTTTTAAATCATCTCGATCCACACTGGTAATTACGGCATGTTTGATGTTCATGATTTTTATAGAACGCGCTACTTTTTCAGGTTCATCCCAATCTACATTTTCTGGACGACCCGTTTTTACACCACAAAAACCGCAAGAACGCGTACACGTATTTCCTAAAATCATAAATGTAGCAGTTCCTTCTCCCCAGCATTCACCCATATTAGGACAACTGCCCGAAGTACAAATGGTGTTTAATTTGTATTTGTCTACCAAACCGCGAAGTTCAGTGTACTTTTGACCAATGGGTAATTTTACTTTGAGCCATTTTGGCTTTCCAATGGGAAGAGTATTTTCATTAATCGATTCCATGCTCATACATAATTTTAGAACCGCAAAGATACGAATGTTGATTTTAGATTTCCGACTTTAGATTTTAGTTTTTTAGAGCATTAAGAAATATTTATCATTTGTTTTAAATGAAAAAACCTGCTACAAATAGTAACAGGTTTCCAAAGTCTACGATTTTAATTATAAATAGATTATTCGCCTTGAACGGTGATAGGAAGTGTATAGCGAGTTCGAACGGCTTCACCATCTTTAAATCCTGGAGCCCATTTGATTTTTAATGATTTTAATACGCGTATTGCTTCTTTATCAACAGTAGGATTTGTTTTTTCTACAACATCGATATCAGTCATCGTACCATTTCTTTCGATTACAAAAGACACCATTACTTTAACCGTTTCACCTTCTTCAATTTGCTGTCTTTCAAAATTGTCTCCCACATATTGATAGAAATTTTTAATACCGCCAGGAAACATAGGTTGTCTGTCTAGTTCTTTTGAATTTACTGGGTTGTTTGAAGGTCGGTTTTCCGTTGAAGTTCCACCGCCACCGGTATTAATTGGCGTTGTACCTGGTGTGCCTATACCCGGTGCGCCTAGGGTAACTGGAGTTCTTGGTTGTTCAGCATTGGTTGGCACTTCTGCTTGTGCCTGTGGTGTTGGAGCTACTTCTAGTGGCGCATTTGGTTTGACTTCAGGTGCCGCATGATTTTCGGTTTTCGGTCTTTCGATTTTTGGTTCATCCGTTTTATTAATGGGCGGATTTACAGTATTAACCCGAATAATGTCACCATCAAATGGATCTTTTATATCAGCAATTGGTTTTACATTAAAAGAACTCAACAGAAATATTCCGCCCAACAAAAATGTACTTCCAAAAAGTAAGGCAAATAGGGTTGTTTTAGCGCTTTCACGACGCAATTGGTAGGCGCCATACTTTTGGTTTTTGCCTTCAAATACAAGGTCTAACCACTTTTTTTCAAAGATACTAACGTTTGACATAATTTATAGTTTTTAATTGTTAAGTATCGATGTTACATAAGCGAAGTGTTTTTGTTTTAATAACGCAAGAATTATTTTAATATTGTGCGATTATTGTAAGAAAAAGCATTTTTAATTGTTGAATTCGGTATGTTGTCGATTTTTTATTGGATATTTTAAAATGTGTTTCCAATAATAGATTTCTTTTTTAATTCATCAATTTTCATACCTTTGCTTGATTAAAAAAAGATTATTATGTTTTTTATTGTTTTGCTATTAGGCATTGTTGCGTTTGTTTTTTTTGTGAGTTACAACTCCATTGTGATAAAAAGAAATGCGGTTGAAAATGCGTATTCTGGTTTGGATGCCGTTTTGAAAAAGCGCTATGATATTCTTCCCAATGTTGTGGCATCGGTGCAACAATCGATGCAGTTTGAGGGCAACACTTTAGAAAAAATAGTGAGTTTAAGAAATCAAACGAGTACTTCTAATTTGCAATCGGAAGAACGCATTCAGAAAGAGAATGAATTGAGTTCGTTGCTTTCTAAAGTTTTGGTGACGGTAGAGAGTTATCCCGAACTTAAATCTAATAAAAGTTTGATGCATTTGCAACGCACCATTTTGGATGTTGAAGAGGATATTGCTTTAGCAAGAAAAACATTTAATGCTTCGGTTTTGGCTTACAACAATCAGATAGAAACGATTCCTTCAGTTTGGGTTGCTAAAGAAATGGGAGCGACTCGAAAAAGTTACTTTGAAGCCGTTGCTACCGAAAGAGACAACGTTTCGGTTAAGGATTTGTTTAAGGAATAATCGTTACAAACGTTCTATTCTTTTTTGAATTTCAGATAAAATTTCAGAATCCAAGTTTGGTTTTATCCGATGATTTTCAAACCAACGCAATACTTCTTGGGCTTTAATTGTATCGTTTCTCATTTCACAGAAATCGAGTAATAGCGCTGTTTTTTTTAGTTGATCTTTAGTCATTAATGCCTCGAAAACACTATTCCAATTCGAAAAATTTTCGATATAGGGTAGGGCTACTTTTATAATTTTTTCTATAATGTCAGAACTGATTTTCAAATTATCGTCAACAGCTAAATCATACCAATAATCTTCCATTTTGGTATTCGTCCAATTGGGAATGTAGTTAAAGTTTGAACTAAAAGTAATCGAATTACTAGAATAAGTGTTACTCAGTTTTTCTCCGAATGTTTCCTTATACCATATTTCATAGTTTTTGCAACAAACCGAAAAACTAAAACTGAAACGAACCATTTGATTGGTGTTGTTGTTTCTGCTTTTCTGAAATTGAATGGATTGCTCAAAATCACCTACTTTTCTTTTTAGTTCCAAATCTGTTTTGGACAAATTAAAACCCAATTCAATAAGTGGTGGCGCAATGTGATCTCTAACAATTTTTTCAATTCGTTTTCCTGGAGGTAGATCAGTGTACAATTGGTTCTTATTTCTTTTGAAAAATGAAAACATACTAATTTTTTAGTAGTACAAAGTTGAGGAATAATTGTTTTGAAATTCAAATTTTAACTTGAAAATACAAATTGTTGGTATTTATTGTTGAGTGAGTTGTAAAAAGCTACAATACAAACCGTTAAAGCTAGAGCAAAATCTATCAAAAATGGGGCATTACTAATTGTATTCATTACAAGGAAGATAACTACAAGTCTTATGAACTCCAAGTGAAAAATCCATTTTTTTTGTTCTAACATAGCTCCTGTAATAATGACGCTAAGAATGATGAAAGTTGTAATCAAATACAAGCTAATTGGAGGTAAAAAATGGGAAAACAATATTGTTAAAAACAATACTATTGTTGTTGTGATTGTTTTTATTAAAATGGCCTTCTTTAACTTTTCAGAAAGAGTTATATTGGTCACTTTCTGAGATAATTTTCGTTCCAA
Organism: Flavobacterium sp. FG139; assembly: GCF_057809695.1. Taxonomy (NCBI): domain Bacteria; kingdom Pseudomonadati; phylum Bacteroidota; class Flavobacteriia; order Flavobacteriales; family Flavobacteriaceae; genus Flavobacterium; species Flavobacterium sp. FG139. The sequence continues at coordinate 140,371 of NZ_JBMDKL010000003.1, forward strand.
ATATGGTCTTATTCTTGGATCATGGTCGTTTGGACTACCCAACAATACTACAATTTTTTGTTTGATAGTTTTGGACATTTTGACTGCAATAAACAATTCTAAGAAATAATGAAAATGTTGCCAAAGAAAGCTATGACTTTCAAGTGATTTGGTCAAACCATAGGAAGGTTTTACAGTTTCTGCAGCATAAGTCCCAAATATTTTATCCCAAATAATAAGCATATCACCATAGTTTTTGTCTAAATATTCGGTATTGCTGCTGTGATGAACTCCATGGTGCGTTGGAGTAACAATAATATATTCTAACCATCCAAGCTTCCCAATAAGTTGGGTATGTGTAAAAAACGGATATGTTCCGTGAATCAATAGTAATATAACAATCATGTGAGGAGGAAATCCAACTAGGGGCAAAATACTCCAAAAGACACCTCTAGCTATGGCTTGTATAACCGTTATACGTGCAGCAGCGGTATAGTTAAAATCTTCGCTTTGGTGGTGCACAATATGAGCTGCCCAAAGAATGTTAACTTCATGGCCTAAACGATGGTACCAATACCAAACTAAATCAGTGGCTAAGAATAAGGCTATCCAGGTTACCCAATTGCTTTCGATGGTAAAAAGGGCATAGTTTTTATTAATCCAAGTAAAAATAAAAAAGAAAGAGCCTGTAGTTAGTAAGTCGCAAATTCGTTCAAATATTCCAACATTTATATTGGCTATACTTTCATTGAATTGGTGCGTTTTCTTGTTTTTTTTGATGCTGATGTAGTATTCTAAGATCATGAACGATACAAAAAACGGAACGGCTAGTGCGATAAAATCTAATTTCATTTTTTTTCTTTTTAAGTATTATTTGCCTTTAACATAAATTAGTAACTCGAATTTTTTTCGTAATAGTTTTCCACAAAAAAAAAGCCCCTGCAATTGCAGAGGCTTTATTGATGGTATTTTAAAAATTTAAAATTATACCATAGTGTACCCTGCGGAAGTCTCCGGCATCATACAACAAATAGTACATGTGATAAATTTCATTTTATTTCTTTACTTAACAAGACAAACTTGGTAAGATTTTTTTAGATGAACAAATTTAAATTACACTTTAACATTCTAAATTTAGAATTGTTTCAGTATGATGAACACTATTATTTGGTGTAATAGCATTACAACAAACGCTTTACTACATTTAATGTTCAATGTTTTATCAATATTATTCTTGATTTTCGGTTTGTTCAAGCAGTTTGCTGATTTGTTTTATTTTGTCTAGCGGTAATGTTTTTAGTTGGTGTTGCCAATTGCTGACTTCTACCGATGGAATGAGCTTGGTTAGAGGATGAGTAGTGTCTACTGGACTGTTGGCGTCTTGTTTGAAAAGTAAGAGGTCGTTGGGTTGGCAGTAGAGTGCTTTACAAATGAGGTTGAGGTTGTCTAAACGCATGACGTGCGTGTCGTTTGCTAGAATTTTATGGGCGGTATGTGGCGCAATGCCAATTTTTACCAAAAAGGTGTAGGGTTTATCTATTTGGCGTGCCTCTAGTACGGGTTTTAGGTTTAAGTATAGCATTTGGTAGTTGTTTTTATGGTGGTTACTACTGTAAAAATACTAAATATAATTGATATAAAGTATCATGATGTTGTAAAAAATTATATTGCAGTTGTAACTACTAATTTTACTTATTCAACTACTAGTTTTGCAGTTGTTACTAGTTGTTTTTCAGGTCAATTAAATAGTTTTACATATGTAAGTAGTTGTTTTGCATATAAATACTCTAAAAGTAAAGTTGTTACTAGTAATTTTACTTATTGTATTAGTTGTTTTACTTATTCTATTAGTTGTAATACACGTGATAAAAAGTAAAAGTATATAGGGTGTTTGTTGTTGGGATGTGGTATTTGTAAAAAAAATACCCGAAGTGTTTGGCTTCGGGTGGTGGGTTTGGTTTGAAATATGATTTAAACTATTTAGATGCTATATGTGCAATAGTTTCATCTTTGTCCCATGGGTTTATTCCACTTCTAAAGAAATATGCTCCAAATTTTCCTAAAATTTCGTTTGTAAGCTCGTCACTTAGAGATATGATTCTTTTAAAATCTTTTGACAACTCTTCTTTATTGACCATTTTATATTTTGATAATTCTATTTTGCCTCCCTCAAAAAGTGGGCATGGAGGAATATATCTATTATATCCTGAATAAAGAGGATTATCATTAAGCGCTTTTCCTATTTTATCTTTTCCCTCTGAATTTAATTTATTAGGAAAATCGCCAATAACTAAATCACAAACAAGGAAATCATCTAAATTTTTACTAGCAAAATCACACCTTGGAGTTATAATTATATAATATTTACTACTATCATTTTTCATAAATATATCACCTGTCCAAAACTCATAAGGACTGATTCTTTGTACATAGTGTTCAACAGGATTTAAAAAATCAATTTTTGGCTGACCAGTATTAGAATCTATTTCTGGAGCTAATAACCCAGACATTAATGACCTAATAGCAATTCTTTGAAACACTTTTTGAACTCGTTCTTGTCTATCTCCTGCATCTATATCTATAGAATCAATTATTGCTTCAATTTGGGAGCTATTGCTAAATTGTTTTGTAAATGAAAGATGTAAATCTGTATATATTAAGTTGTTTAATTTTCCGTTTGGACTAAAAACATCAATAAAACCTGATTTATAAAGTTTTTCAATTTTATTATGAACAGCTGCAATCCCTAAATCTTTATCTATTTTATAAACCGTTCCACTATTTTCATATTCTCCTTCAAGAGCTTGAAGATATCCACTATAAACAAATATTGGGATATTAAAAGAAGAAAAACTATTATGAATGTTCTCAATAAAGGCAGCGTCTTTTTGATGAAGTTCTCCAGTTGTTGGATCACTACTTAAAAGGTCAAAAATTAATGCTTTTATGTAAGGTTTATTTTTTCTAATCTCTTCTTCAAAACTTTCTTTATTTTCACAAATAATGTATTCAAGTCCTAAATCACTTTGGTCAAAATAATTTTTTGAAACTTTTAAAACTTTATCTTTTTCGTTATCTAAATGTATAATTACCCCCTTATTCATCTTTTGATTTATTAATGATAAATGCTGGTCCTGTTTTTCTGTTTTCTGCATGTATTTCCCAATTATTTCTTGAAAGAATACTTTGAGCGAATGCCAAACCAAGTCCTGTCGCGTTTTTTTCTTGTCTTGTTGTAACCCCATAATTAAATATATGTTCAATTATATTTTCATTTATAAAAGGGCCAGTGTTTGAAATAATAAAACTATCATCTTCCATGAAAAAAGAAATTTTCTTTTCATTTGGAGATTTTTTTAGCCAATAAATAGCATTATTAATTACATTTAAAAATGTAATCCAAAAAGCATATTCTAAATCGAAAATTTCTAAATTTGAAATTCTTTCGTCAATACTTATTTCTATTTTAAATTCTTCAATATCCGATTTATATAAATTACAAACTTTTACAAATGTTTCACGAGGAATAAAGTTTTTCTTTCTAGTTCTACCAATTGCTGGTTGCAAAGATTTTCTAAGTTCTACGAGTATATCCGTTGCGTGATTTAGCGAATTAATATCAAATAAAAAATTATCTAAAGCTTCCGAGTTGATTTTATTTTTTTTGAATTCAAGAGAAGACTTTGTAGTTCTTAATCCGGAAATTGGTTGAGCCATTTCATGATATACTAATTCTAGACCACTGCCTAATGATGCCAACCTTTCAGAAAAAGATAATGATTCTTCTAAATTGTCCATTGAGGTATTAATTTCTTTCATGAATTTTTCGGAATAACTTCTGATGAAATTTACATTGTCATTAGAATTTATTGTTTCTAAAAATTCCTCAGTTTTAGGTCTGTCATGTTTACTTTGAGGTACTCTGCCAATACCATGAATTACTCTAAAATTAGCTCTTTTTCTACCTAGGTTTTTAAAAATTATTTTTAAAGTGTTCTTAACTTGAATAAAGGCTGCATTCTCTAAAAATCCTTCTCTATTTGTTTTCTCCTCTAAATTGTCATTTTCTGGTGAATTGAAATACACATATCCAAGAATTTGGTTAGTATTTACATTTTCAGTTGGATTTTGAACCCTCTCTTTAGAAAGTCCAATCCAATCTTCGACTTCTTCACCATATGGTTTAACCCCAAATCCGTTTTTTGAAATTCGAAGACCTTGAAAGTTTTTGAATGCACTTTTGAAAGCTTTTCCGTTCTTTACTTTTGATAGAATAGCTAATTTTTCTAAGTTGTCATTCTCACCGATATCATAAACTCTTATGTCGAAGTAGTATTCTCCAGTTTCAGGTTTATATTCATCATCAAACAATTGAAGAGTTTCATTTTTTTTGTTTATTTTTTTTTCTTCAATTATCTCCTTATGTGAAATTTCAAACTTTTCCTCATAAGATTGATCACCTAATCTCTTATTTGAAAAATTTCCTATTACATTTCCTTCTTTAGTTACTTTTCCATATACTCTATAATCATAAATAGATTGTATAGGAAATGAAACTACTTTTTGCCATTCTACTTCTTGCTTTAATTGTTCAGGGAATAGATTTGTTCCAAATTCTAAATCGAAATTCAAAACATCAATCTCTTTTAATTCTGATTTATTAACAATATTTTTTCTAATCAGTTCTTTTTCTATCTCTGAATTTAGTTTTAAAGGAGTAATTAAAGTAGATAAAGATTTGTAAAAACTTGTTTCTTTCAAAGGTTCATCGGTAGTACTATTAAATTCTAAATTATTAAAATCTTCTGTAAGGATTTTCAATACAGAATCATCTAGGTTTTCTACAATTATTAAAGTTCCTTTTTTGAACTCAATAAGATTATTATTTGATATCAATTCAACTAATTCTTCATTTTTCTTAGAATTCCTTTCAATAATGAAATCATCATCTAAGAATAATTTTGTAAAATCATTAATTTGGTCTCCCGGAAATTTTATTTGAGAAAGTAGTTTATCTTCTTTAAAAAGTTCTCTATTAATTGTTAGCCAGCAAAATGATTCATTAGGTGATGTTCTTGTTATTACTGTAATATTATATCCAAGCGCCATTGAAGCAAGACGGCCAATTCCTTTGCTACCAAGAACTTGTCTTTTATAAATAGGACTAATTTTATTATTAATTCTTTTGGAACTAACAGAAGGTTTTAGCCAATCTCCAAATAATATTTTTGAATCCATTCCTGAACCATTGTCATAAATTATTGCAAATGATTCGTTATTAACAATAGAATAATTTATGAAAACCTTACAATTTGTTGCGTCAGCATCATAGCCGTTTTTAACAAGTTCATTAATTGCGGTACTAGGATGTCCGATGAGTTCTTCACCCATCTGTATAATCGACATTGCTCCAGGTTCGAAGGAATATTTTTTTACTGTAGAAATATCATCCATTAAGTAATGTTTTTATTTTTTTAGCAATAGCATTTGCCATTAGTGGAGGCACTGCATTCCCTATTTGTTTAAATGCTGCCGAGCGTGAACCTTCAAAATAGAAATCATCGGGAAATGATTGTAATCTTGCGGCTTCTCGTACCGATATGGAGCGACATTGTTTGCTGTCGGGGTGTATGTAATGGTGACCGTCTTTGGCTATGTGTGCTACCACTGTGTGCGCTACACCCGTGCCATCGATTACTTTATATCGGTCTATAAAAGAACTTTGGTTTTTGTGTGACTTTAGCTCTTCAGGTAAGTCGGGATATTTTAAGCGTTCTTTTCCTTTATCCCATTTATCAATAGCGGTTTTATAAATGGCTAAATCTCTATCATTATGCGGTCTTGAAATATGTTGGGTAACAAAATCAACCCCATTTCGCAGTTCAAAATGTTGTAAATAGTCGTTTTTGCTTTGGGTGTAATTTACTTTTTTATATCCTTCTCCTGGTTTTAAAACAGGTAAATCAGCAAAAGCATCATTAACAGTATATTTTTTAATTATTTTTTCAAATTCTGGAAAACCAAAGTCTTGGTCTTTTTTCCAACCTACTATAATTATGCGTTTTCGTGCTTGTACAACACCATAATCAGATGCATTTAAAGTATCATGATAAACTTCATAGCCAATGCGTCTAAAATAGGCTTTTAGGTTTTTAAAGTGTTGCCCTTTGTTAGCACTCAATAAACCTGGTACATTTTCAAAGACAAAAGCTTTTGGTTTAAATTCTGTTAAGAAACGACCGTATTGAATGTATAATTTATTTCTTGGGTCATTTTCAATGTTTTCTTGGTGTCTTCCCAGTAATGAGTATGCTTGGCACGGAGGTCCGCCAATAATTAAATCTACTTGATTTTCAGATTTTCTAATGGTTTTGAAAATTCCAGAAATGGAATCATCATTAATCTCAATATTTAAAACTGAGTCAATAATTTTTTTTGGAATTTCGTTAAAGAAAACTTTTTGAGTAATTTCTCCTTTAATATATTGATAATATAAATCGAGATTGTTTTTAGATTTTAAATAATGATAGGCAGAACGTGTTTTAATCGTTTGACACGCTTCGGGATTCATTTCGATGTGAGCAATAGGTTTAAATCCTGCATTAATAAACCCTTCAGACATTCCGGAAGCTCCAGCAAATAAATCTATAAAATTAAGATTATTAGGCATAAAAAATCTGATTTATGCAAATGTAATAAAAAAACACCAACATTTCCATTGGTGTTTTAATAATACTATGTGAGATTCTTCTCTCGTTTCAAGACTAGATTAGAATGACAAGAATGCTATTACTCCTCCATCAAAACCTCCAAAATACTAATCGCGGCATCACTAATTTTAGTACCTGGACCAAAAACGGCAACGGCACCGGCATCAAAAAGGAATTGGTAGTCTTGTGCTGGGATGACCCCACCTACAATGACCATGATGTCTTCGCGACCGTATTTTTTTAGTTCTTCGATTACTTGTGGTACTAAGGTTTTGTGTCCGGCAGCTAGCGAGGAAACACCCAAAATATGCACGTCATTTTCTACCGCTTGTTTGGCGGCTTCGGCAGGCGTTTGGAACAACGGACCAATGTCTACGTCAAACCCTACGTCGGCATACCCTGTGGCGACTACTTTGGCACCACGGTCGTGACCGTCTTGTCCCATTTTGGCAATCATGATTCGTGGTCGACGGCCTTCTTTTTTAGCGAAGGTATCGGCTAATTGTTTGGCTTTTTCAAAGCTCTCGTCGTTTTTAATTTCTTTACTATACACGCCGCTGAAGGATCTGATTTGTGCTTTATATCTTCCGAAAACTGCTTCTAGAGCATCACTAATTTCTCCTAATGTAGCTCTGTTTCTGGCTGCTTCTACGGCTAAAGATAGTAAATTATCATTAGCTTTTTTAGCCGCATCGGTCAATTTTGCCAAACTCGCTTTTACTTTTTCGGTGTCACGAGTGACTTTGATGTGTTGTAATTGCTCAATCTGTTGCTTGCGTACCATTTGGTTATCTACATCTAAAATGTGTAAGGGATCTTCTTTTTCCAAACGGTATTTGTTTACGCCCACAATGATATCTTGACTGCTGTCGATACGCGCTTGTTTACGCGCTGAAGCTTCTTCGATACGCAATTTCGGGATTCCCGATTCGATAGCTTTGGTCATGCCACCCAACGATTCGACTTCTTCAATCAACGCCCAAGCTTTGTCGGCGATTTCTTTGGTTAAGGTTTCTACATAATAGCTACCTGCCCACGGGTCGACGGTTTTGCAGATTTTGGTTTCTTCTTGTAAAAAGATTTGAGTGTTTCTGGCAATACGCGCCGAGAAGTCGGTGGGTAACGCAATGGCTTCGTCTAAGGCATTGGTGTGTAACGATTGGGTTCCGCCAAAGGCAGCCGCGGCAGCTTCTACACAAGTGCGTGCCACATTATTAAACGGATCTTGCTCGGTTAAACTCCAACCTGAGGTTTGACAATGCGTACGCAAGGCTAACGATTTTTCATCTTTAGGGTTGAATTGTTTGAGTAATTTGGCCCACAGCATTCGTCCTGCACGCATTTTGGCAATTTCCATAAAATGGTTCATACCAATGGCCCAAAAGAACGATAGTCGAGGCGCAAACTCATCGATTTTCATTCCGGTTGCCAAACCCGTACGGATGTATTCTAAACCGTCGGCTAAGGTATAAGCCAATTCGATATCGGCAGTGGCACCTGCTTCTTGCATGTGGTAGCCTGAAATTGAAATGGAGTTGAATTTAGGCATGTATTTGCTGGTATATTCAAATATATCGGCAATGATTTTCATTGAAGGCGTTGGTGGGTAGATGTAGGTGTTGCGTACCATAAACTCCTTCAAAATATCGTTTTGGATGGTTCCAGAAAGTAATTCGGGAGCTACACCTTGTTCTTCGGCAGCTACGATGTAGAATGCCATAATAGGCAATACTGCACCGTTCATGGTCATGGAAACCGACATTTCTCCGAGTGGAATTTGGTCGAATAAGACTTTCATGTCTTCTACCGAGTCGATGGCAACACCAGCTTTACCAACGTCGCCTACCACACGTTCGTGATCGGAATCGTAGCCTCTGTGTGTCGCTAAATCGAATGCCACGGATAGCCCTTTTTGTCCGGCTGCTAGGTTTCTTCTGTAAAAAGCATTACTTTCTTCGGCCGTTGAAAATCCGGCATATTGGCGAATAGTCCACGGACGGCGCACGTACATCGTAGCATAAGGACCGCGAAGGTTGGGTGCAAAACCGGCTCCGAATCCTAAATGCTCCATTCCTTGAATGTCATCTTTGGAATAAATTGGTTTTAGTTCGATGTTTTCGGCAGTCATAAAGCTATTAGCTGATGATGACGGCTTTTGGGTATTAGCTAAAGGTTCTAACGTTATATTTTGGATGTTTTTTCTCATACTGTTTGAGACTTATTCTTTTATGAATTTTTGACAGAAACCGCTATTTGTTGTAAAGAAATAGATTCCTGTTTTTAAGTTGCTTACTTCAAATGAAAAATTAGAATTGCCTGTAATAGTGCCGTTATTAATTATTCTTCCAGAAGCATCGGTTATTGTGTAACTAGAACCATTTAAATTTTCAATCCCACTAAGGTTGAAATGGTCTTTTACAGGGTTTGGGTAAATTGATAGGTTGTTTTTTTGAAATTCATTATTACTTAAATTATTTTGATCAATGTAAGCGAAAAATGAATTGTAGGAGGTATTAGTATTTGGTATGTTGAATAAATTAAAATTGTCGTAAGAAATATTTTCATTATTAAATACTCCTGAAATGAAAACACCATTTAAGTTTGCATTTATCGTTGAAGGAAAATTTAGTTTATTTGTTCCTGTTCCATCAGCATTTTTGATCCAAATTATATTACCATAAGAATCTAATTTTATAATTATACTGGTAAGATATCCATGGTTTGTATATAAAGAATTGTTTAATTGAATATAACTCCCACTAAAGTCTGCAGCTATGTACACATTGTTCAATGAATCAGTTGTAATATCGTCCATAGTAAAATATGAGTTCATAAAGCCAAAATTTTTTGCCCAATCTACAGTGCCATTTGAATTATACTTTACTAAATACACATCTTGTTCCCCAATTTTATTTAATATGGTTCCATCATCAAAGCTCTTAGTTGGAGATGAAAAATAACCATATTGAAGTGTACTTAATTCCTTTGTAGTTTTTATAAAACCCTCTATATTGTAGTTAAGTATGGTTCCGAAATTATCAATTGACAAAAAATCTCCATCTGAATTTATTTTAACTTTAAATATTTCATATTCTCCAGAATTATTAGTGAAGTTAATTGAAGGTGTTACAGAAAAGTTAGAGCCACCAACACCTGTTAAAATAAAATTCCCATCAGTATCTATATTTATATTATCAAGAAATTCATTAGAAGTGCCACCAAATTTTTTAGCCCAAATAAAATTTCCTGAAGAATCGTATTTAGCTATAAAATTATCGACAAATTCCGGTGTTGCTCCATTATTTGATAAGGCAGTAGTATCAAAAATAAGGCTAAGTCCTTTAAATTCACCTGCTATGTATATATTGTTGTTTATATCAAAGCTTATTGATTTTACAGAGGAACTTGTTGAATTATTGCTTTTTGCCCATTGTATATCACCATTTGAATCAAATTTAGCAAAAAATAAACTATAATTAGTAATACTAAGATTGTACGAACCTGAGTCAAAAACTATTAATGTGTTGTTAGGTATACCCGAATTTGAACCTAAAAATCCTGAGGCTTGTCCTCCTATAAAAATATTATTGTTAGGGTCTAATGCTATATTAAGATCATTTAAAACTCCACCAAAATTCGCATAAAAACTTTTTATCCAAATTAAATTTCCTAGTGAATCTTGTTTACATAAAAAATAACCTCTATTATATGGACCACTGATAGTTGAATTATCAATAGTTACATCAACATTGAAAATACCTAAAGTATAATTATTACCATCGTTATCTTGTGTTGAGGTAATAGGGTAGTTTTGGTATATTCCATTACTAGCTTTCGCCCAAGACCATGATGGGGTTTGAGCATTTAATTGAATTGTGACCGATAAAAGTATTAGTAAAATAATTTTTTTCATAATTAACTATTATTCACTTGCTAATCGTTCTTGTTCTAATTTTTCAGCCAATCGTTTTTCAATAATTGGGGTAATCAAGGTTTTGCGCGGATTTTGTTTCACGAACGGATACAATTCCAAATCGTTTTTCATACGGTCGTTTTTGTTTGGATATTTATTGGTTCCGAGTAAAATTTCTTTTCCGTTATCGAACAACTCTTGTTCTTTTTTAGCGCTTTCGCTTATTTTTCTTTGAATGGTTCCTTCAATTAATTGGGTGATTAATCCGCCATTTGCCTCAATATCTTTGAATAACAACAGTGCTTTTTCGGCCAATTGTTCGGTTAAGGATTCGATGTAGTAGGCACCATCGGCTGGGTTGTTAACCTTGTCAAAATAACTTTCGTGTTTTAAAACTAACAACTGGTTTCGGGCAATTCGGTCTCCAAATTCGTTGTCTTTATGGTACAACGCATCATACGGCAAATTGGCAACGGCATTAGCGCCACCCAAAATAGCACTCATGCATTCGGTGGTGGTGCGCAACATGTTTACGTTATAATCGTAGATGGTTTTGTTTCTTCGAGTAGGTGTTGCAATGATGTTGCAATCGAAGTTGTGGTTGTATTCTTTAGCCAAAGTGTGGAACAAAATGCGCAGGGCACGCAGTTTGGCCATTTCAAAGAAATAGTTGGTTCCAACGGCAACTTCAATAGTAATTGGGTGTTTTACAGCTGGAATTCGGTTGAAATATTCGTTTACATGCGCTAACGTATAGGCTAATTGTTGCACGATGTTAGCGCCAGCATTTTGGTAAATTCCACTAGAAATATTGAGAAAATTTATAGCCGATGCTGTGGCTATGGTATTTAGTTTTTCAATATCTTTTTCTAAGCTTTCAAACCAATTACCCTCTTTAGTTAATTGTCCGATTGGGTCAATAAGCAAGATGAATTTGGCTTTATGTTTGGCAGCAAAGGCACTTATTTTAGTAGCGCAATCGATTGAGAGGAATGGCAAATGAAAATAATACGTCGTCTCTTTCAACGGAAGATTTTGCATTAAATCGTCTATCGAAATGCTATCCTTTTCTAGGGTAAATCGGATGCTTTCGGCACCACGATTAAGGGAATCTAAAGCACGTTCGTTCGATTTTTTTATGTCGTGAACAAAAATGTTTTGCAAAATAGAAAACGCGTTTTTGGATGCATTGCTGTTTAGAGCTGCATTATTGGAAGTTTCGTCGCTGTGGTAAAATGGCTTTACTTTAATGCCTTCGGGACTTTCCCAAACCAAGGTTTCGTTATAGTCGGCGCCTTTAAGTTCGTATTGAATTTGTTGTTTCCATTGTTTGGAACTCACGGCTTCAAAATCTGAAAATAGGGTGTTATTTGTACTCACAATTCTAATGCTTTTTAGTAGTTCAAAGTTAGTCTAAAAAAATAGTTTAAACGAAAAATAGGCTGATTTTTTGCAAATTAGCTATATATAAAATGAGATTTCTGAGACAGTTGTTATTCTTCAGGAAAAGTTTCTTTTGGATTGCTTTATTCTAGTTTAGCGTTAGCTTAATAGCCCTGATAGAAGCGACTACCGTGTAGTGCGGATAGCAGGAATTGCGTAACTCTTGAAGCCTACTGTTTCGCTGCTGCTAAACTATCTTTAATCCGATCTTCTTCAATATCAATGATGTAAATATCCTCGCTGTCTTTTTTCATGTAATACTTTTCGCGAGCATATCGTTCGGTTTGTCCCGGATTTTTCAGGTTTTTGATGCTTTGTTCGTCTTTGGCAATTTCTTCTTGATAATAGGCTTTGTTGTCTTCCAATTCGTCAATTTGCTTGTTTAACGAGCGTTGATCCCACAAGGATTGATTGTCTAAGAAAAGCATCCACACTACAAAAAATATCAAAACCAAGGTGTATCGATTTCCTAAAAATTTAAGAAATGGATAGTTGTTTGTAAGGTTTTGATACCATTTTTTCATAGACTTGAATTAAGCGATACGTTGGTTGATTACGGCACGAACTACATCGATGGCTACGGTGTTGTATTTATCGTTTGGAATGATGATGTCGGCAAATGCTTTGGTAGGTTCGATGAACTGTTGGTGCATTGGTTTAAGGGTATTTTGGTAGCGGTTTAACACTTCTTCCATGTCACGACCACGTTCGGCGATGTCACGTTTTAAACGTCGAATCAAGCGTTCGTCGGAGTCGGCGTGAACGAATACTTTTACATCAAACATTTCGCGAAGTTCGGGATTGGTTAGAATTAAAATCCCTTCTACAATCATTACTTTTCTTGGATGGGTAGAAATGGTATCATCGGTTCTGTTGTGTGTTACGAAAGAATATACCGGTTGGTTGATGGTTTTGCCGTCTTTCAACTCTTTCAGATGTTGCACTAAAAGTTCGAAGTCAATGGCACGTGGATGATCAAAATTGATGTTACTTCTCTCTTCATAACTCATTCCTACATTTTGTTTGTAGTAAGAATCTTGCGAGATAATTCCAACCTCTGTTTCGGGAAGTTCGTTCATAATTTGGTGAACCACAGTAGTTTTTCCTGAGCCAGTTCCACCAGCAATTCCAATGATAAGCATGTGTATTTTGTTGTGTTATGATTTGGACAAAAATAGCATAAAAAATCAATATCAATTGCAATTTCAAAAATCAATTTCAAAAATCAATTTCAAAAATCAATTTCAAAAATCAAATTTAATAGAAATAAAACGTTGTGCCTTTGTGGTTATTTTTAAAACTTTTCAAAAACGCCTAAACCGAATAGGGCAAAATCATATTTCACAGGATCTTTTGAATCGAGATTTCTGAGGTTGGAATCGAGTTCGAATAAGGCTTTGGCATCGTTTTGTTTTCGTGTGAGCAAATTTAATTTACGCGCTACATTTCCCGAATGCACGTCAAGTGGACACGAAAGTGCTGCCATAGGAATGCTTTTCCAAAGGCCAAAGTCTACGCCTTTGTTGTCGTTGCGCACCATCCAACGGAGAAACATGTTGATGCGTTTGGCAGCCGAATTGTTTATTGGGTCGGAAATGTGTTTTTGAGTTCGGTTTTGGTGGTCAATTTCGAAGAAGATTTTTTTGAATTCGGAGATGCTTTTCTGCATGGAGTTTTCTTCGATGTTTTTGGAAAATACCGATTCTAATCCGTTGTGATTGGCGTAAATGTTTTGTAATCCTTTTATAAAAGTGGTGAAATCTTGGCTGTTGAAGGTTCGATGGACAAAATTTTCTAATTTTTCTAAATGGTATTCTTGATGATTCATGACAAAATCGTAAGGCGAGTTTCCCATCAAGACCATCATTTTTTGAGCGTTGTTGATGATCATTTTGCGGTTTCCCCAAGCGATTGTGGCCGAGAGAAATGCTGCAATTTCAATATCTTCTTTATTTGAAAATTGATGCGGAATTTGGATGGGATCACTGTCGATGAAATTAGGATTGTTGTACAAATCTACTTTTTCATCTAAGAACGATCTTAGTTCGGAATTAGTCATTTGAGGTAAGCTTTTTAGAATAAAATCCGTCTTTAATGTTGTGGGTTCGCAGTTGCGGAACGTAGTAAAAATAGGTTTTAAAATACTCAATTTGTTGTGCGTTTACACAAGGTAACTTGCCATCGCCATTGGTCCAAAAATAGGCATTTTCATCGGGCGAATAGTATTCTAAATTTCCAATTTTCATTTTGTAAAAATTGGTTTTTAATTTCGAATTTTGGTAAGGAAATATGATTTCATTGGCTGTAAAACGGCTGTTATTCATAATGAGTTTGTTGTGCGTAAGCATGGAAAATTTTACAGGAAAAAACAACAACACAATCACCAATGAGGAACTTCCAAAAAGTAAAATAGTTAATAAGCGTTTGTTTTTTATAATACACGCCATTATGAAAAAACTGAAAAATAATATGAAATGAATAAAAAAACGGAATTGTGGCGACGTGATCAATAAGATAAACAATTGAAAGACCATGATGGCATACAAATACCAAAGGGCTTTTTTAGAATAGTATTTGCGAATAAAAAAAGGGCATACTATAACGAGTAGCACACTGACGATGTTGAAAAGCGAATTTATTTTATTGATAGTTAGCCATTTTACCAGTATTTGAAAATAGGATAACGAATGAAATTCGGCTTTGGTTAGAAAAAAACCGTACAATTTCGTTTCATCAAAAAAGAACGACACAAGTTCTTTGGGTACGGCAAAATCATACGTTCTAAAACTCAAAAATTGAGTAGGATAGAAGGGATAGCCTGAGATTATTAAGTTTTTGGTGATGAATAAGGCTAAAATTAGTAGGCAAAAAACAAAACTCGGGAATAGTTTTGGTTTTAAGGTTTTGAAATTTTGAATCAGAAATACCACTGGCACGATCAATAAAGCAATGGCCGTTGGCTTGATGTATAAGATGAAAAGTGATAGTGTAACAATGGTGTTGAACTTTTCCGATGGTGCCTCTTTGAAGTGTTCTAAAAAATAGAAAAACACTATAAACGACATAACATACACGGGTAAATCGGGTGATGGTGCACTGATGAATTGAAATAGAAGTACACTGGATAGCGGCAACATACCAACCATTAAATAGGATTTGTTTTCGTTATCAAAATAGGAATTGAGTTTGAAAATGGAGAAAATTGTAGCGAGTAACAAGCAAAATCCGCTTAAGTCATTAAAGTTTTTGTAGAGGAATGAAAAGCTAAAAACACTTTGTGCAATGTGCCAACCGCTGGTTTGTCCGAAGAAAATGTGTAAATTGGCCAAGCCTTTCACAAAGCCGTATTCGTTAATCCATTTGATGGTTTGAATGTAATAGCTTTCGTTGTCAATGACATAAGGAACTGCGGCACATTGGGCTATAATTAAAATTGTAATCAGATACAAATACAACTGTAAACCCACCGATAATTGCCTGAATTGTTGTGTGAATGATTGGTATATTTCAATAATTTCCGACTTAAACTTTAAAAAAAGCACTCCATTTAGAAGTAATAGTACAAGATGAAATTCGATATTAATTCTTCCAAAAATAGCCCAAATACTGCACAATACGGTTGCAGAAAAGAGTCCTAGAATTGAGGTAATGGCGAAGTTTTTGTTGTGCAAACCAATCATTTTATCTAGACCAAAACCAAGATTAATTGTGGTAAAAAGAATGTACATCCAGGATAAAATAATCAGTAGCATATGGAATTATTTAGAAATCAATCCGTCAACCATAATTAATTTGCGATCGGCCATGTTGGCCAATTCTTCGTTGTGCGTGACAATTACAAAAGTTTGTCCAAATTCTGCTCGAAGTTGAAAGAATAATTTGTGCAAGTTATCTGCAGAAGCCGTATCTAAATTTCCCGAAGGTTCATCGGCAAATAGTACAGCCGGCTTGTTGATTAAGGCACGTGCTACCGCTACACGTTGCTGTTCGCCGCCCGAAAGTTCGTTAGGTTTGTGGTCAATTCGGTGTGATAATCCTAGATAATCTAATAATTTTTTGGCTTCTACTTCGGTTGCTGCTTTTTCTTTTCCTGCGATGAAAGCCGGAATACAAACGTTTTCTAAAGCAGTAAATTCGGGTAATAATTGATGAAATTGAAAAATAAATCCGAGGTGTAAGTTTCTAAATCGAGATAGATTTTTGTCGTTCATTTTTAAAATATCTTCCCCATTAATATAGAGTGACGAAGCTGCAGATTGTGACGGTTGATCTAACGTTCCTAATATCTGTAATAACGTTGTTTTTCCAGCACCTGAAGCCCCAACAATAGCCACAATTTCGCCTTTTTCAATATGTAAATCAACACCCTTTAATACGTGAAGTTGGTCGTAATATTTATGAATGTCTTTAGCTCGAATCATAGTAAACGTTTTTACAAAGAAACAAAGAAATCATCGATTAAAAAATGAACTATAGCTTTTATTTATTCGTAAGTAAATTATAAATATACGTTAAAATAGTATTTTTGTTTAATTAATAATTACTTTTGTTAAACAAAATAATTAAAAAAAAAACAGCCATGAACACCACAGTAGAAAAAGAGATTTACGAATTGATTGGCGATAATCATCAAATGACCTCTGCCGAAACCCCTTTGAGACCCGACGCTTTTGATAAATCGGATGCGGAAAAAATGGCGAACATTGAAAAACATTTTCATAGTATTATGGAAGAAATGGGTATGGACATGACCGATGATAGTTTGCAAGGAACACCACACCGCGTGGCAAAAATGTTTATTCAAGAAATATTTTCGGGATTAAATCCTGCAAATAAACCTAAAATATCAGTTTTTGACAACAGTTACAACTACGACAAAATGTTGGTTGAAGCCAATATTAGTTTCAACTCAACCTGTGAACATCATTTTTTGCCCATTGTTGGAAAAGCCCATATTGGTTATGTTTCCAGTGGAAAAGTGATTGGGTTGTCTAAATTGAATCGAATTGTGGATTATTATTCACGTCGTCCGCAAGTGCAAGAGCGTTTGATTATGCAAATTTTCAACGAATTGAAAACCGTTTTAGACACCGATAATGTGATTGTTGTGATGGAAGCGACCCATTTGTGTGTATCAAGTCGAGGTATTAAAGACGAATCGAGTTATACTTCAACCATTCAATATGGTGGTGTATTTAATGAAAAAGAAAATCGAAATGATTTCTTCAATTTGATCAATCAGCCTAAATAAAGGATACTTTTTGTCGGATAAAATTAAAGGAGCAGTATTTGTTCCTTTTTTATTTTTCAAAAAAATCAGCAATGAATCCTAGTTTTAGGGCACGAAGCATTTTTTTTTCAAATTTCCAAAAGAATTTGAATTGGCCAAAAAGGAAGCCAAATCCCACCAAAAGAATTTGATAGATTGGAAAGATTATTAAAATATATAATAATACATATAATGCTATGTGGTGGGTTTCTTTGGAGATTCCTAAAGCGTGCAATATGGGTTTAGAAATCATGGCTGCCGTAGAACCTGTAATGGCAAATACCAAAATAATGACAAAAACCTGCCAATTTGAAGTAATGTTCCAACGCTCTTTAAAATTTTCCATGATTACAAAAGTGGTACAAATTTACTCAAATTAAGGTCTGGGAACAAATCCGGAGAGTTGTTGTTTGTGGGCCATTTGAAAATACATGAAATAATTGTAAATGAGGTAATTCACTTCATATCCGTAGTGAATGTTATAATTGTAATTGATTTGCATTTCATAGAGATTCGGATTGAATCGCTGTGGTTGCATGGCGCGATTATTCCATTCGGCCACATAAATTCGATTGCGGCCTTCAAGATAATCTTCCGTGTAAAATCCTCTAGGTTTGGCTTGAGCATTCAGCCATGTATTGAAACCGGCATCAATGATGATGACTTCATATTCCAGAGAATCATTGGCAATTCTAATGGTATCCGATGGTTTAGCGACACTTGTATTATTTGCTAAAGAACCAGATTTAGGTGCCTTACAACCCATCAATAGTACCAAAAATAATGTGATGAAAAGTAAATTTTTCATAATCTTATAATTTGGACATAAAGTTACTAAAAATGAATTGTTTATGGGTGGTGTTTAACAAAAATTACTTTCCAAATAATTTTCCAAAAATTCCGCTTAAGAAACCACCACCTTTACTAGAAACTGCAGCAACAGCATCACTTACATCAACTTTGCCATCTTGATTTTGATCGAGACCCAATTGACCGCCATATTTTGAAAGCATATCCATAATACCACCTCCAGTTCCGTTAGAATTAGATCCATTGAGAAGTGATCCCAATACATTCGGAATTAATCCACTTGCGACACTTGATGCGGCATCAGCACTTAATCCGAATTTTTCACCTAAACTACCCGTTAATTGATTGGTAATTTGTTGTACAGCAGGATTGGAACTGTCGATACTTCCGTTTCCTTGCAACATGTTTGTTAATTGACTCATGCCACCTTCTTGTGAAGCAATGTTTTTCAAGCTGTCTAAAATAGAACCACTTGCGTGCTCCATAACAGCATCGTTATGTTCGTTAGGTACTGCTGGATTGTTAATTACAGCATCGCCACCAAATTGGTTTATTAATTGTGTAAGTTGTTCAAACATAGTTTTTTAGTTTTAGTTTTATCAAAGATAGGAAAGTTTGAATAGTTTCTAATCAAATGTCATAGTAATTCTACAAAAGAGAAAGTCCAAACCTAAACACGTTAGATTTGGACTTTTTTTTATAAAAATGGAGATTTTATTTTTTCAAAATTCCGATAATCTGTTCGGCAAGTTCGGTTCCGATTCGGTCTTGAGCTTCCAAAGTTGCTGCACCAATATGTGGTGTTAACGAAATTTTTGGGTGCATCAAAATTTGAATTTCAGGAGTGGGTTCGTTTTCAAAAACATCTAAACCAGCAAACAATACTTTGTCATTATCCAAAGCTTCAATTAGGGCAACTTCATCGATTACGCCACCACGAGCACAGTTTACAATTCCAACACCGTCTTTCAGTTGAGCAAATTCTTCTCTACCGATTACGTAACCATTTTGAGCAGGAACGTGTAGTGTAATAAAATCCGAATGTTTGAATACATCTTCCAATGATTCGGTAACGATGTCAACATTGATGAATTGTCCGTTGTAAAAATCCACTCTTACTTCTGCATTATTGACAAATTTATCGGCAGCAATGACTTTCATTCCAAGTCCAAGTGCCATTTTAGCGACTGCTTGACCAATTCTACCAAAACCGATAATTCCGATGGTTTTACCACGAAGTTCGATACCATTAGCGTAGGCTTTTTTCAAACCTTCAAAATTAGTATCGCCTTCAAGCGGCATATTTCTATTGGAATCGTGTAAAAATCGAACGCCTGTAAATAGGTGTGCAAAAACCAATTCGGCCACACTTTCTGAAGAAGATGCCGGTGTATTGATAACGTGTTTTCCATTGGCACGCGCATATTCCACATCGATATTGTCCATTCCAACACCGCCACGACCAATTACTTTGAGTCCGGGACACGCATCGATAATGTCTTTTCTAACTTTAGTGGCACTTCGTACTAAAAGTACCGAAACATCATTTGAATTTATAAAATTGGCAACTTGTTCTTGAGCAACTTTTGTTGTGATTACTTCAAAACCACCTTTTTCTAAAGCTTTAATACCGCTTTTAGAGATACCGTCGTTGGCTAATACTTTCATTTTTTAATTATATTTTATTTAAACAGTGGCTACTTTTTGGGAGCTTACTACTTCTTCCAATTTTTTCATGACCTCTACTAACACTTGAACACTTTCTAATGGAAGGGCGTTGTACATAGACGCACGGTAACCACCTACAGAACGATGACCAGGTAATCCAGAAATTCCAGCCTCTTTCCACATTTTATCAAAAATAGGAGCATGGCTTTCGTCGTTTAATAAGAATGTTGCATTCATTGTACTTCTATCTTCAACCGCTGCAGTTCCTTTGAATAATGGATTTCTGTCAATTTCGTTGTAAAGTAAAGTAGCTTTGGCTTCGTTGATTTTTTCAATTGCTGCAATTCCACCCAAATTTTTTAACCATTGTAAAGTTAAAAGAGAGGCGTAAATGGGAAAAACCGGCGGTGTATTGTACATACTTTCTGCCTTGATGTGTTTTTCATAATCCAACATACTCGGAATCGATCGGCCCGATTTTCCTAAAATTTCTTCTTTAACTACCACTAAAGTAGTACCGGCCGGACCCATATTTTTTTGAGCGCCAGCGTAGATTAAATCAAATTTTGAAAAATCTAATGTTCTGGAAAAGATATCGGAACTCATGTCGCAAACCACAGGAATATTAGTGTTTGGAAATGATTTCATTTGCGTTCCAAAAATAGTATTGTTGCTGGTGCAATGAAAATAAGAGGCTTCAGCTGGAATAGTATAATCTTTCGGAATGTGATTGTAATTTTGCTCTTTTGAAGAAGCGACAACAGTAGTTTCACCGAATGATTTGGCTTCTTTAATGGCATTATTAGCCCAAGTTCCAGTGTCAAGATAGGCAGCTTTACCGTCAACTTTCATTAAATTATAAGGCACCATTAGAAATTCTAAACTCGCACCACCAGCTAAAAATAATGCCTGATACCCTTTTCCCTCTAAGCCTAAAAGTTCTAAAACCAAAGCTCGAGCTTCGTCCATAACGGCAACGAAATCTTTACTTCTGTGAGAAATTTCTAAAATCGATAAATCGGAATTATTAAAATTTAAAATAGCTTGTGCTGATTTTTCGAATACTTCTTGCGGTAAGATGCAAGGACCTGCGCTGTAGTTGTGTTTTTTCATGGTTAATTTCCAAAAATTAAAGATGCAAATTTCGGAAATAGCTATTGAAAAAGTGATTATAATATGGCAATAATAAGGCTATGTTATTAACGAAAACGTAATAGTTTATAATAATTTTAGAGAATAATTCAATCAAATTGACAATAGAAATTCTAAAGTATCAACGTTATCGGCATAATCCCAAAGTTCGGGTTGTTGTGTTTTTCCAAACGGAATACTGTGTTCCACTAAATTTTTAGAAACCACACATTGAATTTGTTCGGCATCGTTTTCCAACTGCTTTCTAAGATCCTCCAGATGATCATAATATTCGTAAAAAACTGAAGAAATAGGAGAGGCATAGCTTGCATCTTCTTTTAAAGTTAAGAATTCGTTGTCTAACAATTTAAAATTGCTCATTAGGAAAACGGCCTTATTGTAATCGTAATTGTTGGAATATTTTTCGTAGAAAATAACGTCTTTATATTCGTAAATGGCTTTAAAAAAAGGTTGAAAATCGTATTCTTTTGGAACAAAAAATTTAGAGACATTGCGACAACCCAATCCGAAATACCTGAAAATATCTTCTCCTAATAACACCAGGTCTTCGTGGGTTTCGGTACCATCTAAAACAGCAACTGAGTTTCTGTTTTTACGAATGATGCTGGGTTTGTCCTTGAAATAGTATTCAAAATAGCGAGACGTATTGTTGCTTCCAGTGGCAATTACGGCGTCAAAATTTTCTAATTTTCCATCGGTAAAAGAAATATAATTTTTAATTTTTGGATCAATGGAAATCAAATAATTGGCTAAAAATTTGATTAAATGTTGGTCGTTTGAAGACGTTTTAACCAGTGCCTTATGACCCGAAATTAATACCGATAAAAAATCGTGAAACCCTACAAGTGGGATGTTTCCTGCTAAAATTAAACCAACGGTTTTGGAATGTACTTTTGAAAAATCATACTTAGAAAGCCAATGATTTAAATTTTCTTCGGTTAGGGCTTTGGCCCACGATTGAATGGAATGATATACTTGTTCGGGTGTAAACCAACCGTTGTGTGATTGTGACAATTCGATCAAGCGAATAAAATCATCGTAGTACAAATCGTTGTTTAAAACGGCATCATTCCGAACCGATTTTTCTGAAGAAAATTGGTTCAAAAAACGACCTAATTCAATAAAACACTTTTTTTTCTCGATTTGTAACATTGGTAGCTTGTTTATGAATAGTTTTGATTGTAATTTTGCACAAAAATAAGATAATAGAAAATAGAATAAAGAGAAAAGATAGAATTTTAATCAGAAGAAAACTTTTCTTTTTTATTTTTAATAAAATACGATACAATGGCAATTATAATCACCGACGAATGTATTAATTGTGGCGCATGTGAACCAGAATGTCCGAACACTGCAATTTATGAAGGAGCTGACGATTGGAGGTACAAAGACGGAACTAAACTCAAAGGTAAAATAATATTACCTGACGGAACCGAAATTGATGCTGAGGCAGCGCAAACTCCTATTTCAGACGATGTGTACTACATAGTTCCCGGAAAATGTACGGAATGTAAAGGGTTTCACGAAGAACCACAATGTGCTGCGGTATGTCCTGTAGATTGTTGTATTCCGGATGATAACCACGTAGAAAGTGAAGAAACACTTTTAAATAGACAATCATTTTTACATAATGAATAAAAAAAATCCCGAGTTAGTAGCTCGGGATTTTTAATTAAAATATATTAGGGCTTCACCAAATTATATTTTTCAAGAATAACTTGGTCTGTTTTTTCATCATACGTCTCTAAAATGAGATTCCCATTCGCATCAAAATAGCCGACAGCGGTTTTATTCTTAGTTTTATAAATATAATTATTGTTGGAAGTTCGTTTTAAGTACGCTACATCTTTACTTTTGGGGTTGCTGATAGTATATCCGGTTTTGCCTAATGCAACTTTGTATTCTTTTCCTTCTAAGGTATAAATAGCAGAACGGTCTACATCGATAGATTGAACAACGCCATCAACACTTACTTTGGTTTTGGTTTCTACGGTTACAGGACTATCCACAAGTGGAATGTTCAATGTGTTGGCTTTTTCTTCACCTAACGCTACTTTTTGAACCTCTTTTGTTTCTACGGTTTTTACAATTTTCTTTTCTCCTTCAGAATCTTTAATGGTCGTAGTTTTAACTTCAACAGTCTTCAATACATTTTCATTTTGCGAATGCATTATAAAAGGTATTATAAATAATGCTATAGTCATTGGAATTGCTTTCATAATTTTTAGATTTAAATTTATATAAGTCAAAATTACAATTACAATAAGGTGTGCGTGTTATATAATAAAGGGTATGATTTACATAATTCTAACAAAAAATCCTGAACAATTACGTTCAGGATTTTAAGAATGAAATGTTTTTTATTTAGAATTTGAATCCTAATCGGGTGTAGTAATAAGCACCGCTGAATCCCATTTGAACAGAGTCCCAATAACCACCAGCCTCAGTATTACCCGATTCGTCTTGTTTGGTTGGATATATGTTAAACAAATTGTTGCTTCCGATACTCAATTTGAATTGTTTGGATAATTTGAATCCAAGGGTTAAATCAGTTACAACTTTTGCGTTGTATACGTTGTCCATTCCTGCATAGTCTACTAAAACTACTTTGCTAAATCGGGTAAAAGCCATTCCAGCATCAAAAAAGCTTCTAGAGTAATTCAGGTTTAAACCAAATTTACTATTCGGCGCCGATGCTCTTAAAAAGGCAATTTCACGAGCTCCGAAGAAGGTTTCTTGGTCTAGATTACCATTTTTAACTTTAGTAACTTTCATGTGATTGGTATTTCCTACTAAAGTAGCTCCGAATTTGTTATCGCCAAATGATTTTTTCCAAGCCAAAACAAAATCAAGTCCCATAGTTTTGGTGTTTACGCCATTTACGAAGAATTGCGCCGCATCAACATTTAGATTCAAAGCCGTGGCGTCAAAATAACCAGTAAGTACGATACGGTCTTTTACGTTAATTAAGTATCCATCAATAGTAGCCGTGAAGTTTTTGAAATTTCCAGTGATACCCACCGAACCATTGTTAGATTTTTCTTCTTTCAATTTGTCGATTCCAAATCCTTTGGTAACCGGACTGTCATTTGCAGAAAGCAAGACTTCGGTAGCCCCACTTGAATTGAAGTTCGTGAAATTGGTATTGAAATAAATTTGTGCCAATGAAGGCGCTCTAAATCCGGTACTCATCGAACCTCTCAAACTTATTTGATTGGTAAGTTTCAAACGATACGCGTATTTTAGATTTAACGTATTTCCAAAATCACTGTAATTCTCATAGCGAAGTGCCGCACTCATTAAAAATTCTTTAGATACATCCAGTTCGGTATCCACATATAAGGATTTACTCGATCTACCTTCGTTAACCACATTTTTAGGACTAAAACCTGGAAATCCCTGAGAGCCACCTGGTCTTGGGTTGCCAGAAATAGGGTCGATAGGAGCCGATTGTGTTGTTGGATCTGTAATGGGAACACCATTAGTATCGTAGGTAGCATAAGAACCAACTTCTCCAGCACCAATTTTGTATTTCTCCATACGATATTCAGCACCAAAAGCTAAGTTAAATCCATTTAAAACCGATTTGAAATTTTTTGAAAAATCAAGATTGGTTGTATTCTGACTCAAACTGAAACCACCAGCATTAAATTCTCTTGGTGATGCACCTTCCAAACTGGCGTTTAACGTTCCTTTAATACGGTAATCAAAATTGTTTATTCCGTAAGCGTTACTCAAATCGATTTTCCAACCGCTGTCTGTTTTTGTTCTAAAACCACCAGCAATCGAATTGTCTGTGATTTTAGAAGTGATTCGAGGTGTATATCCGCCTGGATATATAGATTCAACTACTCGTTCACCATCATTTCTAGTGAAGGCATAAGCATCGGTATTGCGATCGTTTCGACCTCCAAAAGCATAAAATTCGATATTTTTAGTCACAGGAACCATCATATTGGCCATCACATTCATGCTTTTAATTTCAGCTTCTCCAAAACCTTTTCGAAAATCAAAACCAGGACGTAACGTTTTATCTTTTGAAAAATATTCGGTGGTTACATTAATGAATCCGCCTTCTTTTCCAAGTTTTACGCCATAATTTGCTGCTACTTTCAATGAATTTCCATCAAATCGTTTGTCTTTTCCATAACTATTTCCATTGCCATTTTGATCCAATCTGAAGCCAGGTGTGTTCGGAGTTCCTGGTAAAAAATCACCCTTAGCATGCGTATCATAAGCTCCATAACTCACGGCGCCTGTTAGCTCATTTACATTGTCATTTAGAACAATATTGATAACGCCAGCAATCGCATCAGAACCATATTGTGCTGCAGCACCGTCTCTTAAAATTTCAATTCTTTTGATGGATGAAGCTGGAATTGCATTCAAATCGGTACCTGTATTTCCTCTTCCTCTAGTTCCAAAAAGGTTAATTAAAGACGATTGATGTCTTCTTTTTCCGTTGATTAAAACCAGTGTTTGATCGGGTCCCATTCCTCTTAATGAAGCTGGGTCTATGTGATCGGCACCATCAGAACCTGATTGTTTGTTCGCATTAAACGACGGTGCTACATACTGCAACAGTTCATTAATTTCAACTTTTCCACTTTGAGTTGTGACGTCCTTCACATTAATCACATCAATAGGAACAGTAGAATTGATAACGGTTCGTTTGGAACTTCTAGAGCCCACAACAACTTGAACTTCATCCAATAATTGCGCATCCGAAAGTGTTACATCAACCGTAGTATTATCGGTGCTTTTTTCGACCGATTGGTAGCCAACATAAGTAAAAACTAATGTAGCACCTTGTTTTACTTTGATTTTGAAACTTCCGTCTGCATCTGTCGAAACGCCATTGTTGGTGCCTTTTTCAACAATATTAACCCCAATTAAAGGAGCGCCAGTATTGTCTTTTACTTTACCAGAAATTTGCTTTTGAGCAAATGCCGTTGTAATCGAAATTAAAAATAATAATAGTGTAATTTTTTTCATAATTTGGTATTGGTTTCGTTAGTTTAACAAATATATGATTTATTTTTTTCTTATAAAGTAGATTAAAATGTAGTTATTTAACAATTTTTTAATATTTTTGTTAAAAACCTGAATTGGTATGAAAAAAGTCCTTGCCCTACTTTTTTTGATTTTACTATCAAATGGTTATGCTCAAAATACCGAGATTTCTATTGTTTTAAAAGATGCAGAAACCAATCTTCCTATCGAAGATGCTACTGTTTTTATCCTTAAATCAAAGCAATCATTTTTGAGTAATGCTCAAGGTGTTGTGACTTTTGTTTTGAGTGGTACTTCCAATATTCAGATTACGCATACTTCCTATACAACCGTTACTATTAGATCCACAACGCTCAAAGATAAAGTGACTGTGGTGGTTTTGAAAAGCAATGTTCAGAATCTCGATGAAATTATCATCACCAAACAGCATCCACAAAAAATTTTGAAAAGTATTGTAGAAAATTCTATTAAGAAACTTTCTACACCAGCTCGATTAAAAATCTATGCTCGTGAATTTTTTAAACTCAACGGTAATTATTCTTATTATAATGACGGATTGATTAATTTTCAGATTTCGGGAAAAGAGAAAAATTTTAAAACAGATATTCTTGTGGAACAAAATCGTTCTTATGGTTTGTTAGATACCGATGTGAGTAATGATTTATTAGGGTATAATTTGAACGATATTATGGAGAATTATTATAATTTTAAATACTTAAATCCAATTCTGGAATCTCGGGCAAA
This sequence comes from Flavobacterium sp. FG139, assembly GCF_057809695.1. Lineage (NCBI taxonomy): Bacteria > Pseudomonadati > Bacteroidota > Flavobacteriia > Flavobacteriales > Flavobacteriaceae > Flavobacterium > Flavobacterium sp. FG139. The sequence continues at coordinate 167,072 of NZ_JBMDKL010000003.1, forward strand.
AAAAGATTATGATTTTGTGGTTAAATCGTATTCTGCTAACAATGACTATTATATTATGTTTGTAACACCTTTAGATAAGGCCAAAGGGTTATTGGATGATTATACAATACTATACGATAAAAAAAAGAAAATAATTATTGAAGCAAGTTCGTCGGTTTCACCTTCTAAAGTGGCTAATGCAAAAGATAAAACAGCTGTAGGATCTAAGAATATCTATAAATCATTATTTAAAAACATCTACCGAAACGATGGGTCAAGTTATTATTTAATGAGTTCCAAAGAAGAAATCGGTTTTGAAAAAATCAATAAAAAAGGAACGAGTACTATTGAAGTTCGAAATTATTTTGTAACCACTAATTTTAGTGAACAAAAGTATAGTTTTAGTGAAAGTGATGTTTTTAAAGACAAAACACTTTTCAATAAAAAAAATGTCATACTTTCAGATTATTGGAATATTTCAGGTTTAACTGCCACCGACGAAGAGCAAGGAATTATCAATGCTATTGAAGAAGAGCATTAAAAGGTTTCTCATACATTAATGCCTTTGTAACTTGATTTTATTAGACTATATTTGCACACTTTTAAAAAATATAACGTATAATGAAACGCTTTTTGCGTTACATATCACAAAATAAAAAAAATATCAAATAGATATGAAAGCAGGAATTGTAGGATTACCAAACGTAGGAAAATCGACTTTATTTAATTGTTTATCCAATGCTAAAGCGCAAAGTGCTAACTTTCCGTTTTGTACTATTGAGCCTAATATTGGTGTAGTTAATGTGCCTGATCCACGAATTGTTCGTCTAGAAGAATTGGTGAAGCCAGAGCGTGTGCAAATGGCAACCGTTGATATTGTTGATATTGCAGGTTTGGTGAAAGGTGCCAGTAAAGGTGAAGGTTTAGGGAATCAATTCTTGGCAAACATCAGAGAATGTAATGCTATTATTCATGTATTGCGTTGTTTTGATAACGATAATATTGTACACGTTGATGGCAATGTAAATCCGATTCGTGATAAAGAAACGATTGATATCGAATTGCAATTAAAAGATTTAGAAACCGTTGAAAAACGCCTAGAAAAAGTAAATCGTGCTGCCAAAACTGGGAATAAAGAAGCTCAAGTTGAAAAAGCACTTTTAGATAGAATTCGCGAAACGTTGTTGCAAGCCAAATCAGCTAGAACGGTTGAACCACAAAATCAAGACGAAGTTGAATTGTTAGAAGATTTTCAATTAATTACCAACAAACCAGTTTTGTATGTGTGTAATGTAGACGAAAGTTCGGCAGTAAACGGAAACAAATATGTGGATCAAGTACGCGAATTAGTAAAAGATGAAGATGCTGAAGTAATCATACTTTCAGTAGGAGCAGAGGCCGATATCACCGAATTAGAAAGCTATGAAGAACGTCAAGTTTTTCTAGAAGATATGGGGTTGACCGAGCCAGGTTCGGCAGTCTTGATTCGTGCCGCCTACAAATTATTGAAATTGCAAACCTATTTCACTGCTGGTGTAAAAGAAGTACGTGCTTGGACCATTAACGTTGGTGATACGGCTCCTAAAGCAGCTGGCGTAATCCACACCGATTTTGAAAAAGGTTTTATCCGTGCTGAGGTTATCGCATTTGAGGATTATTCTTCTTTTGGTTCAGAAGCTAAATGTAAAGAGGCTGGAAAACTACGTGTAGAAGGAAAAGAATATATCGTGAAAGATGGTGATGTGATGCATTTCCGTTTTAATGTATAGTTTTCAGAAAAATAGAGAAAAGAATATAGAAAACAGATGAGCCGCAAAAGAGATTTTGCGGTTTTTTTTTGGCACAACATTTGGATTGTTCCAAAAAAAAATCTTCCCATGAAAAAAGTAATCTTCGTTTTTGTTACTGCTGTTTTGTTGGTTTCTTGTAAACAATCCGTTTTGTCCGACAGTTTTATTCAATTTGACCAACCACAACCGTTAAATGTTACATCCATTAATTCATTTCCAAATAAGTACCTAGGAACATTTGCAATGGATGAATCTCATCAAATTACCATCAATCCTAAATCAATCTATTTGAATCAAATTGATACGATGGAAGTGGCTCAAAAAGATTTGGATTCAATTCCAGAAATTTCATTTAAAAACAACCAAGTTGTTGATAAACAAACGGGTAAAACATCAAAAGCTTGGGTGAAAAAAGATACCATTTATTGGCAAGTTAAAAGTCAAGATACGCTTTTTTCTTTTGCAGAAAATGAGGTTGCCAAAGAGTTTAAATCAAGTCTAATTCTCAATAGAAAAGAATCCAATTCGTATAAAGTAAGTTGTCTTACATTCCATAATTCAGGGGTTAATTTGGTTCAATTGGGCACAAAAAGGGATGCGGTTTTAATTCAAAATAAACTAAAAATTCATCGTGATGTTGTGATTCAAGATGGCGATACCACACATATAGTCTTATCACCAACACGTGCCGATTTTAGAAAATTACTTCATTTAGAAGGTATGGAGTATCAAGCAGCGTATCCGATAAAAAAATAGTGAACAATAAATGAAAATTCTCAAAAAATCTCTCAGAATCATCAAAAAACTAGTTTTAGGTATTTTGTCATTTCTAATAGTTTATGTTGTATCTGCTTTTTTGTTGTCAAGAATAACGGTAAATGCAGCTGCTGAAAATCAGACTGAAGATGTTGTCATTTACATAAAAACCAATGGGGTGCATACGGATATTGTGGTGCCATATAAAAACGAAATCAAAGATTGGAGTGCTCAAATCAAAATTGAACACACGCAAGCTAAAGATACCACCGCAAAATTTGTCGCTTTGGGTTGGGGCGACAAAGGCTTTTATCTCGACACGCCCGAATGGTCTGATTTGAAAGCTAGTACCGCTTTTAATGCCGCATTTGCCTTAGGAAGTACAGCCATTCATACTACATTTTATAGTGTTATTACAGAAAATAAGAATTGTGTTAAAATCGCCATTTCTAAAGAAAATTATCAAAAGTTGATCACTTATATTGAAGATAGTTTTCAGTATGATGTTCATGATAATCCAATGTTTATTCCGGCAACAACCTACGGCAAAAATGATAGTTTTTATGAAGCTAAAGGCAAATACAGTTTGTTTCACACCTGCAATTCTTGGGCAAACGAAGCGCTAAAAAAAGCCAATCAAAAAGCTGCTTTTTGGACGGTTACTGATTCAGGAATTTTTTGTCATTATCAGTAGATTTTAAAGTCTTTTTTTTAGTTTCTATGCTCTATTTTCTTGATTAAAATTGTCAAAAACATTCTTAATAACTTTGATAAATATCATTTTTAAAATGCCTCTAAATGCACTATATTAGCGCAAATTCGATACATTTTAAAATGGCTCAAGAAACACAATATAACGAAGATAATATTCGCTCGCTCGATTGGAAAGAACATATCCGTATGCGTCCCGGTATGTACATCGGGAAACTTGGTGACGGTTCTTCTCCAGATGATGGAATTTACATTCTTCTCAAAGAGGTAATCGATAACTGTATCGACGAATTTGTAATGGGTGCTGGAAAAGTAATCGAAGTAACCATTAAAGACAAACTCGTTACTGTTCGCGATTATGGTCGTGGTATTCCACTAGGGAAAGTTGTAGATGTAGTTTCCAAAATGAATACGGGTGGAAAATACGATTCCAAAGCATTCAAAAAATCGGTGGGTTTGAACGGAGTGGGTACCAAAGCGGTGAATGCGTTGTCGAACTATTTTCGTGTGGAATCGGTTCGTGATAACCAACAAAAAGCTGCCGAATTCTCGGAAGGAAACTTGAAAATCGAAGAAGAAGTTCAAGAAACTACTAAGCGTAAAGGTACCAAAGTGGCTTTTATTGCAGATGAAGCCATTTTTAAAAATTACAAATACCGAAACGAGTACATCATCAAGATGCTCAAAAACTATTGTTATTTGAATCGTGGCTTAACGATTTATTACAATGGGGAAAAATACTTGTCGGAGCACGGATTAAAAGATTTGCTCGAAGAAACCATTTCGGAGGAAGATATGCAGTATCCGATCATTCATCTAGAAGGTGATGATATTGAAATTGCGTTAACGCACAGTAAATCGCAATATTCCGAAGAATACCATTCGTTTGTAAATGGACAAAATACGACACAAGGAGGAACGCACTTAAATGCCTTTCGTGAAGCCGTTGTAAAAACCATTCGTGAATATTACAACAAAGGATTTGAAGCATCCGATATTCGTAAATCGATTGTTTCTGCGGTTTCGATTAAGGTGGAAGAACCTGTTTTCGAATCGCAAACCAAAACCAAATTAGGTTCTAATGATGTGGGTCCGAATGGTCCAACCGTGCGTACATTCATTCATGATTTTATTACAACCAAGTTAGATAATTTTCTACATAAAAATCCAGAAGTGGCTGATTTGCTTTTGCGCAAGATTTTGCAAGCCGAACGCGAACGTAAAGAACTTTCAGGAATTCGTAAACTAGCTAAAGATCGCGCTAAGAAATCAAGTTTGCACAATAAAAAACTACGCGATTGTCGTGTGCATTTAACGGATGCTAAAAATCCTCGAAGTTTAGAGAGTACGCTTTTTATAACCGAGGGTGATTCGGCTTCGGGATCCATTACCAAAAGTCGTGATGTAAATACACAAGCGGTTTTTAGTTTGCGTGGTAAGCCATTAAATTCGTATGGCATGACCAAAAAAATTGTGTATGAAAATGAAGAATTCAATTTGCTTCAAGCAGCTTTAGATATTGAAGAAAGCATCGAAGATTTGCGCTACAATAATATCGTAATTGCTACCGATGCCGATGTCGATGGAATGCACATTCGTTTGTTATTAATCACGTTTTTCCTCCAATTTTTTCCAGAAATGATTAAAGAAGGACATTTGTATATTTTACAAACGCCTTTGTTCCGGGTACGAAATAAAAAGGAAACCATTTATTGCTACAGCGATGAAGAACGTATCAATGCCATCGAAAAATTAAAACCAAAACCAGAAATTACCCGATTTAAAGGTTTGGGAGAGATTTCGCCTGATGAATTCAAGAATTTTATTGGAGAAAGCATTCGATTGGATCCCGTAATGTTAGATAAAGCGACATCAATTGAAACGTTATTGGAGTTTTATATGGGTAAAAATACACCCGACAGACAAACGTTCATCATCAACAATTTGAAAGTAGAATTGGATAAAGAATTAGTAGAAAAATAGCACAAACTACTAGTATTTATTGAGCAAAAAGAATAATAATAAATAGTCAATATTAAAGTCTTTTGACTTTCGACTTTTGACTTTTGACTTTTAATATGAAAGACGAAGAAGATAATATTAACGAAGAAGAAACGAACGATGCGTTAGACAATTCCGTCAATGATGAAAATGTAGATGAAGGTTTTGAAGACATCGTTTCTACTGGGAATCATTTCTACGAAAACGACGAGAATCCAGAAGATACCATCACCAAAGTTACAGGAATGTACAAAGATTGGTTTTTGGATTATGCTTCGTATGTAATTCTCGAGCGTGCCGTGCCTGCTATTGAAGACGGTTTCAAGCCTGTGCAACGTCGTATCATGCACTCATTGAAAGAGTTGGATGATGGTCGTTACAATAAAGTGGCCAATGTAGTGGGACACACGATGCAGTATCATCCTCACGGAGATGCGAGTATTGGTGATGCCATGGTGCAAATTGGTCAGAAAGAATTGTTGATTGACTGTCAAGGAAACTGGGGAAATATCCTAACAGGTGATAGCGCTGCGGCTTCGAGATATATTGAAGCACGTTTGTCAAAGTTTGCTTTGGAAGTGTTGTATTCGCCAAAAATCACCGATTGGGGAATGTCGTATGACGGTCGTCGTGCCGAACCAAACAATCTTCCTGTAAAGTTTCCATTGCTTTTGGCCCAAGGTGCTGAAGGAATTGCCGTTGGATTATCAACCAAAGTGTTGCCTCACAATTTCAATGAGCTTATCGATGCTTCGATTAAAATTTTAAAAGGAAAACCGTTTACCTTATACCCAGATTTTCAAACAGCTGGAATTGCCGATGTTTCCAATTACAACGATGGTTTGCGTGGCGGACGTGTTCGTGTTCGTGCCAAAATATCACAATTGGATAAACAAACTTTGGTGATTACTCAAATTCCGTTTTCAACGAATACTTCGACTTTGATTGATAGTATTTTGAAAGCCAACGAAAAAGGAAAAATCAAAATCAAGAAAATTGAGGACAATACTGCGGCAGAAGTTGAGATTCTAATTCATTTATTCCCAGGAGTTTCACCCGATAAAACTATTGATGCTTTGTATGCTTTCACGGCTTGTGAAACGTCTGTGGCACCTTTAGGTTGTGTAATTGAAGATAATAAACCACTGTTCATCGGTGTTTCTGATATGTTGAAAATTTCAACCAATAGAACCGTTGATTTGCTGCGTCAAGAGCTTGAAATTCAGTTGGAAGAACTCAAAAATAAATGGCATTTCTCGACATTAGAAAAGATTTTCATTCGTGAAGAAATGTATATTGACTTCAAATTGTATTCGGATAGAGAATCGCTTTACGAGTACATGTACAAACGATTTGAGCCATTCAAAAAATCATTTGTTCGTGATATTGAAGACGACGATTTGCAAAAATTAACGCAAATTCCGATGATTCGTATCACACGTTTCGACTCCGATAAAGCAGATGATTTTATTGCCAAATTGGAAGACGAAATGAAAGAAGTGCAACATCATTTAGACAATCTGATTGATTTTGCCATTGATTATTTTGCCAAATTAAAAGAAAAATACGGAAAAGGTCGCGAGCGTCAAACGGAATTGAGAAGTTTTGAAAACATTGAAGCTACCAAAGTAGTTTTAAGAAATACAAAATTATACGTAAACAAAGAAGAAGGTTTCTTTGGAACGGGTTTGAAAAAAGACGAATACGTAGCCGATTGTTCTGATATTGATGATGTAATTGTCTTCCTTCGCGATGGAAAAATGATGATTTCCAAAGTCGATGACAAGAAATTCGTAGGCAAAGACATCATTCACATTGCGGTTTTTGATAAAAATGACAAGCGTACCATTTACAATATGATGTATCGTGATGGTAAAAATGGTTCCACTTTCATCAAACGTTTCAATGTTTCGGGTGTGACACGTGATAAATTTTACGATTTAACTCAAGAAAAACCAGGATCTCAAGTCTCTTATTTTTCGGCGAATCCCAATGGAGAAGCCGAAGTAGTGACCATTTTGTTGCGACAAGTGGGCAGTGTAAAAAAACTAAAATGGGATGTTGATTTTTCAGATATTGCTATTAAAGGTCGTGCGTCTCGTGGCAATACAGTGACCAAATATCCGATTAAGAAAATCGAATTGAAAGAGAAAGGAATTTCAACGTTGCGCCCAAGAAAAGTTTGGTTTGATGATACGGTTCAGCGTTTGAATGTAGATGGAAGAGGTGAGTTGCTCGGAGAATTCCGTCCAAATGACCGTTTACTAATCATCAATCAAGCTGGGAAATTGAAAACCATTATACCCGAATTGACGACGCATTTTGACGAAGACATGATTGTGTTGGAAAAATGGAATCCGAAGAAACCTATTTCGTGTATTTATTATGATGGTGAAAAAGAACGCTATTTTATCAAACGTTTTTTAGTTGAAAACGAAAATAAAGAAGAAGTTTTCATCACCGAACACGATAAATCGCAATTGGAAATTGTTTCTACCGATTGGCGTCCTGTGGCAGAAATTGTTTTTGCCAAAGTGAAAGGCGTTCAAAAAGACAGCCAAACCATTGATATGGAGCAATTCATAACCATAAAAGGAATTAAAGCCCTTGGAAATCAATTGACAACCGATAAATTAAAACAAGTTAATCTTCTAGAGCCGTTGCCTTTTGAAGAACCTGAAGAAGAAGCTCCAGAAGAAATGGAGGTTTCGGGTGATGATAATGTCACGGATAGCATTCAAACAGAATTAGATGACGACGGACAAATTACCTTGTCATTAGAATAAATTTTTCAACCTACAAGGTTTTATAATCTTGTAGGTTTTTTTTATTTGATTTTCAAACAACGCAACTCATTTTACTTCAAATTTTACTAAAATACAAATGTCAACATTTCCATCCGATATTGAAATTGCTCAAAGTGCAACCTTGCAACACATTCGTAAAATAGCCGAAAAAATAAACATTCCAGAAGACGATTTAGAATACTACGGAAAATATAAAGCCAAATTGCCACTTTCGTTACAATCTGAAAACCCAAAAGGGAAACTCATTTTGGTTTCGGCCATGTCGCCTACCAAATATGGTGAAGGTAAAACTACCATGTCAATTGGCTTAACCGATGGACTGAATTACATTGGTAAAAAAGCGATTGGTGTGTTACGCGAACCGTCACTCGGACCTGTTTTTGGGTTGAAAGGTGGTGCTGCCGGCGGTGGCTATGCACAAGTAGTTCCAATGGAAGATATAAACTTGCATTTTACTGGTGATTTTTCGGCAATTGAAAAAGCGAATAATTTACTTTCTGCGGTGATTGATAACAATCTTCAAAATCCGAAATACTCGTTGAATTTAGATCCAAAATCTATCGCATGGAAACGTGTGATGGACATGAACGACCGTTCGTTACGTCATATTATCATTGGAGTAGGCGCTAAGACTAATGGAACAATGAGAGAAGACGGATTTAATATTACGCCAGCTTCCGAAGTGATGGCGATTTTGTGTTTGTCTAAAGATTTAGAAGATTTGAAATTCCGTTTGGGCAATATTTATATTGGAAAAACGTTGGACGGTAAAGCCATTTTTGCACGCGATTTGAAAGTAGTAGGTGCCATGGCTGTTTTATTAAAAGACGCTTTAAAACCCAATTTAGTCCAAACGTTAGAAGGAAATCCAGCAATTTTACACGGCGGTCCGTTTGCGAGTATTGCACAAGGTACTAATACCGTAATTGCCACCAAAATGGGACTTTCACTTGGTGATTATGTAGTTACTGAAGCAGGATTTGGTGCCGATTTGGGAGCTGAAAAATTCTTTCACATCAAATGTGGACAATCTGGGTTAAAGCCTGACGCTGTAGTTTTAGTTGCAACAATTCGTGCTATCAAACATCATGCTGGTTTGGGTCCAGAAGATTTTAAAACCGAAAATGTTGCTGCCATTGAAAAAGGATTTTGCAACTTAGAAAAGCACATTGAAAACATTCAGAAATTTGGGATCAATCCGGTGGTGAGTATCAATGCTTTTCCAGAGGATACTCAAGCAGAATATGATACACTAAAAGCCTTGTGTTTGGCAAAAGGTGTTACCGCAATTGTGAGTACGGCTTTTGTAGATGGCGGAAAAGGTTCGGCGGAATTGGCTGAAAAAGTAGTTGCTGAAATCAATAAAGGTGAAGCAAATTATAAACCTTTGTATAAAAAGGAAGATTCGATTGAACAGAAAATAAATACTATTGCCAAAGAAATTTATGGTGCCCATTCCGTGGAGTTTTCTCCCAAATCGAAGTCGCAGTTGAAAATGATTAACGAGTTAAGGTTTCATGAATTTCAGATTTGTATGGCCAAAACTCCAGCCAGTTTTTCGGATAATGAAAAGATAATTGGAAGACCTACGAATTTTAATATTACCGTTCGTGAGTTTGAAATTGCTAGTGGTGCCGGATTTATCGTTCCGTTGCTCGGTGATGTAATGCGTATGCCAGGTTTACCTGCTGTTCCAAATGCCGAGCGCATTGATATTGATAACGATGGTAAGATAATAGGATTATCATAGCAATAAACGGTATTCAATACCTTTACTATCTAGCCCTGATGGGAGCGAAAATAAAAAATGCCTCGTTGTTTGAGGCATTTTTTATTGTAACGTACAGCAGGAATTAGCTACGCTCCGTTCGCCCAAAGGGCTCGGGTACCTTCACTGATAGATCCCAAGCCGCTCGCTTCTAATTGGTAATGTCGTCGTCTTTTAATTTTTTGTCGATTATTTCGTTGTTATGAAGTTTGACGGCTTTGTTGTTTTTGCGCATTTTGATGTTTAAAAACTCCACAAATAGCGAAAAGAAAATGGAGAAATACAAGTAACCTTTTGGGATGCTGGTTACTTCTACATCGTTGCCAAAACGGAAGTGTGCCAAGTGCGAACCTTCGGCAATTAACATCACACCAATTAAAATTAAGAACGACAATCCTAATATTTGGATGGTTGGGTGATCGTTAACGAATTTAGAAACGGGTCCGGCAAAAATCATCATGATTCCGATAGAAATTACGATGGATAAAATCATAATAGCGATGGCACCATCGGGACCAAAACCACCTTCGGCCGGACTTTTCATGCTGATCATTCCAATGGCAGTTAAAATACTATCAAACGAAAAGACGATGTTCAATAAGGCAATTTGGATTACAGCTGCAGACAATCCAGAAGCCGATTTTCCTTTGGTTCCTTCTTCTTCACCTTCCATTTTGTGGTGAATTTCGGAAACGGATTTGTACAACAAAAACAAACCACCACCAAAAATAATCAAACTTTGACCAGTGATGTGCGCTTCAAAAAATCCCCAATCGACACTTACTAATGTTTCTTGCAAGCTCAATACCCAAGTGATTCCGAAAAGCAAGATGATTCGGAATACCATAGCAAGGGTTAACCCTATGCGGCGTGCTTTGGGTTGTTCTGCTGCAGGAAGTTTTCCCGAAACAATTGATAAGAAAACGATGTTGTCGATTCCTAAAATAATTTCTAAAAACGTCAGTGTTAAAAGGGCTATCCAAGCATTTGGATTGGTGATTAATTCCATCATGGTTTGTATGAATTTATAATTGGTAAAGTTGTTTTACGAGATTATTTGATTTTTGTTACAGTTCCGATTTGTTTTTTGGAGTCGCCTACTATCGAATATTCGAAGGTGTAGGTTTTATCTTTAGTGGAAATGATACGCATCGAAATGGCTTTTTCTTCGGCCATATTTCTAGGATGTAATTTTTGCAGAATGAATTCGTAATCGTTAACCCAACGCACCGAAGCGGTATCAGTTCTACCTTGATAGGTTTCGATTTGCAATTTATCGGTACGAATGAATGTGGTCGTTTGTTTTTTGCCTTTAATTTCTTTTACAAATTCAAAGGTTCCGGTTTTAAACTCTTTCGGATGGCATTCTACTTGTTTTTGGCAAGAGGAAAGTATTATAAATATTGAGAATAATGACAGAAATTTATAGTTTGACATTGAATTTGATATTGATTTTTGAGCTTGATTTTTGAGCTTGATTTTTGTTATTGCAATTTGTTTAATTCGTCATCGGTAAAATTTTTGATGCTTTTTTCTTTGGCAAATTTATCGGCATTATACGAATTGGATTTGTTTTTAGGAATAGACAAACTGTTCCATTCACTTTTTTTGAGCATTTTGGCATAAAAAACTATTTGCCCAATATGATAAGGATAATGTGACAATTGGCGGTTGATGGCTTCTACCACCGTATGGCCTTCGTTTCTAATGTAGATAATAGTGGTGAGTTGGTCGGGTGTTAATGAGTTTAAGGCATTAAAAAAGCAATCCCAACCTTTGCTCCAACTTTCAAGAACTTCTTCTTTAGTTTGGATAGTGGTTTCGAATTCGCCATCGCGGTTGCGCCATTCTTTTTCGCCATCGGAAGTTAGAAAATCAGTCCAACGCGACAACATGTTGCCCGAAATGTGTTGGATAATGGTAGCAATCGAATTGGTGTCTTCATTAACAGCTATAAATAACTGTTCGGGTTCCAATTGATCGATGGCTTTTTCTCCAAGTGTTTTATAATAGAGAAATTGCTTTTTTACACTTTCTAAATAAGAATTATTTATCTCCATCAAACAATGCTTTTACCATTAAATTCAACCCTATAAAGGCTAGAATAACCGAAGCGATACAAATAAGACAGGCAATCACCAAAACAAGATAATGCCAATCGGTATGCTTGTTCATTAACGAATTGTAAAAAATCACTGGACCAATAAACATCATTGGAAGTGCACCAAACAAATATTTTACACCTTTTGCTAAAACTTCTTTATTCGTTGCCATATTAAAAACGTATTTGGATGCCGTAGCCTCTTTGGTTGGCAATAAAATTGACTTCAAAATCGGAGTCGTTTGTTCCCACATTTTTCAATCCGTTGTTGTATAAATCAATTCCTTCTTTAATTTTTTTATTTTTTCCAGACATAATAGGAATGGCTGCAATTAAAGAACCAACACCCACATAAGTGGCTACTGTAGGATAATGCACATCAGAAACTAAACCCACCACCAAATCGGTTATTACCAAGGCACCACCAAACCCAATTAAAAACCCACCAGTCGATTCTTTACTCAATCCCGATTGGAATGTGCGCAAGGCTTTGTAATTGGTTTCCAATAATTTTTTGGTTTCTCTAGTCGAAATCTGGCTTCCGTTTACATAATATTTTCCGCGTTCTAAGGTGATTTCTTGTGCCGTTGCTGCTATTGAAAACAATAGAATGAAAGGTAAAAGTAGTTTTTTCATAGTATTTTTTATTTGTGTTATTTCCAATTATCTACAGCTTTTCGAACACTGCCAAATTCTTTTAATAAAGCGCTTGCGGTTTCATAGTCTACTGGAATTTCTCCCATAATCATTTTTACACCACGATCTACCAATTTGTCGTTGCTCAATTGCATGTCCACCATTTTGTTGCCTTTCACTTTTCCAAGTTGAATCATGGTTGCCGTAGAAATCATATTCAAAACCAATTTCTGTGCGGTACCGGCTTTCATTCTTGAGCTTCCAGTTACAAATTCGGGTCCAACGACTACTACTACTGGATAATCGGCTGTTAAGGCTAACGGACTTCCATCATTACAAGTAATGCAACCAGTAACAATATTATTTTCTTTACATCGTTCCAATCCCGAAATGACATATGGAGTCGTTCCTGAAGCTGCAATTCCAATTACCACATCATTTGCTTCAATGTTTTGCTCTTGCAAATCCATCCACGCTTGAGTGGTATTGTCTTCGGCATTTTCAACGGCTCTGCGAATGGCTTTGTCACCACCGGCAATAATTCCGTTGACCATGTCAAATGGTACACCAAAAGTTGGCGGACATTCCGATGCATCTACAATTCCCAAACGTCCCGAAGTACCAGCGCCAATATAAAAAAGGCGTCCGCCCAGTTTCATTTTTTCAACCACTTTAGAAACTAGAGCTTCAATTTGTGGTACTGCTTTTTCCACCGCTAGCGGAACGGTTTTGTCTTCTTTATTAATGTTGAATAACAAATCGGCAACCGACATTTGTTCTAAATGTTCGTATTTGGACGACTGTTCGGTGGTTTTGGTGAAGTTCATTTTTAGGTGCTAAAATTCTGAGGCACTAAGGTACAAAGTTTTTTGTTTACAGCTGAATGTTTCAGACAAAACAAGCCAATACAATTCCTAAAATAATCACAGAAATTTTAGCGATATTGAACTTATGACCTTCGCTACTTTCAAAGATAATAGTAGAGGAAATGTGGAATAAAATACCAATTACCACGGCGGTAATTTCGGTGTAATAGTCGTTTAATAGTGGAAAATTATCCGAGACCAATGTGCCTAACGGCGTCATTACTGCAAACGTGAGCATGAATAAAAATAACGCTGTTTTATTCAATTCGGCATGAAGGAAAAAAGTAGTTAAAATAATGGCGATAGGCAAGTGGTGAATGGCAATTCCGAGGGCTAAATCGTGGTGATGTCCAACAGGAAAACCTTCTAATAATGCATGAACACACAAACTGATGAACAACAACCATGGCATTTGTGTCATTTTATCGTGACCGTGCACATGACCGTGTTCGGCGCCTTTAGAGAAAAATTCCAAGATAATTTGAAACAAAATCCCAACCATGATAAAAATCCCAACTTTGGCATTGCCACTTTCATAAACGTCGGGTAGCAAATGCATCACAGTTAGCGACAGCAAAAACGAACCGCTAAACGCCAATAATAACTTTAAATTCTTCTTGTCTTTTGGTTTAAAAAAAAGAGCAATTGAAAATCCAAGTAATACTGATACTAAAGGTAATATGTAGTTCATTTAATTGGGTATTTGGTTATTTGGTTATTTGGTTATTTGTAAAATGGTTGAATAACCAAATTAACGCATAACCAAATCCATTTTATTTAAAAATCATAATCAAGCGTTCACTGGTATTTTTGTGAAACTTTTTCAATTTATAATCGCCAAAAGTATCCAGTAAATAAATACCAGCTTCTTCCATCATGCTTTGAAAATCTTCCAAAGTAAGCGCTTGCACTTTTTCAGTAAAATGAAAATGTTCGTCTTGATCGTCAAAATCAATTTCTTTGATGATATGATTGTCGGCAACATAACGCTTAATATGAAAATCAATGCCGTCAACCGACTTGGTTTCTTCAGGCACTAAATTCGGAATCACGTGATGCACATTCATAAAATCAATCACTGCAAATCCGTAATCCGAAAGGCTTTCTTTAATGGCAATTAACGTTTTCAAATTGTCTTCATCATTTTCAAAATACCCAAAACTGGTAAACAAATTAAAAATGGCGTCAAATTTCTCTTCAAAGGAGTCGCGCATGTCGTGCACTTGAAAATGCAAGGTGTCATTCGCGTTTTTAGAAGCAATTTCAATACTGTTTTCCGATAAATCGGCACCAATCACATCAAATCCCAATTGGTTCAAATAAATCGAATGACGGCCTTTGCCACAAGCCAAATCCAATACTTTTGCTTTTTCAGGCAAGTTCAAATAATGCGTCAGATTGTCCATAAAAATCTGGGCTTCACGATAGTTTCGGTCTTTGTATAAAATGTGATAATAAGGCGTATCAAACCAAGAGGCAAACCAGTTTTCGGTTTTTGAATTTTCAATTTTTGACATTTATCTTTTCAAATGAATTCGTAACGTGCAAATTTAGTGTATTTTTGCACGATAAAACCAATGTTTCTCAAAATTAGAAGCGAATGGCTCGGGCTTTTTCAGTAATGCCTATTCCCGCTTTTCGCTCTATTTGCATACCTAACAGGTTTTTGAAACCTGTCAGGCATACAAGATGCCGCTTCAATCGGGGCTAATGAGTAAGCTGGTTTTATATAATTTAAAAGGTAACAAGACGGAATTGTTACGATAGAAAGTAAAAAATGGAAAATTTTAAAATGATTGCCAAAACCTTTTTTGGTTTTGAAGAAATACTAGCCAAAGAACTCCAACAATTAGGCGCTCAAGAGGTTGAAATAGGTACTAGAGCCGTTAGTTTTAAAGGCGATAAAGGATTTATGTACAAAGCCAATTTGTCGTTGCGAACGGCTTTAAAAATTTTAAAACCCATTTACTATTTCCGAGCTAAAACCGACGCTTTACTCTACAAAGGCATACAAGGAATCGATTGGAGTACGTATTTAAATGCCAATCAAACTTTTGTTATTGATACTACTATTCATTCCGAAAACTTCAAGCATTCCCAATTTGTTTCGCAAAAAGCTAAAGATGCGATTGTAGATCAATTTCGTGAGAAAACAGGCGTTCGTCCGAGCATTGATAAAGAATTTCCCGATTTACGCATCAACATTCATATTGACCGCGACCAAGTTTCGGTAGCGTTAGATACTTCGGGAGCTTCGTTGCACCAAAGAGGGTATCGTACCGCAACCAATATTGCTCCAATTAATGAAGTGCTTGCCGCTGGGATGTTATTGCTTTCAGGTTGGGAAGGAAAATCAGACTTTCTAGACCCAATGTGTGGTTCGGGAACCTTATTGATTGAAGCGGCTATGATTGCGTGCAACATTCCGGCCAACATCAACCGAAAAGAATTTGCTTTCGAAAAATGGAACGACTGGGACAACGATTTGTTTGATCAAATTATTGATGCCTTATTAAAGCGAACTCGCGAATTTCATTATACCATAAAAGGCTATGATAAAGCGCCAAGTGCTGTGAGTAAAGCCAAAGACAATGCAAAGAATGCCAATGTTGACGAATACATTACCATAACGCAACAAAATTTCTTTGATACCAAAAAAGAAACCGACGGACCTTTGCAAATGGTATTCAATCCGCCTTATGGCGAACGTTTGGATATTGACTTGGAACGTTTTTACAGAGAAATGGGCGATACCATGAAACAAAATTACCCCGGAACTCATGCGTGGTTTATTACCGCCAATTTGGAAGCTTTAAAGTTTGTGGGACTAAAACCTTCTCGAAAAATTAAATTATTTAATGGAAGTTTGGAGGCGCGTTTGGTCAAATACGAAATGTATGAAGGCAGTAAGCGCACTAAATTTCAAGTCGATAGAGAAGAGTAGTTTTCAGTCGCAGTCACAGTTTTATTTTTAATACAATTAATTATGTCAATTAAAACAAAATCATTCGTTTATAACTTATTAAGTTTTGCTGCTTTCTTTTTACCTCTTCAAGTAGCAGTGTCTTATTTTACCAATTTGCAAGGCATTTGGATTCCGATGACGGCTTTTGTAGTGGGAACTATTTTAGCACCAAAATTTCAGGCTGTTAGAACCAGAGAGGGCGAAAAACTGTTTATGAAATGGCTTTTTGTAAAAGGCGTAAAAGAAGTGAAGTAATAGAGAATTAACAATTACGAATTGATAATTATTAATGATAAACTATGAATTTTTGGAACGTAAGGTTTTTTGAATGGAACCAATAATTTTTAATAATTCGTCTACATCATTTATAAGACTTTTGTTTTCTTCTTTGGATAAGTAATTGGTATCGGTTAAAAGTCTAATCCAATAATGAGTTTCTCTGGCTTCTTTGTATGCTATGGTAGGTTTAGCATAAAAATCTTTTTCAGATTGGCCACCTATAGCTTCTTCAATATTAGCTCCTATTGATGTTCCTGAACGGAGTAACTGTTTGCTTAAAATATACTCTTTTTTTCATCACACAAATTCTGATAAACTTTTACAATTCTAACTGCAAAAGCATAACTCTTAATTTGTATGATATTTTCTTTCATTTTTTAAAATAATTCGTAATTCTCAATTTGTAATTCCTAATTCTTTTTCTTCTCTTTCGGTTTGATAGTCGATTTATATAAAGGCAAGAAATACGATATCGTATAATTAAATCCAGCGCCTACATTGCCGCCATAGGTTCTTCCAAATCCCGGAATGTAGAGGTTGTCAAAGTTATCTGGGACTTTGTTAGAAATTATATTGTTAATTCGGAAGCTAAATCCCACATACAAATTATTAAGCACTTCGGCTTTGATTCCGGCTACAACCTCAATCCATTGTGCTGATAAGCCTTCATATTTAGTGCCTTCGGGTGTTACGGCTGCTTCTCCAAAATACGGATGTGCATTGTAAACGGTGTAGCTGTTCAAGGTCTGACTGAATGAACTAATACCATAACGCATACCAACATACAGCATGTTGTGCATCCCCAACCAATTTTCATACATATTGTAATCAAAACCTGCTTTTAAATAGGTTCCCTTAGTAGTAAAGTTTAAATGGTCGTCTTGAACCGTTTTGTTTTCATTGCCCAGTTCGGCTGCTAGATAGTGTTTTCGAGTAAGTTTGAAATCGCCTACTAATTCTAAACCACGGTAGTCTTTTTCAAAGAATGTACGACTCAATTTAAAGGCATCAATTCCCAATCGCAATCCATAACGTTCTGTTTTGGGCTTTACACTGTCTTTTTTTACAGTACTTGCCGTGGCTACTGCAGTGCCAATAGAATCTTTTGATTTGGTAGTTTGAGCGTGTCCTAAAAACGAACCCAAGACCAATAATAGACTAAAAGCGTATTTGTACATGGACTTCATTTTCAGATTCTAAATTAGGTTTTATAACAGTAATGTTTTGTATCCAAGCGCCATCTGGAGTTGCTGGCTCCGTTTGAACGATAGGAGTGGTAGCATCTAAGTCAAATAAGGTTTTGAAACCACAAGCACGCGATACATAAACTTCGTGATGCGTGTAATTGATGGTTATGATGTCGGTGTTTTCACTTCCTGCTACACCCGAATTTAAAGTCAAAGCATATTGTGTGGTTGTAGCATCGGTGCGCAACGGTAAATACAACTTACTTCCAGTATATAAATAACGCGAAGGATCGGTAATGGGTAGTGAAGGATTAAAAGCAACCCCCTCTGTACCCATTCCAGTAGCAATCGCTTTTAATGAGGTTAGGTTTTTCAAGGTAAGCGTTGCATTGGCATTGTCGTAACATTCAATAACCAATCGTGGCGTAGTAGGTGTACTGGCATCACAAATATCATCTTTCTCACAACCTGAGAATGAGAAGGCAAGCACCAATAATAAAAGTATTTTTTTCATAATTCCCAATTATCTCAATTCCAAAAGTACTACATTTTCAACATGATGCGTTTGCGGAAACATATCTACTGGTCGCACACGAGTCACTTTGTATTTTTCGTCCATTAAAGCTAAATCACGTGCTTGTGTAGCCGAGTTACAACTTACGTACACAATTTTTGGAGCACCAGTTTTTAATAACATTTCCACCACATCTTTGTGCATGCCGTCGCGTGGTGGATCGGTGATAATGACATCAGGTTTGCCGTGTTGGTTGATGAATTCGTCGTTGAACACGTTTTTCATATCACCAACATAAAACTCACAATTGGTAACTTCATTGCGTTTGGCGTTTTCTTTCGCATCGGCAATCGCTTCCGGAACGGCTTCTACACCTATGACTTTTTTAGCTTTTTTAGAAACGAATTGGGCAATAGTTCCGGTGCCAGTATACAAATCATACACTACTTCGTTACCTGTTAATCCAGCAAAATCACGAGTAATTTTGTACAATTCATATGCTTGATCGGAATTGGTTTGGTAAAACGATTTGGCATTGATGCTAAAATGCAAGCCTTCCATTTCTTCCAAAATGTAATCACGTCCTTTGTATAATTTAATGTCTTGGTCGTATAAGGTGTCGTTGGCTTTGCTGTTGATGACATATTGCAACGAGGTGATTTGTGGAAATTTTCCGTAAATATAATCCAACAACAATTCGCGGTTGGCTTTGTCGTTTTCAAAGAATTGAATCAACACCATAATTTCACCAGTCGATGCGGTACGAATCATTAACGTGCGTAACAACCCTTCGTGATTTCGGGCATTGAAGAAGGTCATTCCTTTTTCGGTAGCGAATTCTTTGATGCTATTTCTAATAGCGTTAGAAGGATCTTCTTGCAAATGACATTTTTCAATGTCTAGAATTTTATCCCACATTCTCGGAATATGGAATCCAAGTGCCGGTTTTTTGCTTAAAGTTTGATCGTCCGATTGGATTTGGGTGTCGGTTAACCAACGTGTGTCGGAAAACCCAAATTCCATTTTGTTGCGGTAAAAGAATTGTTTCTCCGAACCTAAGATGGGTTCAAACTCGGGTAATTCGATTTTACCAATGCGTTTTAGGTTATTTAAAACTTCATTATTTTTATAAAACAACTGTTGTTCATACTTCATGTTTTGCCATTTGCACCCACCACAAGCACCAAAATGTTCGCACTCTGGCGTTGTTCTGTTTTCAGAATAGGAGTGAAATGTAATGGCTTTTCCTTCGTAATAGGATTTGCGCTTTTTTAACGTTTGCACATCTACCACATCACCCGGAACCACATTGGGGATGAATATTACTTGGCCTTCGGGTGCTTTAGCCACCGAAACGCCTTTAGCACCAGCATCAAGCACGGTCACGTTTTCAAAAATAACTTTGTCTGTCTTCTTTTTTCCCATGGGGCAAAAATAAACTATTGAATTGTTTTTTGGATTGGGTTTAGGAAAAATTTATTGATTTTGTGTTTTCAATCTATTGATCGGGTAAATGTTTTTATAAGAGTGATTCTTCGACCGTTCGAGTGATTTTCGATGGATAATAGTATCGAGAACCGAAAAAGTCGCTTTAGAAACGGTTCTCGATACATTTTTTATTCCGTTGCACTACATAAAAAACACTCGAACAGACGTAACCAAACAACTTATTTGTCCGAAAGTTAATTGAAATGATGAACTAGTTAATTGAAATGATGAACTGGTTAAGTGATTTGATATACTACTTTATTAATTTGACGAACTAGTTAATTGAAAAGATAAACTAGTTAAGCGATTTGGTAAACTACATTATTAATATGATGAACTAGTTAAGCGATTTGATAAACTAGTTTATTGAAAAGGTCAACTAGTTAACTAAAAAGTTGAACTGGTTTATTACTTAGTAGAACTAATGATGAAGTACATAGACCTGTATGGTTTTTAAAATCTTACAGGTCTGTTATAAATTAGTATATTTGAAGAAATTATTTGTATGAAATACCTAGCCCTTCTCCGCGGCATCAACGTCTCGGGACACAACATGATTAAAATGGAAGCGCTCAAAACTACATTGGAAGCCATAGGGTTTACTAATGTGGTAACGTATATCCAAAGTGGTAATGTGTTTGTGGAAACTGAAGAAGAAAGCGGTTTTAGTGTGGGTTTCAAAATCAAACAGGAGATTTATAAGACGTTCGGACATGAAGTGCCTGTGATTGTGATTACCAAACGCGATTTGGAGTTGTGTTTGCAGAACAATCCGTTTTTAAAGGATAAAGAAGTTGATACAAAGAAATTGTATGTAGCTTTCATTTCTAAAGAATTACAAAGCACTGCGATAAATGATTTGAAAATTAGTCAATTCAAACCAGACGAAGCGGTGATTGATGGCAACAGAATTTTTATTAAATACGATGTTGGTGCCGGCAAAACGCGTTTGGATCAAAAATATATTGAAAAAAAGTTGAACGTTACAGCAACGATGCGCAATTGGAATACGGTGAATAAGTTGTTGGAAATGTTTGAGTGATTTTGAGAAAAAGAGAAAAGAAAAAAGATAAAAGAAGCGTATTTTAACTGTATAACGATTGAAATTTAATTGTAACTTAGTCTGAAATATACAAAAGTGAAAAAGCCAAACAAACTAGTGCGTTTTTGGAAAATACTCGGTCCCGGATTGATAACTGGTGCTAGTGACGATGATCCTTCGGGAATTGCAACTTATTCTCAAGCAGGTGCTGCTTTTGGATTATCGACATTGTGGACTTCAATTGTGGCGTTTCCTTTAATGGCTGTTATTCAACAAATGTGTGCTAAAATTGGCTTGGTGACTTCGCAAGGGTTAACAGGTGCGTTAAAAAAACATTATCCAAAACCGGTTTTGTATCTAATGTTGTTGTTTAGTTTTCCAGCTATCGTTATGAATATTGGTGCCGATATTGCGGGTATGGGCGCTGTGGGTAATTTGCTTTTTCCTAAAATTGAAGCGACTTATTTTAGTGTTGTGTTTACAATTGTATTATTATTTCTAATTGTTTATTTGCCGTATCAAAAGATTGCAGCAACTTTAAAATACCTATGCATCGTGCTTTTGGTGTATCTTATTGTGCCTTTTTTGTACCATCAAGATTGGTTGGATATTGCTAAAAACATGGTGGTTCCAACCATTGAATTCAATAAAAGCTTTATCAGTGTACTGGTTGGAATTTTAGGAACTACCATTTCGCCTTATTTGTTTTTTTGGCAAGCTTCGATGGAAGTGGAAGAAATGAGTCATAAGAAAAAACACCTGATAGTGAACAAGAAAATCATTCACGATATGAAACAAGATGTTGATTTTGGGATGTCTTTTTCGGGTGTGGTGATGTTTTTCATCATTTTAACAACTGGAACAGTTTTGTACAAAAGTGGTATCCATCAAATTGATACTGTCGAACAAGCCGCTGCCGCTTTAAAACCGTTAGCTGGAAATTTTGCTTATTTGTTGTTTGCTATTGGCGTGATTGGTACGGGTTTGTTAGCGATTCCAGTTTTGAGTGGTTCATTGTCTTACATCATCACCGAAACTTTTGGTTGGGAACAAGGTTTGGATAAGAAATTTCATGAAGCCAAAGCGTTTTATATCGTGATGGCCATCTCATTAATTTTAGGATTGTCGTTAAACTACATCGGAATTTCACCTGTAAAAGCACTGATTTACACGGCTATTTTATACGGAATGACAGCGCCAGTTTTGATTGCAATTATTCTCCATATTTCTAACAATAAGAGTGTGATGGGCGAGTTTACCAACAGTAAAACTTCTAATGTATTGGGGTTTGCCGCTTTGGTCATCATGACAATTGCGGCAGCCGTGTTGTTGTATTTTCAATTATCGGGCAATTAATATAATTATCTAAAAAGCATAACATTTAAACTAAAATTTTACATTTGTAAAAATAATGGATGATTTCTCTCCACAAGAAGGAATTGATATTTTAGAATGGCCCATAACGAGTTTGGGTAAAAAAGAAAAATTATGTCAGTTTTAGAAAAATTGTCCCGAAGCGTCGGGACCGCTGAAGCAATCGCTTTAGAAGATAAATATGGAGCTCACAATTATCATCCACTACCGGTAGTGTTGAGTAGAGGAGAAGGGGTTTATGTTTGGGATGTTGAAGGTAAGAAATACTACGATTTTCTTTCGGCATATTCGGCAGTAAATCAAGGGCATTGTCATCCGAAAATTGTAGGTGCCATGATCGAACAAGCCCAAACACTTACGTTAACGTCACGTGCTTTTTACAATGACAAATTGGGTGTTTATGAAGAATATGTAACCAATTATTTTGGTTTTGACAAGGTACTGCCTATGAACACAGGTGCCGAAGCGGTAGAAACGGCTCTGAAATTGTGTAGAAAATGGGCTTACGAGAAAAAAGGAATCCACGAAAATGAAGCACAAATTATTGTTTGTGATGGAAATTTCCATGGAAGAACCACCACCATCATTTCGTTTTCTAATGATGAAAACGCCAGAAAGAATTTCGGACCGTATACGGCAGGATTTATTAAAATTCCTTACAACGACATCGAAGCTTTAGAAAACGCGCTTAAATCGTCTAATAACATTGCTGGTTTTCTTGTAGAACCTATTCAAGGTGAAGCAGGCGTGTATGTGCCAGCTGAAGATTATTTAGCGAAAGCAAAAGCCCTTTGTGAAGCTAACAACGTATTGTTTATTGCCGATGAGGTGCAAACGGGTATTGCAAGAACGGGTTCTATTTTAGCAGTTTGTGGTAATTGTACCTGTGAAAAAGCCTGTGAAAAACAAGCGTCTTATGTGACTCCAGATATTTTAATTTTAGGGAAAGCCTTGTCTGGTGGTGCTTATCCAGTATCGGCAGTTTTGGCAAACGATCATATTATGAATGTGATTAAGCCAGGACAACATGGTTCTACTTTTGGTGGAAACCCTATTGCTGGTGCGGTAGCTATTGCGGCCTTAGATGTGGTTGATGAAGAAAGTTTATCTCAAAATGCACGTCGTTTGGGTAACATTTTCAGAGAAAAAATCGGTGAGTATATTAAAACTTCTAGTATTGCTACTTTAGTTCGCGGAAAAGGGCTGTTAAACGCCATTGTAATCAATGATACTGAAGAAAGTGATACCGCTTGGAACATCTGTATGGCTTTGCGAGATAATGGCTTGTTGGCTAAACCGACTCATGGTAATATCATTCGTTTTGCACCGCCTTTGGTGATGAACGAAGAGCAGTTGCTGGATTGTGTTTCGATAATCATAACCACTTTAAAACAATTTGAAAAGTAATTTTCAAGAATTATAACTAATAAAAAAAACCGTCTTAATGTACTTTAAGACGGTTTTTTAAATTTATTGCACTTGATTATTGACCGAAATAGTCTTGCATACGTTCTCTAGCAAGGTCTTCGTTTCCAAGAGCATCCATGCCTACAATGCTTACGACCCAAACTATCATTACAATCATTAAGATACTTAAAACAAGTCCGATGATGGCTAAAATCCTGCCAACATTAAGACTTTGATAATTGGTGAAATTTTCGGGTGTTAAACGATATATTTTTACATCCTTTGCCGCTAATACCAGTGCAATTATACCAAATATTAATCCGCCTCCATAGCAGATACAAGTTAAGATTGATAAAATTCCGAGTACCAATACGGCTGTTGCATTAGGTAATTTTTGATTTTCCATTTGTTGTTTTTTAGGGTTAAAAAATAAATCGCATTTTATAAGTATATGAAACCAGCATAATTGTTACATTAATCAAAGCTAAAACAATTACTAATTTGTGATGGCTTCGTTTTTTGTCAAAGATAAAAAGCGCTAAAGACACTGCAAAAAGAATAGAAGTATATATGGCTGGAAACATGTGAAAGGCTTTCGCGAATTCGCCGTGAAGTATGAAATTGAAAGAGCGTTGCATGCCGCATCCAACGCAATCAATTCCGAACATTTTTTTGAACATACAAGGCAACATGTAGTCTTCCATTTCCTTTGCATTTTGAACTACAATTTTACAAATAAAAAATTAAAATCCGTTTAACTAATTTAAGTTTTCTATTTTTGATTTTTAAAATATCACCAATGAAGAAGTTTATAATTCCAATAATGATTATCGCCATTTTTGTAGCTTTTTATCAGCAAAAATTGCCGCAACAAAATGTATATGTTACCGTAATTTGTGTCGTGATTTTTATGTTAGGCATGATGAAATTATCGGCAAAAATTCCACCAAAAGACGACCAAGATGACAACGAAAAAATTTGAAATAGGGGATAAGGTATCGGTGCTTGATGAAGCGGTTGATGGTGTAGTGCTTTCGATTAAAAATAATGAAATTACTATCGAAACAACCGATAAATTTGTGATGACATATTTTGTCAACGAATTGATTAAGATAAACAATACCAATGATTTAAAGTCAATTATAAAAAGTGAAACTTTACTTCATAAAAGTATTGATATTCAACCTCAGAAAAAACAGAATATTCCGAAATTTAAGTCGGATAAAGTTGAAAAAGGCATTCCAGAATTTGATTTGCACATTGAAAAATTAGTCAAAAATTGGCGTGGCATGAACAATTTTGACATCCTCACGATTCAAACAGAAACGGCCAAAAGGCACATCGAATTTGCCATCAGAAATCGCATTCCGAAAATTGTTTTTATACATGGTGTTGGTGAAGGTGTTTTGAAAGCGGAACTGGATTTTATGTTGAAACGGTATGAGAACATTTCGTTCCAAGATGCCAATTATCAAAAATATGGTTTGGGTGCTACCGAAGTTTATTTTAAACAAAATGTAAAATAATATTTCAGTATTTTTGCACCACAATTCTATAACTACTAATTTTAGAATTCAGCATTAAAAACAGCTGAAACAAGTTCCAATTACATGAAAAAAATATACCTCGATAACGCAGCTACTACTCCTCTTCGCCAAGAAGTAATTGCAGAAATGATGCACGTACTTCAGAACGATTTTGGTAATCCATCTTCAACGCATAGTTTTGGCAGAAGTTCAAAAACCATTTTAGAAACTTCTCGAAAAATGATTGCCAAGTTATTGGGCTGTGCTGCGCAAGAACTTATTTTTACATCAAATGCCACTGAAGCGACCAATTGGATTCTTAAAAGTGCTGTAACCGACTTACAAGTGCAACGCATTATTACAAGCAAAGTAGAGCATCATGCGACTTTATATACCGTAAAACATTTACAAAAGCAATTCGGGATTGAAGTTGATTTTGTGAATATCCTTCCTTCGGGCGCTGTAGACTTAACCCATTTAGTAGATTTACTTTCTAAAGAAAGCAAAACTTTAGTGACATTAATGCATGTTAATAACGAAATAGGGACCGTTTTGGATATTGAAAAAACAGGTAGAATTTGCCACCAACACCATGCTTTGTTTCATTGTGATACGGTGCAATCTATTGGTAAAACTCAATTTAATTTGCATGAGCTACCCGTTGATTTTGTGGTAGCCAGTGCGCACAAGTTTCACGGTCCGAAAGGCGTTGGTTTCGCTTATGTCAAAAAAGGAATCGTATTGCAGCCATTTGTTTTTGGAGGTGAACAAGAAAAAGGACTTCGTGCAGGTACCGAAGCGGTACATCAAGTAGCCGGAATGGCTAAGGCATTGGAACTATCGTATGAGCATTTGGATGCTGAGAAAAACGAGATTTCGGCATTAAAAGAATATTGCGATGCAGAACTCAAAAAGCAGTTCCCAGAAATAAAAGTCAATGGTGCTGATACTTTTTACAACATATTGAATGTATTATTGCCTTTTTCAGAAGAAAAAACGGCGATGATTTTGTTCAATTTGGATATGAAAGGTATCGCCGTTTCTCGCGGCAGTGCTTGTCAAAGCGGCAGTGTAAAACCTTCGCATGTATTAGCAGAAATTCTAGCAGATGAAGATTTGAAAAAGCCAAGTCTAAGAATTTCATTCAGCCATTACAACACCAAAGAAGATATTGATGCTTTAATTGATGGGCTGAAAGGGATTTAAATTAGGATTTATTTGCGTATTTATTCTTGTTTTCTTCTACTCTGAATAGTACTATTCTTTTTATCAACTCTATGGGTAATGGTTCATTTACAGGAAATTGTACCGAACCTTTTCCTTGTTTGTATTGAGAAAGTTCGGTGCTAAACGCATCATGTCCCGAAGGTGTAGCGTAAAATCCTATATGATTCTCGTAAGCTGCAAAATACACTAAAGGTTTTTTATACAACTTGTAAGCAGGCATTCCATAACTGATGCTTTCTTCAGCTTCCAGAGCATTTTCTAGTATTGTTTTACGAATTTGTTCCACTAACAATTGCACTTCTTTGGGTACGTTTGCAATATATTCATTTACATTGGTTGGTTTGTTCATTTCTATTTTAATTATATCGATACAAGCAAATATAAAAAAAATCCCCAATCGGTTTTGATTGAGGAAGTTGCAATTAATCGATTTTTGTGTTCATAGAGACGTTTGCGGTGTAATTGAGCAGTTGACCACTAGCAGAAACGCCTTCGCCTCCCATGCTTTTATTGAAGGTTTGTAGGTTGCCAGAGTTGACCGACATATTAATGGCATTTACCGGACTGTTGGTCGATTTTAAATAGGTTATTTTCCCTAATTTTAAGTGAGCAGCTTTGGCCAAACGATCGGTGGTTTGAATAGCATCGGCTACAGCCAATTCTTGCGCTTCTTTCATAAAATTAGCTGCATCAGTATGGAAGTAAGAAACTTTTTCTATTTCATAAATTTTAGTTTTCAGAATTTCTTCTGTAAAATCTTGCATTCTTTTGATGTCTTTGAGCGTGAAAATAATTTTTTGATTGGATTCAAAACCAACAAATACCTCTTTCTTTTGACTATTGTCGTATTTGGATTCTTTGTCGGTGTAGATTAAACTAACTTTAATATCGGTAGTATCTGCCACATATTTTTTTATTATAGTCAATACTTCTTTGGATGTTTTTTGGGTTTCGTTCATAGCATCTCTTAGAGCAGGTTTAACAAAACGAACTGAAATTGTGATGTGCGCAGCATTTGGAAAAGTAGATTTTGTTCCAACGCCAATCACACTAATGGTATTGTCATCAATAATTGAGGTATTGGTGTTGTTCTGTGCGAAAAGAATGTTTCCGACGAAACAGCAAAGTAAAAATAAGTAGTTTTTCATTGGTTTTAGTTTTTGATCTCATAACTAACGGGTTTTTCAAATAGTTAGTATAAAAATGGCAATTGCAATCCATTTTGAATTGCTTAATCTAAACCAAATGTTACTTTTTAGAGGCTTTAGTTTTTTTCTTTACTTGTTTTTTTTAAATAATTGTTTATTAGTATAAATGAATTGAAAGATAGCTAGTAGAGCATTAATTTTTTAATTATGTTTGGAAACTAGAAATCTTATTCATTACGCGCAATGTTTATTGAAGTTTTTAAGTGAAACTTAAAATGCTAGTATATTAAATAATACAATATTGAATTAATCTTAAATTAGATGAAAAAAAAAATAAAACATATTCTTTCTAAAAATAAATTTTTTTATAAGCTGATTATGGGCTTAAATAATTACATAAAAGGAATATACTATTGGGATTTTGATATATTAGACAATTATGTTACTTATAAAAATGACATAAAATTTGTTCAAATAGGAGCTAACGACGGTATCAGCGGTGATCCAATTCATAATTACATTAAAAAACACAGATGGCATGGTGTTTTAGTGGAGCCTGTTCCTTATATTTTTGATGCATTGGAAGCTAACTATAAAGAGTTTAAAGACAATTTGTTTTTTGAAAATAGTGCTATAGCTACTGAAAATGGGAAGCTTACATTCTACAGACTTCAAAAAAGTGATTTGGCAGATCTTCCAGTTTGGTATGATCAACTAGGGTCTTTTAATAAAGAAGTAGTTATGAAGCATCAACATAGTCTACCTCATTTTAATGATTTATTTATAGAGGATACAGTTAACGCCATTACTTTTTATGATCTTATCCAAAAATATGCTATTCAAGATTTAAACGTGGTTCATATTGATACAGAAGGGTATGATTATGAAATTCTTAAAATGATACCTTTTGCCGATTTTAATATCGAATTTTTAATGTTTGAGCACAAACATTTATCGCGTGCCGACTATAAAGAAGCCAAAGAGATGCTTCAAAAATTTGGATATAAATGTGGATTAAAAGGAGCTGATACCATTGCCATTAAAAAACATCTGGTGCCTATTTTAATAAAGGCTAATAAAAAGAAGAAGTGATTAATTTTAATTTATAAAAAAATCCGTCTTGCTTTCACAAAACGGATTTTCTATATAAACTTCGTACGTTGTATTTTTAACTTCGCACTTATAAGTGAATTACTTCACCATAAGCATCCGCAACAGCTTCCATCACCGCTTCACTCATTGTTGGGTGTGGATGAATGGCTTTTAGAATTTCGTGCCCTGTAGTTTCTAGTTTACGCGCTACAACTGCTTCAGCAATCATATCAGTAACACCAGCGCCAATCATATGACAGCCTAACCATTCGCCGTATTTAGCATCAAAAATTACTTTTACAAATCCATCAGCTGCACCTGCCGCTTTCGCCTTTCCAGAAGCTGAAAATGGAAATTTACCAATTTTCAATTCGTATCCTTTTTCTTTAGCTTGTTTTTCAGTCAAACCAACCGAAGCAATTTCTGGGGTAGCATACGTACAACCTGGAACGTTACCGTAATCAATTGGTTCTACATGCAATCCAGCAATTTTCTCTACACAGTTAATTCCTTCTGCAGAAGCTACGTGTGCTAAGGCTTGACCCGGAGTTACATCTCCAATAGCATAATAACCCGGAACGTTGGTTTGGTTGAAGGCATTTACTAAAATTTTATCTCTATCAGTAGCAATACCTACTTCTTCTAATCCAATATTTTCAATGTTGGTTTTAATCCCAACTGCCGATAATAAAATATCAGCTTCAAGAACTTCTTCACCTTTTGCTGTTTTTACATAGGCTTTCACACCAGCACCAGTAGTATCGATTCGTTCAACAGAAGCATTAGTCATAATGTTAACACCTGCTTTTTTCATAGAACGCTCCATTTGTTTAGAGATATCTTCGTCTTCAACAGGGACAATATTTGGCATGAATTCTACTATAGTAACTTCAGTTCCCATAGCATTATAAAAATGAGCAAACTCAACACCGATAGCTCCCGAACCTACTACAATCATTTTCTTAGGTTGTGTTGGCAACGTCATCGCTTGACGGTATCCGATTACTTTAACACCATCTTGAGGAAGATTCGGTAATTCTCTTGAACGCGCACCAGTAGCAATGATAATATGGTCTGCCGAATATTCAGTTACTTTTCCATCTGCTGCAGTAACATCGACTTTTTTGCCTGGTTTTATTTTACCAAAACCATCAATAACGTCAATTTTGTTTTTCTTCATCAAAAATTGAACACCTTTGCTCATTCCGTCGGCAACCGAACGTGAACGTGCTACAACAGCGTTAAAATCTTTATCGTATTCTTTAATCGTCAATCCATAATCGGAAGCATGCTTTAGGTAATCAAAAACTTGAGCCGATTTTAAAAGTGCTTTCGTTGGAATACATCCCCAGTTAAGGCAGATACCACCTAAGTTTTCTTTTTCAATAACAGCTACTTTAAAGCCCAATTGTGAAGCACGGATTGCCGTAACATAACCGCCTGGACCACTTCCTAAAACAATAATATCGTATTTCATTTTTTGCGTGTTTATTTATTATTTGTAAAAAATGCAGTCGCTTTGGCTCGTGTCATTTTCATATAATTTTTTAAATTAAATGAGTTGCAAATTTAGAAAAAACTTTATAAGTTTTCAGGTTTACACTTTAAAAGTTTACGAATATTGAAAGAGGCATTTTTTGCTAAAAAGTATAATTAAAACCAATCATATAACCGCCTTGAACTTTGTTTAAAGAAACATCGATGTTTTTTTTAGCATACGGTTTGGTAAATAAATAAGAGGAGCCAATCCCAATAGTAGCACCAGCCAATACATCCCAACCGTCGTGTTTTTTAGCTTGAATTCGGGTGTAGCCAACATAGGAAGCCAATAGATATGAAGGAATTCCATATTTCCATCCGTAACGTCTTTGAATAAAAGCGGCACCAGTAAAAGCACTAGTGGTATGCCCAGACGGAAAAGAAAAATTATCGGAACCATCAGGTCTGGGTTTGAGTACAATGTGCTTTAAAGTTTGTTCGAGTACCAAACTTGTACCATATGCTTTGATGAACTGCCAAGTTGGTTTGGTATGGTCATCATTCCAAATGAAAGTCGACCCAAATGCCACCGCTGGAATTGCAAGCTGTAAAATGTTACCACTAGTTGTGATTGCTTTATTTTGTGCTTTTACATTGGTTAAACACAAAATAAGTGTCGAAAGAAAAATTAGTTTTTTCATAATTTAAAAAGTTATAGTTGCACCAACTAAGTTCATATTGTTTAATCGGTTGAAGGTATAGTTGGTTTTGAAAGTTGTCTTTTTAATACCCAAATCAACTGTTTTGTCTTGTTTGATGATTCTTCGATTGGCAATGGTTTTTCCCATTACATATCCCATAAAAATGGCTACTGGATAATCAGAAGTCCAATGCACTTTTCCGCTTACCATGTTAAAGGCTAAGATGCTTCCAATAGAATATCCAACTGGTTTAATCCATTTTAGTTCGGGATAATTAGTAGCAATAATAGTAACCGTTGCTATATAAGTCGCCATATGACCCGATGGCATGGCATCATAATTAGGAGTATGCGATTGAAATGCACTAAAACTTGGGAATGGATTCCAAGCGCCATTTTCTTTGGTGGCCATGTTGGGGCTTTCTCTTCCAGATATCCTTTTGATGGTTTGGTCTACAACACCGACAGAAAATAGTGCTTCGATTAATTCATTAGAAGTATTTAAAGCCCTATAATCGTTTTTGCCTATTTTTCCGATTCCCCAAAACATTCCACTTAAAAGTAAAGTGGTTCCGCCATTTCCAATGTAATAAACTCCAGAAGGTATATTTTGCGGTACAATAGATAACAATCCAAACATTTTTTTGTAGTGTGCATCTTCATTCCAAATGCCAACTGCAGCTCCTAAATCATCGGCTTCTTCGGTAATTCGTTGATCAAAAGGAATAATAGCCAAGGTAGAACCTACTGCTAGAGCGTCCCATTTTAAGTTCTCTTTTTGAATGGCAAATTTTCCTAAACTAGCAATGTCGTTTGGAACGTACCTAAACATGTCCCAAGTACGAGGTTTTTTAAAGCCAATATTGGAGCTGTCTTTGAATTTAACGTATTGTAATTCAAGGTTTAAACTGTCTTTTTTTTGAGCAAAAGTAATTTGAAAAAAAGCGGTAAAGGCAACTAGAAAAGAAAAGGATTTTAATGACATAAACCATGATTAGATATGTCGCTAATGTAGTTGTGTTAAAACGAGGTATGCTTAAGGTATACTTAATTGTTGCTTAAAGGAAGTTTAATAAATTCTTAAATAATTCTTAAATCGATAAAGAAATGACATTTTTTTATTAAAAATTTGTATAATTAGCAAAATTATATTTCAGTTGAAAATTGAGAATCGTAAAGATTTTTGTAGTAACCTTTTTCTTTGCTAACCAATTCTTGGTGGGTACCCATTTCAACAATCTGACCTTTATCCATTACAATGATTTTGTCAGCAGTAACAATGGTTGCCAGTCGGTGGGCAATTACAATAGAAGTTCTATCTTTCGTAATGGTTTCGGTAGCACGTTGAATCAATTCTTCCGAATAGGTATCAATAGAAGAAGTAGCTTCATCTAAAATTAAAATACTTGGATTGCTTACATAGGCACGTAAAAAAGCAATCAATTGTCTTTGTCCAGACGATAGCATGACGCCACGTTCTTTTACATTATAATCATAGTTTTCAGGTAAACTCATGATGAAATTGTGAACGCCAATTTTCTTAGCGGCTGCAATGACTTCTTCCCGAGAAATAGCTTCATTATTTAAAGTGATGTTGTTTAAAATAGTATCAGCAAAAAGAAACACATCTTGAAGCACTACTGCAATTTGGGTTCGCAAACTTTCTAAAGTAAAATCATCTATATTTTGATTGTCAATATAAATGGCACCCGAATCTATCTCATAAAAACGATTCAGCAAATTGATAATGGTTGATTTTCCTGCTCCAGTTGAACCTACTATAGCTATGGTTTCTCCCGATTTTACTTCCAGTGAAATGCCTTTCAGTACTTCTTCATTGGCAATATAACTGAAACGAACCTTTTCAAAACGAATATTTCCTGCAAAATGTTGGGCTACAACAGTACCATTTTGTTGTACTTCTTCTTCGGTATCGATAATATCAAAAACTCGATTGGCAGCAATCATTCCCATTTGCATTTCGTTGAATTTATCGGCAATTTGACGCAATGGATTGAATAACATTCCGATGAACATGGTATAGGAAAACAAATCACCAAAGGTGGTAAATTTATCTCCATCAACAATATGAAAACCTCCATAAAGCACCACAAATCCTAGTGTAAGCGATGAAATGATATCGGCAATTGGAAAGAAAATCGAGTTGTATAATATCGTTTTGATCCAAGCCACATTGTGCTTCTGATTGATGTCTTTAAACTTTTCGTATTCAATAGCTTCACGGTTGAACAATTGTACGATTTTCATTCCGGTTACACGTTCTTGAACAAACGTATTTAAATTGGCGACTTGAGTTCGAACTTCTTCGAAAGCCACTTGCATTTTGCGTTGGAAAATTCGAGTAATGTACACCAATATAGGCATGGCTGCGACCACAATCCAAGTCAATTTCCAGTTCATGTAAAACATAAAAAGGAGTACGACCAGCATTTTCATCAAATCGCTAATAATCATAAATAATCCTTGACTGAAGATGCGTGCAATTTGTTCGATATCCGAAACCGAACGTGTCACTAATTGACCAACTGGAGCAATGTCGAAGTACTTCATTCGGAACGAAAGCATGTGTTGAAAAAGCTTTGTTCGAATGTCTTTGATAATCTCTTGCCCTAATAAATTGGCCCAGAACACAAAGAAAAATTGTGAGATTCCTTCCATCAATAACACCATACCCATTAAAGAAACATAGAGCAATAATCCGTTTTCATCTTTAGGTTTGATATAACTATCTACCGTTTGCTTCAATAAAAAAGGACGAAGTGCAGCAAAAATAGACAACAATACCGCCGTAGCAATTACTCCGTAGAATAATAACTTGTAGGGTTTGGTATACTTTAATATACGTTTGAATAATCGTATGTCGAATGCTTTTGCTTTCATTTACTACTATTAGATTTTAGATATCAGATTTTAAATATAAAAGAGAGGTCTAATTTCTAGGTTCTATTATCTATTTTCTAAATAAGAATATTCCACTTTGGTTAAATACAATCCGTGTGCAGGTACTGAAAAACCAGCTTTGCCACGGTCTTTACTTTCTATAATTTTGGTAAAATCTTCTAACGTTATTTTTTCTAAGCCAATATTAATCATCGTTCCTACAATGGCACGAACCATATTTCGTAAAAAACGATCGGCAGCAATGGTAAAAACCAATTTGTCGTTTTTTTGATTCCAATGTGCTTCAAAAATACTGCAATTGAAGGTGTTTACATCGGTATTTACTTTAGAGAAACATTCGAAATCCGTGTGATTGAATAAGAGGTTACAGGCTTCATTCATCAACGCCACATTCAAAGTATTGTGATAGTACCACGAATCGTCACTTTTAAAAGCATTTTTTTGAGTATGAATATGGTATTCGTACGTTCGTTTGGTCGCATCAAATCGGGCATGGGCTTCGTCATGAACTGGATGAATGTTAATGATGACAATATCTTTTGGTAAAAATGAATTCAGTTTATGAATGTAAAACGGAATATCAATGGACGTTTCCAAATCGAAGTGGGCAAACATTTGCTTGGCATGCACCCCAGCATCGGTTCGTCCGGCACCTACTAATTCAATTTCGGTTTTCAAAATTGTTGTAAGTGCTTTAGTCAAGGTTTCCTGAACAGAACTAGCGTTGGGCTGGTATTGCCATCCGTGATAGTGGGTTCCTCTGTATGCAAATTCGATGAAATATCTCAATTTTTTGGTGCTATGATTCAAAGGTGCAAAGGTACAAAGGTTTTTAAATTGGATGTTTAAAGTTTTCATAATTTCATTTGTTATCTTTACCTGCTCAGAATCTTAGAACCTTAGTCACTTTTTACATTGAAAAAAATCCTCCTCCTTTCCGATACCCACAGCCATATTGACGATACTATTTTGAAATATGTACAGCAAGCCGATGAAGTTTGGCATGCTGGTGATATTGGTGATTTGAAGGTGACTGATACTTTAAAAAAACTAAAACCACTTCGAGGGGTTTATGGCAATATTGACGATGACAAAGCACGAATGGAGTTTCCGTTACACAACCGATTTATGTGCGAAGGCGTTGACGTGTGGATTACCCATATTGGGGGTTATCCTGGAAAATACAACCAAGTAATTCGGGAAGAAATCAGAATAAATCCGCCTAAATTGTTCATTTGTGGGCATTCCCATATATTAAAGGTGCAGTTTGATAAAAGTTTGAATTTGTTGCACATGAATCCGGGTGCTTGCGGAATATATGGTTTTCATCAAGTGCGTACGATGCTTCGGTTTGAAATTGAAGGCGATAAAATTCAGAATTTAGAAATTGTCGAAATCGGGAAAAAGTAGTTTTTATTGCAGTATACGGGTTCTAGCCCAGATTGCAATGGAAAGCTTTTTCATCAAAACTGCTTGGTTTTTCTTGGTTTTAGAAAGCGACCCACGGAAGCTTTGTAAAAGCATTAGAAAACCTGCTGTATTGTGAAAAACTTGCAATGAAAAGCTGGAAAAGCTGCTAACAAAAAAATCCCAAACTTTCGTTCAGGATTTTCTTCGCACTAATAAACTAAGTTTATAGGTTTACCTCAATCGGTCCACAGATTTTACGAGATCTTCGTCCTTCTTGATAGCTTTGTTGGCCAAAACTAAGAAAACGATAGAAATGATAGGAAGAAACATCCCAATACCCTTCTCAGAAACTGCAGGAGTTCCTCCGGATAGATTTAGCGAACGATATACAAATAATCCTAATAAAATTAAATTTAATATCATATTCAATCTGTTTAAAACAAATTGGTGTTGTCTTTTTTTGAATGAAATGATGCTCATCACGGTCAGCGCCGTGCTCAAGCCAAACAAAATAACATACAAAATCTCACGATTAAACATAAAGTCTTTTCCGTCCAATTTCCACAAAGGGAATAGGTAAGGAAGCACTGCTACTGCAATAAAGACTAAGGTTAAGTAAACGGTTTGAATTCTTTGTAACATTTTTGTTATTTTGAATAGCAAAAATATATTTTCTTTTTTTAAAAAACTATTGCTTGAACGAAATTTATTTGTATTATTGCATAACAAATCCGTAAGTACTTCAAAAACACGGAGATTCCATAAGAAAAAATCACTACACATTTTGTATTGTTATTCCATCCATTAAATTATATATAAACATTTATGTTTGATAGTTCTGCATTAAAAGGCATGAAGCTGCCTGAGCTTCAGGAAATTGCTAAGTTAGCAAAAACCATAAAATTTAACGGTGTAAAAAAAGAAGTCTTAATTGAACAGATTTTGGCGCATCAAGCGGCCACTTCCAATGAAAGTTCAGCATCGACAACAGCTCCCAAAGAAGAAAAGATAAAAAGAGCTCGAATTGCACCTGAAACAAAAATCAAAAAAAATAAAGATTCTAAAGATTTATTTTCGGAAGCGCCAGTGGAGCAACCACAACCGGTAGCAGAAATTACGACGGTAGATGAAATAAAAGAAGCGCCTCAAAAAAATGAGAAGTTTCAAAAGAAACCAAAGTTCATTAAGCCGGCAAAACGAACTTCAGAAGAAACAGAAGCAACACAAGAGGTAAATCAAAATGAAGTGCCAAAAGAAGTAAATTCAACTGCTGAGATTTCCAGTGATGATGCTGCAACTGCTACAGTAAAACAGCACAATCAGAATCCCAACCAAAAGCATAAGAATCAAAATCCGAATCAAAACCAGAATCCGAATCAAAACGGTAATGGAAACGGAAATCCCAATCAAAATCCCAATTTTAAAGCGAAGAAAAATCCCAACTTTCGCGACGCCGATTATGAATTTGACGGAATCATTGAAAGTGAAGGTGTTTTAGAAATGATGCCCGATGGATACGGATTTTTGCGTTCGTCTGATTATAATTACTTGGCTTCACCAGACGATATTTATTTGTCGACATCTCAAATTCGTTTGTTCGGATTAAAAACAGGTGATACCGTAAAAGGAGTCGTGCGTCCGCCAAAAGAAGGAGAGAAATTTTTTCCATTAGTAAAAGTCTTGAAAATTAACGGTCACGACCCACAAGTGGTTCGCGATAGAGTATCTTTCGATCATTTGACTCCAATCTTTCCGCAAGAAAAATTCAATATTGCAGGTAAACAGGCCAGTACTTCTACACGAATTATCGATTTGTTTTCTCCCATCGGAAAAGGACAACGCGGTATGATTGTGGCGCAACCCAAAACAGGTAAAACCATGTTGTTAAAAGACATTGCTAATGCCATTGCCGCCAATCACCCTGAAGTGTATTTGATTGTTTTATTAATTGACGAGCGTCCAGAAGAGGTTACCGATATGCAACGCAGTGTGCGTGGCGAAGTGATTGCTTCCACTTTTGACCGTGAACCAATGGAACACGTTAAAATTGCCAATATCGTTCTTGAAAAATCAAAGCGTTTGGTAGAATGTGGTCACGATGTGGTGATTTTATTAGATTCAATTACGCGTTTGGCTCGTGCTTACAATACCGTTCAACCAGCGTCTGGTAAAGTATTGAGTGGAGGAGTAGATGCCAATGCCTTACAAAAACCAAAACGTTTCTTCGGTGCTGCTCGTAACGTAGAGAACGGTGGCTCGTTGAGTATTATCGCAACAGCATTAACCGAAACTGGTTCTAAAATGGACGAAGTAATCTTTGAAGAATTCAAAGGAACAGGTAATATGGAGTTGCAGTTGGATCGTAAAATTGCCAACCGTAGAATTTTCCCTGCTATCGATTTAACGTCGTCGAGTACGCGTCGTGACGATTTATTGTTGGACGAAAACACGTTAAAACGCATGTGGATTTTACGTAAATTCCTAGCCGATATGAATCCGGTTGAAGCCATGGATACGATTAACGATAAAATTAAAAAGACTAGAAATAACGAAGAGTTTTTGATTTCTATGAATGATTAATCAAAAATTGAATATAGAAAAAACCGAGCAGTAATGTTCGGTTTTTTGTTTTTGGAGCGAATGGTTTGGATGTTTTTGGTTTCCGTGTTCCTGCTTTACGCTATATTTTTATACCTGTCAGGTTTCAAAAACCAGACAGGTATAAAAGATACCGCTTCAATCAGGGCTATTTGATAAACTATAAACACTAGTTTAGCTTTTCATCAAGCTTTTTCAATTAAAAAAAAGCCATTCCAAAACGGAACAGCTTATCTATTCTGTGATAATTTGTGAAATCTGTGTTTAAGACTTATAGCTTAGAATCTTTATGACAATTTACTCTTTAGAAGCTAAATAACGTTCTGCATCCAAAGCCGCCATACAACCTGTACCAGCAGCAGTTACCGCTTGTCTGTATACATGATCAGCTGCATCACCACCTACAAAAACTCCTGCAACATTAGTCTTAGAAGTTCCAGGAACATTTACAATATAGCCTGTTTCGTCTAGTGTTAAATAGTCTTTAAAAATGTCGGTGTTGGGTTTGTGACCAATTGCTACGAAAAATCCTGTGGCCGGAATTTCTTTCGTTTCACCACTTATTCTATTTTTAACACGAACTGCAGTTACTACTTGACCATCTCCCAATACTTCATCGGTTTCGGTATTCAATAGTATTTCAATGTTTTCGGTTTTGCGAACGCGTTCTGCCATGATTTTTGAAGCTCTAAATTGTTCGCTTCGAACCAACATGGTTACTTTTTTACACAGTTTAGAAAGATAATGTGCTTCTTCACAAGCCGAATCTCCAGCACCTACAATAACCACTTCTTGATTTCTGTAGAAAAATCCGTCGCAAACCGCACAAGCCGAAACACCACCGCCCATATTTAGATAATGTTGTTCAGAAGGTAATCCTAAATATTTGGCAGAAGCACCAGTAGAAATGATAATCGTTTCGCAGTGAATTTCTTTAGTATCATTAACCCATACTTTGTGAATTGGTCCGGAAAAGTCAACTTTGGTTACCCATCCATCGCGAACATCCGTTCCAAATCGTTGGGCTTGTTCTTGTAGGTTTACCATCATTTGCGGACCTGTAATTCCTTCTGGATTTCCTGGGAAATTTTCTACTTCATTAGTTGTTGTCAATTGACCACCAGGTTGCGTTCCTTGGTATAAAACT
The DNA here is from genome assembly GCF_057809695.1 of Flavobacterium sp. FG139. Lineage (NCBI taxonomy): Bacteria > Pseudomonadati > Bacteroidota > Flavobacteriia > Flavobacteriales > Flavobacteriaceae > Flavobacterium > Flavobacterium sp. FG139. Next base: position 205,992 of record NZ_JBMDKL010000003.1, read on the forward strand.
GGGAACATATTGGCTCTAGAGGCATATATCGCAGCAGTATAACCCGCAGGTCCAGAACCTATTATTAGGCATTTTACTTTTTCTATTGTGTCGGACATTGTTTGTTTATTTTAAGTAGTGCAAATGTAGGTTTTTATTAAAATAAAAATATAGAAACTAATTAGAAAAAAACTATTTTCAAATAAATGAGAATTATTCTTAGAAAAGATTTTGAGAACTAATTTTTAGTTTTATATTTGCACTCGCTTTCGGGGTGTAGCGTAGCCCGGTTATCGCGCCTGCTTTGGGAGCAGGAGGCCGCAGGTTCGAATCCTGCCACCCCGACAAAAGTCTTTTCATTTATTTGAGAGGCTTTTTTCTTTTTAATACTTTTTTCACATAAAAAAACCGAGAATAACTCGGTTCATATTTTTATTTTGTTGGTTTTTTCATTAAAACAGCACTGTCTACAAAACGTTTCAAGTCAATTTTTTGATCACCATACAATTGAATTTCAGATTTACCAGAAGCTTCAATTGATAAATTACTTTTTACATTAATACTTATATTGGTATAAGCTTCACAAATTAATTCGGCATTTTTAACCGATAAACTTTTAGCAGCCAGATTGGCATTGTTGTCCAAACGAAATTTGGCAGTTTCAACATCGCCATTTACAGTTGCTTCACTTTTTTGATACATATCAAAAGTTAGATTTGTAGCAGTAATCAATGCTTTTAGGGTTGTGTTTTTTACTAAACTAATGGTAGTGTTTTCGGCTTTCGAATTCAATTCGGCTTTCGATTTATCATCCATTAAAAGCGTAATATTTTTTGATTTTGAGTTCAGAAACAATTTGGACGAATCATAACTCTTAAACGTGATGTTGTCCAATTCTATTTCAGCCAATGCCGTAACAGAAGCTTCATTTCGGGTAACAACCAATTTAAAATCATCGGTATATGTAACTCTAATGCTTAATTTTTTATATCCAAAAGCACTTTTTAAGGTTGAAAGTCTTAGTGTAGAACCTGTAATTACGGCATCAATAGCATCGTGAAGGTTATCGTCGGCTTCAATTTCTAATCCGCATTGCGTGCCTTTGATTAAGAAAACTTCTAAATTATCAGCCACTTCTAAGGATTCGAAAGATTCTATTTTTTTTATTTCTGTAGTCACAATTTTAGAACCTTTTACTTTTTCTTTTTTTTGTGAAAAGGATAAAGAAGTAACAAATACTAAAGCGATTATAATTATTGATTTTTTCATGAGTGTTTTGATTTGTGTGCCAAATTTATAAAAAACTTGGTTCCCTATTTATAAATCGTATTATTGTTTTAATCGAACGCTCCATTCGAAGTCCATTTCAGCAACTTGGTCGCCTTTTTCATCGATACCAATGGATTTTAACCAAATCGTTTCTCCTTCGCCAGTTGCTATTGTTTTTTGGATGGCTTGTTCTATTAAATGTCCATCATTGCAGGTAAAAATGATTCTGCCTTTGGCCTTTTTGGTAAAATTTCCTTTGTTGTTGGCTACTAACATCGAAATTTTTTTGCTACTTTTTTTAATTTGATACATCACCAAGGCACCAGTGGTCAGTTCGGCAGCCATCGCTTGAACCGCAAAATACATCGAGTTAAAAGGATTCTGATTGAACCAACGGTGCTTTACGGTTGCTTCGCATTTATCGGGTGAAATTGATTTTGTACGAACACCACACCAAAAAGCGGAGGGAAGTTTGAAGAATAAAAAAGTGTTCAATTTGGCAGGTGTAAATTCCATGAAGTATTGATTTTGTTGTAAATATACAAAAAACAGCCGCTATTTTAATAAAACACTAAATGTTAATATAAAGTTAAATTTAAGTACTTTGTAATGCATAATACCTTTTTTTAGTTGTATCTTTGTATAAGAAATTAATAAGCTATCTATAGTATTGTTAGTTTTCATTTTATCAATCATCAAAAATCAAAACAATGAGCACATCCAACGAAAGAACCATTTCATCAATAACCCACTTGAGCGCGTTGACTCAATACTTTTTTCCATTTGGGAATTTTATTTTTCCAATTGTTATTTGGAGTTCCAAAAGAAAAGATTCTGAATTTATAGACTATAATGGCAAACAAGTATTGAATTTTCAGTTGAGTATTTTTTTGTACTCTTTAATCCTTTGCATTATTGCTGTGCCTATAATCATTTATTTAGTTTTAAAAAATGTAGCTTTTAGAACCGCCTTTAACGATGGTGATTTTACCATCCATCATTTTAATCTTGGCGATATAACAGGAATTGCTGGAATTGCAATTTTTGCTGCCATCATTTTTGGATTTTTAAAAGTATTTGAATTCATACTTATAGTTAACGGCGCAGTGAAAGCATCCAACGGAGAGCCATATAAATACCCATTAGCTATACCCTTTTTTAAATAATAGTTTCAATCATCAAAATAATCATCAATCACAATCGCAGCACAGTCAAATTGTTTGAAATGCTGTAAAACAATCAAAAAATGAACAGTTTAATTAAAAAATCAAAATCGAATTATGAACATTGAAAACACAAAAGCTCAAATGCGTAAAGGTGTTTTAGAATTCTGTATCTTATCTGTTTTAAAAGAAAAAGAAGCCTACACCTCTGAAATATTAGACACCTTAAAAAACGCTAAATTGCTTGTAGTAGAAGGAACCGTTTATCCGCTATTGACAAGACTAAAAAATGACGGTTTGCTGAATTACCGTTGGGAAGAATCTACTTCGGGTCCGCCAAGAAAATATTATGAGTTAACCGAACTGGGAAAAACATTTTTAAACGAATTAAACGGCACATGGACCGAATTGTCTGACGCTGTAAACATCATAACTAATCAAAAATAACAATCATGAACAAAACAGTAAATATTAATATAGGTGGTTTATTTTTTCATATAGATGAAGATGCATACCAAAAGTTATCAAGATATTTTGATGCCATAAAACGTTCACTTTCTAATTCATCTGGAAAAGACGAAATCATGAAAGACATTGAAATGCGTGTTGCCGAACTTTTTACAGAAAGACAAAAAAGCGATAAACACGTAATCAATACTAAAGATGTTGACGAAGTAGTTGCAGTAATGGGACAACCAGAAGATTATAGAATTGACGACGATGCATCAGAATCGACATCTTCAAACTTTAATACTAAACAAAAACTAAAAAAGTTATATCGCGATAAAGAACGCGGATCAATTGCTGGAGTTTGTACTGGTTTAGGATATTATTTCGGAATTGATTCCACTTGGATTAAAATCGCCTTTTTAGCCACAGCTTTTGCCGGATTTGGTTTTGGAGTGGTGGTGTATTTAATCCTTTGGATTGCAACTCCAGAAGCGCTTACCACTTCTGAGAAATTAGAAATGAGAGGCGAACCAGTGACCATTTCTAATATTGAAAAAAAAGTACGTGAAGAATTTGAAAATGTATCCGATAAATTCAAAAACGTAAATTACGACGAATTAGGAAATAAAGTAAAATCGGGTGCTGAGTCGGTTGGAAGCCGTTTAGGAGATGTTTTTACCAGTATTTTCGGAGCTTTTGCCAAAGTTCTTGGAGCTATAATAGTAGTGTTTTCTTCGGTTTCACTTTTTGGAATTTGTGTAGCTTCTATCGTAGCGATATTTTCTTCTTCTTTACCACAAAATACGTTGATCAATCATTTTAGAACGCCTTTAGGGTTAGAAACACCACTTTGGGCTCAAGGAATTTTATTCTTGTTGGCTTTCGGAATTCCTTTTTTCTTTTTATTAATTTTAGGATTAAAATTGCTGGTAACCAACTTAAGATCTATTGGAGCTATTGCAAAGTACACCTTACTAGCTATTTGGGTGATTGCAGTTGGAATATTAATCGCTATGGGAATTAATGAGTTTACTCAAATTTCATCTGAAGCTAAAGATGTGAAGAAAGAAATCATCAACATTATACCAACAGATACGTTGTGTGTTAAATTTCAAAACAACGATTTTTATTCCAAAGATTATTACCGTCACGACGACTTCAGACTGACTCAAGACGAGCAAAATCGTGAAATTATTTACTCTAATAATGTGAGTATTGAAGTTATGAAAACCGATGCGAAACAACCCTATTTACAAATTGAAAAATTAGCCGTTGGAAAATCGGCTGACGAAGCTAAAAAACGTGCTGAAAAAATTAAATATGGATACAAAATCGTTGGAAATCAATTAATTTTGGATAATTATTTATTGACTGAAGTAGCTAATAAATTTAGAGATCAACGTGTAGAATTGTTTCTTTATTTGCCAAAAGGAACCCTGTTAAAAATGGATGAAAATGTTCGAGATTTTGATGACTCTAACGACGAATTTTTCAACTTGCATTACAGTTCTGGAGATTATATTTACAGAGTAGGTGATACTCAAGTAAAATGTTTGAATTGCCCAGCTGATGAAAACGAACACAATGATGTAGAAATACAATTAGAAGATGTTCAAGCCACTCCAGATAATGATTCGATTAATTCGGTTTCAGTCAAAATAAATGGAAAAGAAGTCATCCAAACGACCAATGGAAAAGAAAAACCCGGCAGTTTAATTATTAATAAACAAGGTATAATCGTTAAAACAAAATAGTCATGGTAAAAGTAATTGTTTTTTGTACAAAAATTATTGTAACAGTAATGGTAGCATTGTTATTTGCTTCCTGCGGTAGTAACGTTTTCAACGGAATTAAAGGCAACGGAAATGTACAAACCGAAAAGAGAACCATTACCGAAAAGTTCACAAAGATTTCGGTAAACCGCGGTATCGAAGTTGTTATCGAACAATCTGAAACAGTAGCGGTAGAAGTAGAAGCCGATCAAAATTTGTTAAGCCACATCACCACTAAAGTGGAAAACGGAACCTTAGTAATTTCTTCGGATGAAAATATTTATAGTGCCGATTCTGAAACAGTGCGTGTAACAATGCCAGTTGTGGAAGGATTAGAAAGCACAAGTGGTTCCAATATCAAAACCAAAGGAACGCTGAAAAGTGCTGCAACAGCAACCGAAATTAGAGTTTCATCTTCAAGCGGAAGCGAAATAGAAGCAGCCTTAGAATTTGATAGTATTAACGCCGAATCAACTAGCGGAAGTACCATTACTTTATCAGGGAAATCATTAAAATTAAGAACAGCCACTTCAAGTGGTTCACATATTGACGCCCAAAGTCTATTAGCCAACGAAGTAACTGCTGAAGCTACTAGTGGCAGTTCTACAGAGGTTCGTCCTTTAGTAAATTTAGTTGCCAAATCGAGTAGCGGGTCTTCTATTGATTACTCTGGAACTCCCAAAAATATTTCTAAAGAAGAAACTTCCGGCGGAAGCGTTTCCAGTAATTAGAATAATTTATTTTTTTAGTTGTATTAAAGTCCCAAGTAATCTTGGGATTTTTTTTGTAATCAAAATCTTCAACAAAAGTTAAACCAATACCAATTAACGTTACGTTTTTACTTTTTCCTCGTAAATTTGAATAAAAAAAGAAGATGAAAGTTCTGATTACAGGCGCAACCGGACTAATAGGACAAGAATTGACCCATTTGCTTTTGCAAAACAATCATACCGTTCATTATTTAACCACTTCGCCATTAAAAATTCAAAATAAAGCCAACTATTATGGCTTCTACTGGAATCCGCAAGAAGGCAAAATCGACGAAAATTGCCTTGATGGTGTTGATGCCATTGTACATTTGGCAGGCGCTTCTATTTCTAAACGTTGGACCAATTCTTATAAACAGGAGCTAATCGAAAGTCGCGTGCTATCAGCCAATTTGTTATTCAGTTTGCTAAAAAAAGCACCGCATCAAGTGCACCATTTTATTTCGGCATCCGGAACGGCCATTTATCCCGATAGCGATACTGCCATTTATAACGAAGCATCCAAAGAAATCGATACTTCTTTTTTAGGACACGTTGTAGTAAAATGGGAAGAAAGTGCCAACCAATTTCATTTGTTGAATCTAAAAGTAACCAAACTCCGAACAGGAGTCGTTTTTTCCAATAAAGGTGGTGCCCTTTTAGAAATGATAAAACCTATTAAAATGTATGTTGGTTCTGGCTTTGGCTCTGGAAAACAAATGCAATCGTGGATTCATTTAACCGATATAGCGCAGTTGTATTATTTTGTGTTGCAAAACCAAATTGAAGGTGTAGTAAATGCCGTATCACCCAATCCGGTCACTAATCAAGAGCAAACGAAAGCTATTGCAAAATACCTCAAACGTCCGTTGTGGTTGCCCAATGTACCGCAGTTTGTAATGAAATTAATTTTAGGCGAAATGCATATTTTGTTATTTAATAATAAAAATATTGTACCTAAAAGAGCACTCGAACTCGGATTCAAATTCGAATTTCCAACCTTAGATAAAGCTCTGAAAAACCTCATAAAATAAAAAAAGCTCCAGTTATCGCTGGAGCTTTTTTCATAAATGAATTAATATCTTTTTGCCTTTCGGACAATTGTAAACCTTTTATATTTCAAATATATACAAACTAAATCGTTATAGTCTTAAAATTATACTAAATTTTTAAGAAGCAGCATCACAGTAGAATTTTTTTAAACCTTTTTCCCGCTATTCGCTGTATCTTTTTCTTTTTAAAGAAAAAAGAAAAAGGATGCCGCTGCTATCGGGGCTAAATACAGTCTTAGGGATTCTAAATTCTCAATTTCATAGCACATTTACCATAAAAAAGAAGTGACAATTTGACATTTTTAAAGAAATGGCAGTACTTTTGCAACCCGTTATGGCGAATAAAATTCGAAATGAACCTCAAAAATATATTTAAAAATAAAAACACAATGAGTACTGAAAATACTGATAAAGAAATTCTAGATAATGAAAAGGCAACAGTAGAAAATCATACTGATGAGTCAGCTATAGGTGTTGAAACAGCAGAAGAATTAAGTGTTGAACAAAAATTAGAAGAAGATTTAGCCAAAGAAAAAGACAAATTTTTACGTCTTTTTGCTGAATTTGAAAATTATAAAAAACGTACATCTAAAGAGCGAATCGAATTATTTAGAACTGCCAACCAAGAAGTGCTACAAGCCATGTTGCCAGTTTTGGATGATTTTGACAGAGCCATGGTTCAAATTTCTAAATCAGAAGATGAGGTACTGTTAAAAGGTGTAGAGTTAATTCACGAAAAACTTAAATCGACATTGGTATCTAAAGGATTAGAAGAAGTTGAAGTGAGAAGTGGTGATGCGTTTAATGCCGATTTTGCAGAAGCCATCACACAAATTCCAGCACCATCCAAAGATTTGAAAGGAAAAATTGTAGATGTTATCGAAAAAGGATACAAATTGGGTGACAAAATCATTCGTTTTCCAAAAGTGGTAATAGGGCAATAATCAGCTGTAGCGACATTGAAATAGTTTGCTGCAACAAAATGATTCAATCATTTGTAACGTATATAAAATGAAAAAAGATTTTTACGAAATATTAGGCATTACAAAAAATGCTACACCAGAAGAAATTAAGAAAGCTTACCGCAAAAAAGCAATCGAGTTTCATCCTGACAAAAATCCTGGTGATGCTGCGGCAGAAGAAAATTTTAAAGCTTGTGCCGAAGCGTATGAAGTACTAAGTGATCCTAATAAGAAAGCCAAATATGATCAATACGGACATCAAGCATTTGATGGTGCTGGTGGTTTTGGTGGTGGCCAACACATGAATATGGATGATATCTTCAGTCAGTTTGGGGATATTTTTGGAAGTGCTTTTGGCGGCGGTGGCGGTTTCGGCGGTTTTAGCGGAAATGGCGGCGGTCAACGTCGAGTAAAAGGAAGTAATTTGCGCATCAAAGTCAAATTGACATTAGAAGAAATTGCTAATGGTGTGGAGAAAAAAGTAAAAGTTAAACGCAAAATACAAGCGCCTGGCGTTAAATACAAAACATGTGCAACCTGTAATGGTCAAGGCCAAGTTTTGAAAGTAACCAACACTATTTTGGGTAGAATGCAAACGGCTGCAACATGTCATGTGTGTGGCGGTTCTGGGCAAACCATTGAAAGCAAACCGACCAATGCCGACGCCTACGGAATGATTATGGAAGATGAAACGGTATCGATCAAAATTCCAGCAGGAGTAGTAGACGGTATGCAGTTGAAGGTTTCTGGAAAAGGAAATGACGCACCTGGCAACGGAATAGCTGGTGATTTAATTGTAGCTATTGAAGAACAAGAACATGAATTTCTTAAACGCGAAGGAGAAAACCTCCATTACGATTTGTACATCAGTGTTGCCGAAGCGGCTTTAGGAGCTTCTAAAGAAATTGAAGCGGTTAATGGAAAAGTACGTATCAAATTAGAAGAAGGGATTCAATCGGGTAAGATTTTACGTCTAAAAGGTAAGGGAATTCCTAGCTTGAATAGTTATGGAAGTGGCGATTTACTAGTACATGTAAACGTTTGGACTCCTAAGACATTGACGAAAGAACAAAGACAATTCTTTGAAAAATCACTCACAGACGAGAACTTTATTCCGCATCCAGAAAAGAGTGATAAATCTTTTTTTGAAAAAGTTAAAGATATGTTTTCGTAATTATAAAATTATTTCTACATTTGAATATTACTTGGAAACAGGTAATTTCTTTTTCATAGCAATTTTTCCCATCCTTGTGTCAAAATAAGGGTGGGTTTTTTGTAACAAAACCTTTCTAATTGGGACTAATTGAGTACTTTTACCAATTCAATAGCAATCTTAAAAATCAACTTCAAAAATCAATAACTATTAATTTTTTTTTGAAATTGAGTTTGTTTTTTGAAGTTGAAGTCGATTTTTGAAGTTGAAATTTATTAAAATGTATGAGTACTATTCTCGAAGTAAACAAAGTTGTTAAGCAATATGGCGATTACACTGCGCTTAACGAAGTTTCTCTTTCAGTTCCACAAGGCAGTATTTATGGATTATTAGGTCCGAATGGTGCTGGAAAAACCTCTTTAATCCGAATCATCAATCAAATTACGATGCCCGATAGTGGCGAAATCCTCTTGGATGGCGAACCATTAAAGCCAGAACATGTTGCCTATATTGGATATATGCCTGAAGAGCGCGGCTTGTATAAAACCATGAAAGTGGGAGAACAATGTTTGTATCTCGCACAACTCAAAGGTTTGTCTAAACAAGAAGCCAAAGCACAACTCGATTATTGGTTTGAACGATTGGAAATTAAAGGGTGGTGGAATAAAAAAATTCAGGAGCTCTCTAAAGGTATGGCACAGAAAATTCAATTTGTGGTAACCGTTTTACATAAACCTAAATTGCTAATTTTAGACGAACCTTTTTCGGGTTTTGATCCAGTAAATGCCAATTTGATTAAAGACGAAATCATCGAATTGAACCGTCAAGGGACTTCTGTCATTTTCTCTACACACCGGATGGAAAGTGTAGAAGAAATGTGCGATTACATTGCATTGATTCACAAATCGAATAAATTGATTGAAGGAAAGTTGATTGATGTCAAAAAACAATTCAGAACCAACAGCTACGAAGTTGGAATTTTAAGTAATAACATCGAAGGCTTGATGTATGATTTGACACAAAAATTTACATTAACGCAAACCGATTTCAAATCGCTAAACGACGAATTAAAACTCGAAATTAATCTCGGAACAGCTACTCCAAACGAATTGTTAAATATACTGTTGCAACGTGGTCAAGTGACGCATTTTGTAGAAAAAATTCCGAGTGTAAATGATATTTTTATTAAAACAGTAACCGAATAATGAGTAAATTAGTACTAATCATAAAAAGAGAGTTTATTGCTAAAGTTCGCAATAAGTCGTTCATTGTAATGACGTTTTTGAGTCCGTTACTTTTTGTCGGAATTGGCTGTTTTGTAGGCTATTTAAGTACGATGAAAGCCGATTTAAAAACCATTGCTGTTCACGATGAAACGGGTCGATTTGTCAATCAATTCAAAAGTGACGAAGAATACAAATATGTTGATTATTCGAAAGTTGATTTGAAAATATTGAAAGACAGTATTCTAAAAGAAAGCTACGAAGGACTTTTAGTGATTCCTAAAGACACCAATAATTCATCCTTGCAAAAGAAGATACAGTACATTTCTGCGAATAGCCCTAATATTACGTTTATCAGTGATGTTGAAAATGCGATTGCAAAAAAAATGACGCAAGAGAATTTTGATCAAAAAGGCTTGGACACTTTAAAAATTAATAATGCCAAAGCAAAGGTTTCCATAAAAATTAAAAAACCGAATGGCGAAACCACCTTAGAAGGTTTGAATTTGGTTAAAACTATTGTAGGTGGAATATTTGGCTATTTAATCATGATGTTTATCGTGTTGTATGGAAATATGGTGATGCGAAGTGTCATTGAAGAAAAAACCTCACGCATTATAGAAGTGATTATCTCGTCTGTGAAACCTTTTCAACTGATGATGGGGAAAATAATTGGCACCTCACTTGCTGGAGTATTGCAATTTCTTATTTGGTCCATTCTCGGATTATCGGCTATGTTTATCTTGTCGGCTGTTTTTGGGGTTCAAGTTGGAGCAACCTCTGGAGCACAATCGCAAATGGCAAATGTTGCACAAAGCGGACTTGCCGAAAATATTCCTATCATTCTCAAAGAATTGCACGAATTGCCTATAGCAACCATTTTAATTTCCTTTATTTTTTATTTTATTGGAGGCTACTTTTTATACAGTTCGTTTTATGCTTCAATTGGAGCTGCAGTTGATAACGAAACCGATTCACAACAATTTTTATTACCGATAATTATGCCTTTAATTTTAGGTGTTTACATCGGATTTTTTACCGTAATAAACGACCCTCACGGAACCATAGCTACCGTATTTTCTATGGTGCCATTAACCTCGCCTATTGTAATGATGATGCGAATTCCGTTTGGTGTGCCTTGGTGGCAAATTGTAATTTCCATGTTGATTCTTTTTGGTACATTTCTTGGAGTAGTGTGGTTCGCGTCCAAAATTTACCGTGTCGGAATTCTGATGTATGGTAAGAAACCAACTTGGAAAGAATTATACAAATGGCTTAAATATTAATGTTAATTTGGTTATTTGTGTATTCGGTTAATCGATATCACAAATAACCAAAGAACCAAATAACGAATTAACGTAATGTCAAAAATATTAATCATAGAAGACGAAGCTTCCATCAGAAGGGTATTGAATAAAATACTTTCTGAAGAAAATGATACCTATAAAGTAGAAGAAGCGGAAGATGGTGCTCAAGGCCTTGAAAAAATCAAAAATACCGATTACGATTTGGTATTGTGCGACATCAAAATGCCCAAAATGGACGGTGAAGAACTATTGGAAGCCGTTAAAAAAATCAAACCCGAAATTCCAATTGTCATGATATCGGGTCACGGTGATATGGAAACGGCCATAAACACTATGCGCCTTGGAGCTTTTGATTACATTTCAAAACCACCCGATTTAAACCGATTATTAAACACGGTACGCAATGCTTTAGACAAAAAACAACTCGTAGTTGAGAATAAAATTCTGAAGAAAAAAGTCAGTAAAAATTATGAAATGATTGGTAATTCTGAGCCTATCAATCACATCAAACAAATGATTGAAAAGGTAGCTCAAACCGATGCACGCGTTTTAATTACAGGTCCGAACGGAACTGGAAAAGAACTAGTAGCACACCAATTGCACGAAAAAAGCGAACGCGCCAATGCCCCAATTATTGAGGTGAACTGTGCTGCTATTCCATCCGAATTGATTGAAAGTGAATTGTTTGGTCACGTAAAAGGTGCTTTTACTTCGGCGGTTAAAGATCGAGCAGGTAAGTTTGAAGCAGCCGATGGCGGAACCATTTTCTTGGATGAAATTGGCGACATGAGTTTGGCCGCTCAAGCAAAAGTATTACGAGCTTTACAAGAAAATTTGATACAAAGAGTAGGAGCAGACAAGGATATTAAAGTCAATGTGCGTGTGGTTGCGGCTACTAACAAAGATTTGAAAAAAGAAATAGAAGAAGGACGTTTTCGTGAAGATTTGTACCATCGATTGGCAGTAATATTAATTAAGGTTCCAGCTTTGAATGACCGTAGAGATGACATACCTTTGCTCATTGAATATTTTGCATCCAAAATAGCCGAAGAACAAGGAAATGCACCAAAATCTTTTTCTAAAGAAGCCATCAAATTATTACAAGAATACGATTGGACTGGAAATATTCGGGAGTTAAGAAACGTCGTGGAACGCTTGATTATATTGGGTGGAAGCGAAATTTCAGAAACGGATGTAAAACTGTTTGCTAGTAAATAAATAAATGCTTTAAGCATTAAGTCATAGGCATGAGTAACGTTGTTTTACTTATTTCGCTTAGGGCTTAGAGCTTAGAGCTTACAGCTATAAATAATGCAATTAAAAAAAATAAACCCTAACCTGCAACAAGCACTCATTGAGAACGAATTAATCGAAGCCAATGAAATGCAACAGGAAACGTTTTCTACTGTAAAAAGTGGCGCTGATGTGGTGATTCAATCGCCAAAAGGAACTGGAAAAACCACTACAATTGTCCTAAATGTGATTCAACGTTTAGAAAAAACCGTAGGTGAAAGTACGCGTGCTTTAATTATTGTAGAAAGTAAAGAAAAAGTACTCCAAATGGAAGAGCTTTTTTTAAAGTACGGAACTTATACCGATTTGAGTATTTTAGGCGTTCATGATAAAGGCGATATTGATTATGATAAAAATGTCATTTCAATGGGATTAGACATTTTAATTGGGACACCTAATCGAATAAACGCTTTGTTTTCGTCGGCAGGTTTCAATATGAATACCATAAAAATGTTTGTTGTAGATGATGCCGATATGCTTTTTAGAAACCGATTTGATGCCACCATCATGCGTCTTTCTGCTAGTATAGAAAAAACACAACGAATCTTTTTCACCTCTGAAATTACAGAAAGAGTTGAAGTCTTAGCCGATAAAATCATGATTGAGCCACTTTTCTTCGAAATGGAAGAAGAATAGGAATCAAAGGAACATTTTTCATCACACAATTTAATACAACTAAAAAATGGGTTTAATAAAAATATTTTCAGGAGAAGAAATCCTAGCCGTAACCTTAAAAGAAAGACTTGAAGAAGTTGCTATAGAGGTAGTAATTCGCAATAACAATCAGGCCAATGTGTTGCCAAGTATTCAAACGGCTAAAGCGGTTGAACTGTTCATCCAAGAAGTCGATTTTGGAAAAGCAAATCCTGTAATTGAAGCTTTTCGATTGAGTTTGTAAGCTTCAAAAGAGATAAAAAGTAGTCGAGATTTAGTTGTAAATTATACAATCTTCAATCGACTGACCAAAATGGAGATAAAGAATCCGAACAACCCAATCAGTCCGAATGAATATTTCAAGTTGGTCAATTCAGCAATGTAACCAATCAAAGGCGGCCCCATTAAAAATCCAAGGAAACTAACGCTGGAAACGATGGTTAAAGCAACACTCGTTGGTACAGTGGTGTTTTTTCCTGCCAAACTATACACCGTTGGAACCACACTAGAAACCCCAATTCCAACCATCATAAAAGCTAGGGTACACGGAATAATATAAGGAAAAGCTACTGCCAGAAACAATCCGATAGAGATCACGCAACCACTAATTTGTAGAATTTTTTGAGCGCCATAACGGTGTACCAATTTATCGCCTACAAATCGACCGCTAGCCATCATGACCATAAAAGAAGTATATCCTAAAATGACCAATGCTCCGGGTGCTTTTACAATTTCTTTAAAATAAACGCCGCTCCAATCAAACATAACACCTTCGCTGGCCATACAGCAAAAGCCAATAACGCCTAACCAAATTAATGCCGAATCGGGTTTAGAAAAGCCTTTCTTTTCTTCTGTGACTTCTTTTTTCGATTTTACACGAATCAAAAACTTATAATTTAAGAATAAAATTACCATAATTACCACTGCCATAATGATAAAATGATGCAGGGTTGAAATGTTGAAGGAAAGCATAATCAATCCTACCAAAGCACCCACAAATCCGGCTAAACTCCACGAACCGTGAAACGATCCCATCAAGGTTTTTTTAAACAAACCTTCGGTATAAACTCCTTGCGTGTTGACGGCAATGTTGCAAAAATTTCCGAACAAACCATAGGCAAATAATCCTAAAGCGAGTTGCCAACCTTCAGTAGCTATACCAAGACTAATTAATCCCAAAACATAAAAAAATAAGGCAATGGCTAAGACTTTATGGCTGCCAAATTTTGTGACAAGTTTGCCCGAAAACGGCATCGCCAATAATTGCCCCACAGGAACTGCAAAAAGAATGCTTCCGAGTTGTCCCTCACTAAGTTGTAAGGCGGTTTTTATGGCCGGAATCCTACTTGCCCATGTTGCAAAACACAATCCCATTCCGAAATACAGTAAGGAAACCGCCCAACGAATGCGATTCATATACGTTAGTTTGGCATGCTTATAACTTTTTTTATACTTTACTTTGGGTAGTATTTTACTCAAAAAACTATAGTCTATTAATGGCATAATCAAGTATTTGATACTACGAAATTACTTTAATTTTACGTTTAGAAAAGTAATTTTAGTATAAAATGTATCGATTTATTCATCCTTTAAAAAATTAGTAATCCTGTAAATAAATCGATAAAAAAACACAGGCTTTTTTCTTAATATTCAAATGGATAAATACCACAATTGCGCTATATTTGCACCTTTCAAAAAATAAATAAATGATTACAGTTAACGACATTGCCGTAGAGTTTGGCGGTACAACTCTTTTTAGTGAAGTAACATTTGCTATTAATGATACTGATAAAATTGCCTTGATGGGTAAAAATGGTGCAGGAAAATCTACATTATTAAAAATAGTTGCTGGAGCGAATAAACCAACTCGAGGTACGATTTCGGCTCCTGGGGATGCAGTAATTGCTTATTTACCGCAACACCTATTGACAGAAGATAACTGTACGGTAATGGAAGAAACCTCTAAAGCTTTTGCAGGTGTTTTGAATATGAAAAAAGAAATCGACGACATCAATGAACAATTGACTATTCGTACCGATTATGAAAGTGACGATTACATGAAATTGATTGAAAAAGTTTCGGAATTATCTGAAAAATATTATTCGATCGAAGAAGTAAATTATGAAGCCGAAGTTGAAAAAATTTTGAAAGGATTAGGATTTGATCGTGAAGATTTTAATCGACCAACCAAAGAATTTTCAGGTGGATGGAGAATGCGAATCGAATTAGCCAAAATTCTTTTAACCAAACCCGACTTGATTCTTTTGGATGAGCCAACCAATCACTTGGATATGGATAGTATTGAATGGTTAGAGGATTTCTTGATTAACCAAGCCAAAGCGGTTATGGTGATTTCTCACGACAGAGCTTTTGTAGACAATATTACCAACAGAACTATTGAAGTAACCATGGGAAGAATTTACGATTACAAAGCTAAATATTCTCATTATTTAGAATTGCGAAAAGATCGAAGAATTCATCAGCAAAAAGCCTATGAAGAACAACAAAAATTTATAGCCGATAATCAAGCGTTTATCGAACGTTTTAGAGGGACTTTTTCAAAAACAGAACAAGTACAATCGCGTGTTAGAATGTTGGAAAAAATTGTTCCAATTGAGGTGGATGAAATTGATAATTCGGCTTTGAAGTTAAAATTCCCACCATCTGTTCGTTCGGGACAATACCCAGTAATTGTTAAAGATTTAGAGAAATCGTATGGTGATAAATTGATTTTTAAAGAGGCTAATATTGTAATCGAACGCGGCGATAAAGTAGCCTTTGTGGGTAAAAATGGAGAAGGAAAATCGACCATGATTAAAGCCATTATGAAAGAAATCGAAATTAATGGCGGTTCTGTAGAGGTTGGTCACAATGCTCAAATTGGTTATTTTGCTCAAAATCAAGCAGCGCAATTGGATGAGAATGCTACGATTTTTGAAACTATTGACAGAATTGCGGTTGGCGATGTTCGTACACAAATTAAAAATATTTTGGGTGCTTTTATGTTCCAAGGTGACGATATCCAAAAGAAAGTGAAAGTGCTTTCGGGTGGTGAAAAGACGCGTCTAGCCATGATAAAATTATTGTTGGAACCCGTAAACTTGCTAATTCTAGATGAGCCTTCCAACCATTTGGACATGAAAACCAAAGACATTATCAAAGATGCCTTGCGCGATTTTGACGGAACCTTAATCTTAGTGTCTCACGACCGTGATTTCTTGGATGGATTGGCAACCAAAGTTTTTGAGTTTGGAAACAAACGCGTGAAAGAACATTTTGAAGACATCAAAGGATTCTTAGCTCATAAAAAAATGGAATCGCTACGAGAAATAGAGAAATAATTTTTTTGCAAATACAACCAAACCCGACACATTCTAAGAACGTATCGGGTTTTTTTAATTAACCAATTTAATCTAACTATTTATTTTACGTTTTCCACTAATCGAATGAATTCGGCTCTATAGCCTTCTGAATCATTAGCCAACCCTTCTTTGGCAAGAGCAATGATATCCAATGATGATTTGTTAGTCACTAATTTAGAGTCTCTTAATTTCAATCCGAACCACGCTACTGCAGCACAAAATTTGAAATCAGATGATGCCCCAGTAAACTCTACTGCGGTATTGTTAATTACCTGCACCATTTCGATACTTTTTTCGCCGTCTGGTTTTTTATAACGGAATTTAACGGTAGCTAATTCGTCTTTAAAAACGGTTTGAGAAGGTTCCGTTTTAGTATATTTCAAATCGGATGGCGCGGTGTATAAATCGGTTTTCACGCCAGTAGGAATGATTTCATATAACGCTGTTACGGTGTGTCCGCTACCCAATTCACCAGCATCAATAGCGTCATTTTTAAAATCTTCTGGACGTAATTTTCGGTTTTCATACCCAATTAAACGGTAGGCTTGCACTTGATTTGGATTGAATTCAATTTGAATTTTTACATCTTTAGCAATGGCAAACATCGAACCTTTGAATTCTTTTCCCAAAAAGCGATTGGCTTCTTGCATGTTGTCGATATACGCATAATTTCCATTTCCTTTATCGGCTAAAACTTCCATTTTGCTGTCTTTGTAATTGCCCATTCCGTAACCCAAACAGGTTAAAAATACACCTGATTTTCTTTTCTCTTCAATTAACGTTTGCATATCAGTATTCGAGGAAGCACCCACATTAAAATCGCCGTCAGTAGCTAAAATCACACGGTTATTACCACCTTGAATAAAATTTTCTTGAGCTATTTTGTATGCCAGTTCAATTCCGGCTCCACCAGCGGTGCTGCCACCAGCCTCTAGTTTGTCTAGCGCTTTGATGATTTTTTCTTTATTATCGCCAGTTGTAGATGGCAATACTACTCCAGCTGCACCAGCATATACCACCATTGAAATTTTATCTTCTTTTCTAAATTGTTCCACCAATATTTTTAATGATTGTTTTAAAAGTGGCAATTTATTGGCATCGCTCATTGAGCCTGAAACATCTATTAAAAAAACCAAATTGGAAGCCGGTAAATCTTTTGTCTCAATGTTTTTACCTTGCAAACCAATGCGAACCATTTTGTGATTAGCATTCCATGGACAGCTACTGTATTCGGTTGTGATTCCAAACGGATGTTCGTTTTGAGGTTGTGGGTAAGTATATTTAAAGAAATTTACCATTTCTTCAACCCGTACAGCATCTTTTGGAACCGTTTGCCCGTTGTTGATGAAGCGTCTCACATTGGTATAAGAGGCATTGTCAACATCAATAGAGAAGGTTGAAAGTGGAGCACTTTTCGGACTTTCGAATTGATTTTCTACAAAACTTTCATACTCGTCTTGATCAATTTCAATTTTTGTTGATTGTGGTGCTATAGGTTCAATTTTTTTTGGTTCAGCAACGGGTTGAACCGTTACAGCGTTATTGTCTTCCTCTGTATCATCTGCTTCATTTTGAACTTCCTCTTCTTCTTCCTCAACCTGACTCTTGTTGTTATACCCTTTTTTTGTAGTAACAATAATAACCCCATTTACGCCTTGAGCGCCATAAAGAGCTGCACCTTGGGCGCCTTTGATTACATTTACATTATCTACTATATTTGGTGGTAATTGGTCTAGCGTAGTGGCATCTGAAATTACATTATCAATTACAATTAAGGCTTGATTGTTACCTGTAATAGATCGGTTGCCTCTCAAAACAATACGATTTTCAGCATTGACACCATTGCTAACCGTATTTATTTGTAAACCAGAAACTTTTCCGGTTAACGAGCCCACTACACTTGGATTAGCGGATTGAGTCAACTCTTTATTACTAATTATTTTTTGGGAAGAAGTAACCGAGTTTTTGGTACGTTTAATTCCCATAGCACTTACCACAACAACTTCGTCAAGCATGTTGGTATTCTTATCGGCTACATAACCCATTTGCGTCGTTGGAGCTGATGTGGGACGTTTTTTGAAATTTGCATCAACAATATAGTTCTCTTTTTTGCTAGAACCAACTGTAACTAATTCTTGTTTTACATTGGCTACAGGAAGTAGAATAACATCGATTACAGAAGCACTTCCGACGGTTTCCATTTTGGTAGTATAGCCCACATATTGGAAGACTAAAACAGCACCAACTTGCGCATGGATGGTGTATTTTCCGTTTATATCGGTTAAGGTACTTTTAGTAGTTCCTTTGATCACTACATTAACAGCAGGAAGCGGTAGTGTACCATCAGAGACTAACCCAGTGATGGTTTTTTCTTGCCCAAATGTTACGAAACATATAAGCATAGTAAGGGCTGATGAAATAAGTTTGATACTTTTCATAATTTAAAAATTAAGGTTAAACGAAATGTGAAATGCTGTTGTAACTACGGTTTTTCTAACTGTTCTTTAGTGATTACAGTGCCGCGTTCTATATTTTTTCTGGGATGTGGAGTATATGGAAGTGTTTCTTCGAGTTTTATATCTTCAAGTAATTTTACATCAATTGTGGTTTGGTTTCCTACCACAATCTCTTGTGTTTTCATTCCTACATAACTAATAACAAGTGTGTCTTTCGCATTTACTTTTAGAAGGTACTTGCCATCAAGATCTGTTTGAATTCCTTTTTTAGAATTCTTTATTAAAACTGAAGCTCCTGGCAAAGGTTGTTGACCTTCACTCACGATACCCGAGATGGTTTTCTCTTGGCCAAATGACACGTAACCTATAAGCATAGTTAGGGCTAATGAAATAAGTTGGATACT
Source organism: Flavobacterium sp. FG139 (assembly GCF_057809695.1). NCBI lineage: Bacteria > Pseudomonadati > Bacteroidota > Flavobacteriia > Flavobacteriales > Flavobacteriaceae > Flavobacterium > Flavobacterium sp. FG139. Next base: position 225,237 of record NZ_JBMDKL010000003.1, read on the forward strand.
TTTCATTGTGATGTTTTTTTTTTAATTTGTTAGTAAAGAAATTATTATTTTTTCTCGAAAGGCTTTCCGTCTTTGGTCGCAATAATTACAACGCCATTCTTGCCTTTTTCGCCATAGATAGTTGCTGCTTTTTCGGGTTGAATAATGGAAATGGTTTCAATTTTTTGTTTGTTTAAAGGCGAATACGGACTGGTAGGATTAGGACCAAATAATTCTTGTTCGGTGTAATATGCGCCGTTGATAATGTACAACGGATTTGGCAGTTCTAAGATAGAATCAACTTCTTCGTTATCAAGATTAGAAAGTTCTTTTTTGTATACTTCACCGTCAACTACCGTTAAGGGTTCTAGTTTTTTATCGGCTTCTTTAAAGTCTTTTACCGTTACCGAATATCCAATTCTATTGGCATCTTCTTGTACAACACCTCTGGAATTAAATTTTCTACCCGTTAGTAGAGCACCTGAATTACTAGCGGAAGCTGTATTGTTATAACTCTTGTTGGATATAATACTTGGTGTGTTTTCTTCTAATTTGTCATAAACGATTTCTGCGTCACGGTCTGTTGCTCCAACAGCAGTATTATTGGTTATTGTTTTAGATAATATGCTGTCGACGTCTTTTTTAATAATCGGATTAGCATTCACAATTGCGGTAGTGTCTTGAAGAAGTTTTGGCGTGATTAATTGTTTCTCAGGACTTGAATTTACTACGTTGTTTGGCTGATTTTCAACTTTTTCATTTGTTTTTAAAAACTGATATCCAATAGAAAGCACAACTACAACAGCAGCGGCTGCCAACAATACTTTCCATTTAGCATTGTTCTTGTTTTCAATTTTAGTATCCAATTTAGCATCGAGGCGCGACCAAACTTTTTCCATTCCCGGAAATTCCTTGGTTTCTGCGTTTTCTGCGGCAGATTTGATTTTGTTAAATAAAGTATCTTGATTGTCCATGACTTATTGTACTTTTTGATAATAATGATTGTTGACTAATTCTTTCAATTTGGTTTTAGCCACATTCAACTGTGATTTAGAGGTTCCTTCTGATATTTGAAGCATGCTGGCTATTTCTTTATGGCCATATCCTTCAATCACAAAAAGATTAAAAATTGTTTTGCACCCTTCCGGAATAAAATTGAGCAAATTCAGTAAATCTTCTTCTTCCAAATGGGTTTCTGGCAAACTCTCAGGTTGCAGTTGTAATTTGGTATCTTCCAAATAAATATTGAAATTGACATTGCGTTTCAATTGATGAAGGCATTGATTTACCGTAATTTTTCTAGCCCAAGCTTCAAAAGCACCAAGTTCTTTTAATTGTTCCATTTTGGTGAAAATGGTATAAAATGCATCGGCCAATACTTCTTCTATTTCTTCTTCTTTTTTTAGATAGCGTTTGCAGGTGCGATACAACTTTGGCGCCATGTATTCATACACTTGCCTTTGCGCATCTCGCTGCATCTTTCTACACGCTATTAGTATTTGTTCGTTTATCACAAGTAAGGTCTTTATTGTAAAGAGCGCATTTAGATCAAAAAGGTTGGGACGTTTTTAAAAAAGTTTTTATTTTTTATTGTAACCCATTGATTTTAAAGCTATTTTTTTAAAATTAATTTGTAAATAGTAGATTCTAAAATTTCGGTATCCGCATCTTCACAGAGTAAAAATGTGATGGAGTCGGTTGTTTCTTCAAAAACGGTCAGTCCTTCAAATTTATGTGAATCACTTATTTTCTCTGTAAAATCGAGTTTCATGGTTTTTAAGTCGATTCGGCCAATAACGCTTCCCAAAACTTCTCCGTCATCATAAGTAGACTCGGTATTTTCGGCAGTGGCTAAGAAATAGATTTTGTCATTAACCAAAATACCATCCGTAAAACTGGTGCGAATTCCTTTAATTTTAGGTAGTTTGTAGATGTTGGATAAGATTCGGAATTCGGTAGTTAAATTTTTTGCATCTACAGTAAAAATTACATTTTTGTTGGATTTACCGTTGCCACGATTGAAAAAGAACCAGCTTTCGCCATTATAAATAGCGCCTTCCAAATTGAAGTCTTCGGGTTTTATTTCGCCAAAAGATTGCATAGAAAGGTACAAATCGGATAAATCATTTTTAGAAATGACTTTTTTTGAAGTGGCATTTACTTGTAGCATGGTGTTTCTTTTTTCGGTAGAACCAGAACCAAAAATGTAAATACTATCTTTGAATTGCGTTAGGGCTTCAAAATCGGGTTTGCTGATTTTAGCCACATTTTCTTGCGGATTTTCAGTCAAAGGATGTCGGTCCAATTGCTTAGCGTCCATGTGGTATTCATATAAATAGGTACTGTTATCACCAATGGCTAAAATGGTATTGTTGTGGTATACCAAACCAGAAGCCGAACCCAGTCCGATAATTTTAAAAAGTAGTGAAAGTTGAATTTTTTCCATGAAAAGGCGTGTCAAGATTATAGTATTAGCCCAGATAGCAGTGGAAATCCTTTTCTTTTTTTCTTTAAAAAAGAAAAGATTGCAACGAATAGCTGGATTAGCTCCTCAAAAATACTATTTTTACTCATATAAATGAATTTGTTATGAAATCAATTAATCCGGATGATTTTAAAGTTGTTGAAGGCATCGAATTGTCTAAAATTCCTACTCAATTAGCGTTGAACGTTGATGATGAGACCAAAAAAGAAAAATTATTAAAGGTGCAACGCAAGTTGAGCAAAAAGCAAGACGCGATGTATGCCCACAACAAATATGCTTTTTTAATTTGTTTGCAAGGCATGGATACCAGTGGAAAAGACAGTTTGATTCGGGAAGTTTTTAAAGAATTCAATCCGCGAGGCGTTGTGGTTGAAAGTTTTAAAACACCATCAGCACACGAGTTGGAACACGATTTTTTGTGGCGTCATTATGTGGCGTTGCCCGAAAAAGGGAAATTTTCGGTATTCAATCGAACGCATTATGAAAACGTATTGGTTACGAGAGTGCATCCCGAATACATTTTGTTTGAAAATTTACCAGGCATTAACAAAGTAGAAGACATCACCGAAGCGTTTTGGGAAGATCGATTTGAAAGTATCAATCATTTTGAAAAACATATAGCACAAAACGGAACCATAGTCTTGAAATTTTACATGCATTTAAGCAAAGAGGAGCAAAGAAAACGCTTGCTGAACCGATTGGAAAATGCAGAAGACAACTGGAAATTTTCGTTAGGTGATTTGAAAGAGCGCGAGCATTGGGACGAATACATGAAGTATTATGAAGAGGCTATTAATAAAACGTCTAAAGCTCATGCACCTTGGTATGTTATTCCGGCCGACGATAAAGAAATGTCACGTTATATTGTTGCCAAAATTATTTGGGAAGCAATGCAAAAACTAACCGATATAAAAGAACCCGAGTTGGATCCGAAAGTGAAAGCAAATATTGAAACTTACAAAAATCAATTGCAATAACAATAGCAAAAATTAAATGAGATTATCTTTTAATTTATGGAGTTTTGCAATTGATATTGAATTTTGCCATTGAATTCCCTATTTTTGCCCATTCAAAAAAGTAACGTGAATTTATCCCAATACACCAAAGAATTTCGATACAATATGCAATTGGCTTATCCAGTAATTTTGGGTATGCTTGGTCACACCTTGATTGGAATTGTAGATAATATTATGGTGGGTAAATTAGGTTCTACCGAATTAGCCGCAGTTTCGTTGGGTAACAGTATGATCTTTATTGCGTTGTCACTTGGAATTGGATTTTCTACAGCCATAACACCCATTGTAGGTGAAGCCGATGCGGAGAAAGATACTAGCAAAATTCGATTGGCATTTCATAACGGATTGTTTTTGTGTGTGATTCTCGGATTTACACTTTTTGGGTTGATTGTTTTGGGAAAACCATTAATGGAATTGCTACACCAACCCGAGGAAGTTATTGTTTTAGCCAAACCCTATTTGGATTGGGTTGGATTTTCGTTGGTTCCGTTGATAATTTATCAAGGATATAAGCAATTTGCCGACGGTCTTTCTATGACTAAATACTCTATGTATGCTATTGTTATGGCGAATATTGTTCACGTAATCATCAATTATTGTTTGATTTATGGCGTTTGGATTTTTCCTAAAATGGGAATTCTCGGCGCGGCATTAGGAACCGTTATTTCTAGAATTGCCATGGTGGTTTTTATGCATGTTATTTTATCAAAACAAGAACAGTTGAAACAGTATTTTCACAATTTTAGTTTTGACGAAATAAAAAAAGAAACTATTGCTAAAATTGTCAATTTAGGCGTACCTTCGGCATTGCAAATGTTGTTTGAAGTGGTTTTGTTTACTGCCGGAATTTGGCTTTGCGGTAACATCGGAAAAACCAGCCAAGCCGCCAATCAAATAGCACTGAGTTTGGCTTCTATGACGTTTATGTTTGCCATGGGATTGAGCGTTGTTTCGATGATTCGAGTGAGTAATCAAAAGGGTTTGCAAGATTATAAGAAGTTGGTTGTTATTGCTCGCTCTATTTTTTTATTAGCCATACTGATTGAAATTGTATTTGCCTTATTGTTTGTGATTTTTCATCAAATTGTGCCACCGTTGTTTTTAGATATGGGCGATGCGAATCAGTTGATCGACAATCAAGAAGTTGTAGTTATTGCGGCCAAATTACTTATAGTAGCAGCTGTATTTCAAATTTCTGACGGAATTCAAGTGGTCGTTTTAGGAGCCTTACGCGGACTTCAAGATGTGAAAATTCCTATGTATATTACTTTTGTGGCCTATTGGATAATTGGTTTTCCAATATCGTATTACTTAGGTAAATATACTGATTTAAAAGCAGTTGGTGTATGGATTGGATTGTTAGCCGGATTAACCGCTGCTGCAATTTTTTTGTATATTCGTTTTCATTTTTTGACAAAAACATTACTTTTGAAAGACAGTTTAAAAATAACCCCAGATGATAAAATTATATAGAGGAGAGGAGTTTAGACAAATTAAGATTGATTATCCTTTAAAATTTAAATATGCTGTTTCTAATCAAGGAAGAATTATCAGTTATACTGAAGATTTCCTAGATGGAACGGAGCTTAAAGGAGGCATGGTTGAAGGCTTTAGAGTTTTTAGTTACATCATGATGGTAAATGGTGTCAGAAAAAGCAAGTCGCTTTTGATTTACAAATTAGTAGCCGAACTCTTTATACCAAATGATAACCCAGAGCGCACTATGGTTTTGCATTTAGATTACAACAAAACCAATGATGTAGTAGAAAACCTGAGATGGGCCACACGCAAAGAGCAAGTCGAGTTTCAATGTAAAAATCCGGCCGTAATTGCTGGCAAATTGAAAACCATCGAATTTAACAAGAAAGCAGACGGTCGAAAGCTAACTTCCACTCAAGTGATTCGCATCAAAAAAATGCTTGAAAGAAAAGATAATAAAACACGTTTGGTAATGATTGCTAAGCAATTTAATATTACAACCCAACAATTATACCGTATTCGAACAGGTGAGAATTGGGGACACATTAAAATATAAATAATTTCAAAATCCTATTATGCAATTACCAAAATTTGTATTGGCAGACAACTCCGATTTTCCTGAAGATATTTTTGTTATTCACCTAGATTTTCCTCGTTTCATCATCAACTTAAAAGATGATGAAGTCGAATTTTTAGAAGATTTGGAAGGTGAAGACGAAACCGAATTGGAATCTGAAATGGAACATTTAATTATACTTGCCGGAGAATTCTACGATAAGGAGATGGAAGCCTACGAAGAATAATTTTAAATTTACTCAGAATTATATAGGGTAGTATGTTGTTTTTTCTACAAAAAAAATTATGTTTGTAGGAAAATCAAAACTATTATAATATGAGAAAAATTTGCCATCTATGCCTTTTTTTATTATCAGTAACATTATTGACTTCTTGTAGTGGAAATGATAATGATACTATTCTGAAGTTTACTACTGACAAAACATTAGCAATTTCAAGAATCAACTTAGCTCAATTTAATGCTAAGTTGCCTAAAGATCAAATTTCAAAAGACACAACGATTAGTCGTATGTCGAAAAGTGAAAAAGAAAAGTTTAAGTTATTCATGAATGCCGAAAACAATGGTATTGATATTAGCAAACCATTGTATGTTATTGTAGATGAAGACAAAGGAAATTACGTTTTTTCTTTTCTAATCACCTTGGATGATGATAAAAAATTTGAAGAAAATTTCTCAAAAATATCCGACAAAAAAATAACATTAGATAAAGACAAAAGCCTTGTATATGCTGATGGAAACATCATTGGAAGTATACATGATGATATGATTGTTATTTCAAGAATGTCAACTTATGGCAATTATTCGTATTCTGGTTCGTCTGATGGTAAAGTAGAAGAAACATTCTACAAATCGTTTTGGAATCGTAAATCTAACATTGATGACAACATAACGGATCAAATTAATACGGCTCTTGATAAAAAATCGGATTTGAGTGCTTGGGTCAATCTTCACGGAGTTATTTCGGCTGCTTCTAAAGGATACATCGAAACTTTAGCAGTGAATAAATTGCTTATTAACGCTGGGTTTTCGGTAAATTTTAATTTTGAAGAAGGTAAATTTGTAGCCAATACAAACTCTTATTTTAACGACGATTTAAAAAAATTAGTTGAAAAACATTACGAAGGCAAAGATGCCAATTTTGATATTTTAAACAGTATCGATGTTGATAATGCAAAATCGTATGGGGTTGGTTATATGAGTTTTGAGTTTGTTAAATATTTTGTCAAAGAAGCTGGTTTTGAAGCATCTATAAATCATTTTTTAGAGGACAGAGATTTGACTTTTGCAGAAGTAGTAGACGCTTTAAATGGTGATTATGCTTTTGTAAGTTACAAAGACAGTATAGTTGTAGAAGATGAAATGTTTGGCCCATACGAGCGTCCAAATACCCTTTTTGCACTTGGAATCAACGGAGGAAAAGCCAAAAAAATTGTAGATTTACTTCACCAAGACAATATGTTGTCAAGCATGGGCAACATTTTTAACAATAATAATATTATAGCATTTGCAAGTGACGGAAATAAATTGAAATTATTGCAAGCAAATAAAAAAGCAGCCAACACAAAACTTACTAAAAAGTCGGATGTAAACGGGTATTCTTGGACTAGTGGTGACGATTTTAACCTAATGTATTCTAGAGTGAAACAAGCCAAATTCAAATTTGAAGATGTTGTGTCAACGTCTACTGTTAAAAACGGAAATTTCGCTACTCAAACCACAATAAGCATCGATAAGAAAAAGAAAAATAGTATTCATTACTTAATGGGATATGAATAGTATTCATTTAAATAAGGTTTTACCAAAATATTTTACCCCAAATACTGTCGGGACTACATCGACCATTTGGAACCAAAAAACTACTTTCGAGAAGGGCAATCATTACTTAATTATTGCGCCTTCTGGAAGTGGAAAATCTACATTGGCTACGGCTATGTTGGGAAATCATTTTCAATATGACGGCACTATATCATACAATGAAATCGATCTGAAAACGCAACCGATAGAGAATATTGTGGGGTTTCGAAAAACAGAAATTCAATTGCTTTTTCAAGACGTGCGATTGATTACCGATTTGACCATTCGTGAAAATATCATGTTGCGCACTTTTGGTAAAAAGAATGCCGATATTGATGGTAAAATTCAATCGTATGCCCAAATTTTAGGCATTACTTCATTGTTGGATAAAAAGGCAAAAAACTGTTCGTATGGAGAACGACAACGTTCGGCAATCTTACGAAGCCTAATCAATCCGGCCGATTTTTTGATCTACGATGAATGTTTCAGTCATTTGGATTTGGAAAATAAAAAAACAGCATTCAATCTCATCAAAACAGTAGCTTCTGAAAAGGGTAGTGCAGTACTTTTTTTCGAATTAAACGATTTTCCATTCGCTCACCAATGTAATATCCTAAACCTATAATGAAGAATATAACAAAATCACTGTTCCTTTATTTAGGATTGTTTTTGGCTTTTGTGTTGGTGTTGGGTTGCATCCAGTTGTATACCAATGCCAACTTTCTTTTCGGGAAAAAAAGTAGCGACTCTAATTATTGGATAACACTATCTAAAACCATTACACCCGATAATATAGGTCGAAAAGAATTGCTAGGATTCAATCCAAAAGATGTAGAAGATTTAAAAAAATGGAACGAAGTAAAAGACGTTTATCCTATTGTTTCAAACGATTTTAGAGTTTCGGCAGACGGCGGAAACTTCATTCCGTTTTATACCGATATGTATCTTGAAGCGGTGGATGACGCTGCTATTGATATCAATAACTTGGAAGATTTTCAGGTTAAAGACAATACCATTCCTATCATTATTTCGAGAGAATATTTGAATTTATATAACTACGGATTCGCTCTAAATCAAGGTTTACCTCAAATTACTGAAGAGTTTGCCAAAAAAATAGAAGTAAATATCAATCTGACATTAAAAGATAAAAACCTTAAGTTTAGAGGAAAATTAATGGGATTATCGGATAGAATTCACTCGGTTTTAGTGCCTAAAAAGTTTTTAGATTCTATCAATGCTACTCAGGCAACTGCGCTAACAAACCAAACTATTTTTACACGTGTGTTGGTCAAAGTTAATGATGCCAACGATCAAGATTTGATTGCTAAAATGAATAAAAAAGGCTACGAATCCAATCAAGAATCGTTGCGATCGGCCAAAATTAAAGGCAAATTGTTTCTGGTTTTAAGAACGATTGCTTTAATTGGAATATTCATTTTCTTATTGTGCATTTTTATGATTATAAATTCAATTAAAATGCAGTTCCTAGAGCAACAAGAAGAAGTTTCTATCAAATATTTATTAGGGTATTCACCCAAACAAATGGTTCGGAAAATCAGTCGTTTTTTCAGTATTAGAATCGGAATTGTAATTTTGTTTTGTTTGATATTATTGTCGGTATGTCAATACTACTTAAGTCTTTCACAGGTTTCTAACGGCATGTTACCACAGTTTATAAGCTATTATCTTTGGACTTTAATTGTAATTATACCAGTTGTAATTTACGTTGTAGTCAATCGATTAATTTATCATTGGCTGATAAAATCTTGGAAGTTTTAAGTTATTTAAAATAAGTATTCAACAAATTCATAGCCGCTGCAAAAGGTGATATTTCATCATTTTGCACGGCTTTTTTGTTGGTTTCCAATAGCTTTATAATTTCAGGATGGTTGTAAAAGTTGTTTTTCAATTGTTCGTTAATGGTTTCCATCATCCAAAATTGGTTTTGATCTTGGCGTTTTTGTTCAAAATAATGGTTGCTTTTTACCAATTCAAAATAATCCGAAATGGTAGTCCAAACCTCATTAATGCCTTCTTTGGTATACGAGCTACAAGTGGCCGCGGTAGGAATCCAACCACTTTTTTTTGCAGGAAACAGGTGTAAGGCTCTGTTAAATTCGGTTTTGGCTAATTTCGCTTTATTGATATTATCACCATCTGCTTTGTTTATTACAATCGCATCGGCCATTTCCATAATTCCGCGTTTGATGCCTTGCAATTCATCGCCAGCTCCCGAAATTTTCAATAATAAAAAGAAATCCACCATGCTGTGAACGGCAGTTTCGCTTTGGCCCACACCAACGGTTTCAATAATAATAGTATCAAATCCTGCGGCTTCACATAAAATAATGGTTTCTCGCGTTTTTCGAGCCACACCGCCAAGGGTTTCTCCAGAAGCACTCGGACGAATAAAGGCATTTTCGTCTTTAACCAATTCTTCCATTCGGGTTTTATCCCCCAAAATACTGCCGTGAGAAATGGTACTACTCGGATCGACCGCTAAAACCGCTACTTTTTTTCCTAATGAAGTGAGGTGTTTTCCAAAAGCTTCAATAAAGGTACTTTTTCCAACACCAGGAACGCCGGTTATTCCGATTCGAACGGATTTATTGGCATAAGGTAAACACGCTTGAATAATGGTATTGGCTTTTTCAAGATGTTCGGGATTAGTACTTTCAACTAAGGTTATCGATCGGCTTAAAGCGACTTTATCATGGTGTATAATTCCATTAATTAGTTCGTTTGCAGAAGGTTGCACTTTTCTTTTGTGAATGATAGTTTCCACAGAAGTTTTGCTAAACGTTTCGGGTTGTTCGATACCGTCTTTTTCTTTAAGAGCAGATTTAGTTAGCTTAATTGGTTTCACTTTTAAAATTTGATGTAGTAAAATTAAATAAAAATGTTCAGTATTCCACAACTCTTTTTGTTGGAATACTGAACATTACTAAAATATAGTTCTTTAATTAGTATGCGGCTGTAAATCGCACTTGATGGTGTTTTGGATGTTCAACTTCATCGGCAATCACAACTGCCAAATCTTCACCCGATAAAATACTTCTCTGATTTTCATCAAAAACAGGATTTTCCAAACCTAAACGATAGTTGCCTGTTCTACCAGTTGTAATGCCTTGATGCATTTCAAAAGCCGGACTAAAAAAGGCCCAATCCAATTCTTTTTCTTCTTTAATGATGTTGAGATAATCTCTTGCTGCAGCTGCTCCAGGGTAAATTTCTTTTGGAAAATCAGGTGTATCAACGGCTTGTAGATTTGGTGCTACAAATAAACTTCCCGCACCACCAATAGTTATGTATCTTGTTACTCCCGATAATTTAACAGCTTCTTGAATTTTTTTAGCACCTGATAAAAAATCTTCATAAATGTTAGGATTAGTCCAACCTGGATTGAACGCACTAACTACAACATCGTGATTCGCCAATATTTTGGATAACTCATTGGTGTTGTTAATGTCTGCTTTGACCCAATTTACGTTTGTTTTTCCTTCGTCTTTTGGGTTTCTGGCAATCGCAGTAATGTTGTGATTGCGACTTGATAGTTCGTTTAAAATGTTTGTGCCTACAAATCCAGTGGCACCGATAATGGCAATTTTCATAGTATAGTTATTTATAAGTAATAAAAAATGTTACAGTTTAATTTAAAAAAAAGGTTAAAATTTATCAGCGAATTGTTCCAAAGTTATTTGCTTCAATTGATTGCTAATAGTGGCGTTAATGTTTTGATACACGGTGTTTAAATTGGCATTAATTTGTTTTCCTACAGGGCATTTTGGATTGGGTTCGTTTTTAGAATACCCTAAATTAACTTCTTCAAAAGTTAATTTGAATATATCATTTAACGAAATTTCCGAAGCCGATTTAAGCAATCGTGTTCCTCCATTTTTCCCTTCTTTACTTTCTACAATAGTGTATTTCTTCAAATTTGCAATTTCTTTTCTTACCAAAACCGGATGCAAGTTCAAGCTACTGGCAATAAATTCAGAAGACAAATACTCGCCTGGAAATTTTGTAAGTAAGGTTAGAATGTGTGTTGTAATTGCAAATTTGCCAGAAATCATACTGTAATAAAATATGTTACAAATATAAATAGTTTTTTTATAATTTGATTGAAAAAGTATAAATAATTTCAACTAAAAAAATATAACGGTACTTTTGTGACCATAAGTTACTGTATGGAAAATATTATTCTTTTATTTCTGTGTCTACTATTAGGTGTTTTACTACAAAGAGTAAAGCAGTTTCCATCGAATGCACACCAAAGTTTAAATCAGTTTGTGATTTATGTTTCGTTACCCGCTTTGGCATTGTATTACATTCCAAAAATCACATTATCACTTTCATTGCTTTATCCGTTGGGCGTTGCTTGGCTAGGATTTGGCTTGTCTTTTATCTTTTTTTATACCTTAGGAACCTATTTCAAGTGGTCTAAAAAATTAATAGGTTGTTTAATTTTGACTGGTGGATTGGGAAATACCTCTTTTGTAGGTTTTCCTATTATAGAAGCTTTGTATGGACCTGAAGGATTAAAAACCGCTATTATTGTAGATCAACCGGGTTCGTTTGTGGTGGTAACTACATTAGGAATATTGGTTGCGGCCAGTTTTTCAAGAGGCAATTTAAGTCCCTCAGAAATTATATTGAAAATAATCAAGTTTCCACCTTTTATTGCTTTTTTTATTGCTCTATTGTGCACCGCTTTTTCATTTGAATTTCCATCAGCTTTACAAAATACTTTTCTTAAAATAGGAAATACGGTTAGTCCAGTTGCCTTAGTAGCTGTGGGGTTGCAACTAAAAATTGATACACGAAGTAAACATTGGAGGTTTTTAACGTTAGGGCTGTTTTTTAAATTGTTGTTGATGCCAGCTTTTTTCTTATTGTTTTATCATTTTATATTGAAACAAAACGGACTTGACAGTAAAGTTTCCATTATGGAAGCTGCTATGGCACCAATGATTACAGGCGCCATTGTTGCCAGTACTTATGGATTAAAACCTAAATTGAGTAGCATGATGGTTGGAGTAGGCATTCCACTTTCCTTACTAACTACTGCTATTTGGTATTTTATTTTACAATCGCTTTAAGACCTAATTGATTAATTGACCATTTATTTTATAAAAAAATAAACTTCTAGTATTTTTAGAGGTTGTTTTTTGTCAAATTCCAAAATCGGATATTTTTGTATCAATTTTAACGTTGTTTAGGGAGTGTACATAAGGTTGATTTGATAATTTTAAGTTCATTATTATTTAAAATTATTCATTATGGCCACATTACGATTAGGAGATTTAGCTCCAAATTTTGACGCAGAAACTACTAAAGGCGCACTTAATTTTTATGATTATTTAGGAGATTCTTGGGGTGTTTTGTTTTCGCATCCAGCCGATTTTACTCCTGTTTGTACTACCGAGTTAGGCACTGTAGCCAATTATTTACCCGAATTCACCAAGAGAAATGTCAAAGTTTTAGCCTTAAGTGTTGATAGTTTGGCTTCCCATTTAAATTGGATTAAAGATATTGAAGAAACTCAAAAGGTAACTTTGGAGTATCCCATAATTGCGGATGAAAACAAAGTGGTTGCTAATTTGTATGACATGATTCATCCCAATGCGAATGAAACGTTCACAGTACGCTCGGTTTTCATTGTCGGGCCTGATAAAAAAGTAAAGTTGATACTGACTTATCCAGCTTCGACAGGAAGAAATTTTGATGAATTATTGCGTGTCATTGACAGTTTGCAATTAACGGCCAATTATAGTGTTGCCACTCCAGCCAATTGGAAAGACGGAGATGATGTTGTCATAGCACCAGCTATAAAAGACGAAGAAATCGAATCGAAATTTCCGAAAGGATTCAACAGAATAAAATATTATTTAAGAATGACACCGCAACCAAATAAATAGTATTTTTGAAACATAGTTATAGTAGTAATTCTATTTTCAATAACCATGTCACAATTTCAAATACCACAAGAAGCGATTGCCCAACTAGAGAAAATAGTAGGACAATCGTTTTTATTTCTAGATCAAGAAACCCGTAATCATTATGGGCATGATGAAACCGAAGATTATGTTTTTCCACCGAGTGTTGTGGTAAAACCGGCCAATACTCAAGAAATTTCTGAGATTTTAAAAGTAGCCAATACCTATAAAATTCCAACGACACCCATTGGGGCTAGAACGGGTTTGAGTGGTGGTGCTTTGAGTATTTATGAAGGCATCGGACTTTCTATGGAACGCCTCAATAAAATAATCGAAATTGACGAGCAAAATCTACAAGTAATTGTTGAACCAGCTGTGATTACACAAGTTTTGCGTGAAGCAGTTTCTGAAAAAGGATTGTTTTATCCGGTGGATCCAAGTAGTCAGGGTAGTTGTTGGATAGGAGGCAACGTTGCCGAAAATTCAGGTGGAGCACGTGCGGTTAAATATGGTGTTTCCAAAGATTATGTGTTGAATTTAGAAGTCGTTCTTCCTGATGGTGAAATCATTTGGACTGGAGCTAATACACTTAAAAATTCGACAGGCTATAATTTGACACAATTGATGGTGGGAAGTGAAGGAACATTAGGTGTCATTACTAAAATAGTTTTAAAATTGCTTCCAAAAAATGCACATAACGTATTGATGTTAGTGCCTTTTTACAAAGCAAGTCAGGCTTGTGAAGCGGTTTCAGCAATTTTTAGAGCTGGAATTGTGCCGAGCGCTTTAGAGTTTATGGAACGTGATGCCATTGATTGGACTTTGAAGTTTGTAGACGGTTTGAATGTTCAAGTTCACGATGCCATTGAAGCGCATTTGTTGATTGAAGTAGATGGAAATTATCCTGAGATTTTAATGCAAGAAGCTGAAAAAATTATGACCGTTATTGAACAATTTGAAATTGATGAAGTGCTTTTTGCGGATACTGAAGATCAAAAAAATGCCTTATGGAAAATGCGCCGATCGGTGGCAGAAGCCGTAAAATCGAATTCGATTTACAAAGAAGAAGATACTGTTGTGCCACGATACATGCTTCCAGAATTATTACATGGAATCAAGAAAACAGGGGCTAAATATGGATTCAAATCGGTTTGTTATGGTCACGCAGGCGATGGTAATTTGCATGTAAATATCATTAAAGGTGACATGACCGATGAGAATTGGATAACCGAAGTGCCTAAAGGAATTCGCGAAATTTTTGAATTAACGGTAGCGTTAAAAGGAACACTTTCGGGCGAACACGGTATTGGTTTTGTTCAAAAGAACTATATGGATATCGCTTTTTCTAAAGTACATTTAGAGTTGATGGAACGGATTAAATATGTTTTTGATCCGAATAACATACTAAATCCAGGCAAGATTTTCCCGGACGCATTATAAATAAAAAATCCTTAACGATTGATTGAGTTAAGGATTTTTTATTAATCTCTTTTTGGTGTGTTTTTCTTAATTCTTTTTTCTTCTTTCTTTTCTTTTGCCGTTTTTAAAGGCTCTTTTTTAACGGTTTTTTTAGCGTCTTGACTTTTTGCCATGATAGTGGTTTTTATGGTTGCATTAGGTAAATGTAATGAAATTATCTCATTTAATTGATGCTAATTTTCTTCTTTAGTAATACGTTTCAGGATTACTCTGCTTGCTATAGTTTTTAGGTACGTTTTTTTAATGTAATAGTTGTCCGATTTCGGCTCTTTAACTTCTTCTTCAATAAAACTTTCTGTGAACAATTCTTTTCCATTTTTAGAATAATAGATAATTTTTTCTTCATGAAACGTTCTTCCCATGTTAAAATATAAAGAAACGGTTTTATGCTTTTCATCCACAGTTATTTCGGCACCCGACGATTTTTTGTCGTAATCAAATTTTTTGGTTTTTGCATTGAAAATATAGTTGTCATAGAAGGCATGGCTACCTCCAGAACTTAGGGAATTATATATTGAAAAATCTAAATTTCCATCAAAATTATAATCTTTAAAATTATCTAATAATGGATCAAAAAAAACAGTTTCATTATGAACAATCATATCGGTTATTGGACCTAATATGGGCTTTTTAGTGGTAGAATTGATCAAAAATCTAGAGATGTTTTGAGCTTGAAGTGGCTTTCCATCCTCTTCAAAAATTGTTTCAATGCTGGTTTTCCAATAACAATCCAGCCCATTTATTTGGAATGGTTTGCTGTAAAAAATATGATTTTCGACCGGCTTATTGTATCGTTTAAAATACTCTTTTTCGTATTTAAAAGTGTCTTTATTTAGGGTATCCAATTCAAAAGAATTAGTGTATCTGTATTTGGTAATGATAGAATCAAAAGCATAGGCCATTAAATTGGTTTCATCTTTAATGGTTTCTTGATTGACCAATGTTTGTACAAAAATAGAATCGTTTATAAACTCAGAACTCATGGTATACGAATCAGAATCGCCACCTCGCATCGCTAATATAATTTCAGAAACAGAATCATTATGATGTATTTGGGCCACTTTTTCAATTTGATCGCCAAACTTTTTTCTGTAAAAAAGTTGTGTAAACACGTCACTAGTGTTTTTGGAAGTGAACTCTTCTTCGGGATAATAATTTTCGTCAAAAAAAGTAGAAGCCGTATCGTTGGGTTTCAGATTTGGGTTTGTTGGAAATAAATTAGCAATATCTTTCGGGAAATTTTCGGGTGTTTCTTTTCGATTAGTAATGAAATCAAATAGACGATTGCCGGGTTTAGTTGTTTCTTCAATTTGAATCGAATCGTTTAAGAAGGATACGGCATACAATTTTAAATTGCTAACCATACGATCGTAATTATCGGTATAAAATAGATAATTATTGTCTGCTATTTTATCAATTCGATAGGTTTCTCCATAAATTACAGTGTCAAATAATTTACAGTTGTATATGATATAACTTTCAGAAGTTGGGTTAACATTGGCACCAACATATTCTCCGTACAAATTAATTACCTTTAGAACCGAATCTTTAGAATAAAAAATTTCTGCCGAGTTGTAATCATTTCCTGAAGAATCTAAGCTACTTTGTTTGATATTATACTCTAAAAACCTTTTGCTTAAAATAGAATCAGAATCTGTTTTGAGATATTCAAATTGGGATATTTGCGTTGGTTTTGCAGTAATTGCTTCGCTTTGTTTTTCTTGTTTAGAAAAAACCGATTTGCATCCTACCACAAATAAGAAGCTAAAAATAATCAGTAAGAATTGATGGAAACGCTTCATAAGATTTTGATTACAATCAAATATAAAAAAATCCCCAATTGCTTTTACAATTGAGGATTTATATTTTATATGTTTAGCTTTTTATTCTTGAACCAAAACCCATTCGCCGTTCGCAATCATGCTTTCAGCTTTTTTGTATTTCATAGTTTCGGTTTTGCCACTCATTACGTGTTTAATAGTAACATTATCGTTTCTATTGATTTTAGGTTGGTCGCGAACAATCGTCTCGGTTACTTGACGTTGTTGGGTTTGACCAGCTTCACGGTTTTGTTCTGCGGCCGATTCACTGTTTTGAATTTCTTCTCTCGATTCAGTGTAATTTTCTTTTCTACGAACTTCTTGTTTTGCTTCTTGAATGGTATTGTTTTGCTGCGGTAAATCACCTTTAAACAAGAACGAAATTACTTCTTTATTCACACCATCCAACATGTTTCTAAACAAGTTGAACGCTTCTAATTTATAGATAAGCAATGGGTCTTTTTGTTCGTGAACAGCCAATTGAACTGAAGTTTTCAATTCGTCCATTTTACGCAAGTGCTTTTTCCAAGCTTCGTCTACAATGGCTAACGTGATGTTTTTTTCAAAATCGGCAACTAATTGTGCTCCATGTGTGTTATACGCTTTTTTCAAATCGGTAACCACATTCAGTGATTTGATTCCGTCTGTAAAAGGAACAATAATACGTTCGTAATGATTGTTAGGATTTTCATAAACATCAGCAATGATAGGCATAGCCTCGCGAGCACTTCTTTCGGTCTTTTCGGTATAATACTGCATCGCTGCTTTGTATACTTTACCCGTTAAGCCAGTTTCGTTCATACTTTCAAAATCACTTTGAGTTACTGGAGAAGTAATTGAGAAATAACGAATCAATTCAAATTCAAAATTTTTGAAATCGTTTTTAGCTTTGTTGTCACCTACAATAACTTCGCAAGTGTCGTACATCATGTTGGCAATATCCAGTTTCAAACGCTCTCCATGTAAGGCATGACGACGACGTTTATAAACAACTTCTCTTTGTGCGTTCATTACGTCATCATATTCTAATAAACGTTTACGCGTACCAAAGTTGTTTTCTTCCACTTTTTTCTGTGCTCTTTCAATAGATTTGGTCATCATCGAATGTTGAATCACTTCACCTTCTTTCAATCCCATTCTATCCATGACTTTGGCTACTCTTTCAGAACCAAAAAGACGCATCAAGTTGTCTTCTAGAGAAACATAAAATTGCGAGCTTCCTGGATCTCCTTGACGACCAGCACGACCACGCAACTGACGGTCTACACGACGCGAATCGTGACGTTCTGTACCAATAATAGCTAATCCGCCTGCTGCTTTAACTTCTGGAGTAAGCTTGATATCGGTTCCACGACCTGCCATGTTAGTAGCGATAGTAACTACTCCTGGTTTACCCGCTTCAGCAACAATCTCAGCTTCTTTCTTGTGCATTTTTGCATTCAATACGTTGTGAGCCACACCTCGCATTTTTAGCATTCTACTCAATAATTCAGATATTTCAACCGAAGTAGTTCCAATTAAAACTGGTCTACCCGATTGAGATAATTGGGTAACATCTTCAATAACAGCGTTGAATTTCTCACGAACCGAACGGTAGATTAAATCTTCTTTATCTTGACGCGAAATACCACGATTAGTAGGAATTTCTACTACGTCTAATTTATAAATTTCCCAAAGTTCACCAGCTTCTGTAACCGCTGTTCCAGTCATACCACCTAATTTGCTGTACATACGGAAATAGTTCTGTAATGTGATGGTCGCAAAAGTTTGTGTAGCCGCTTCAATGGTTACTTGTTCTTTGGCTTCAATAGCTTGGTGCAATCCGTCAGAATAACGACGACCATCCATAATACGACCTGTTTGTTCGTCTACAATTAAGATTTTGTTATCCATAATCACATATTCCACATCTTTTTCAAAAAGTGTGTAAGCCTTTAATAACTGTGTGAGGGTATGAATGCGTTCTGATTTGATTCCGAAGTCTTGAAACAAATGTTCTTTAGCTTCAGCTTCTTTATCTTTTTCAAGATTTTGTTTTTCAATGTTGGCAATTTCAGTTCCAATATCTGGAAGTATAAAGAACGTTTCATCCGTATCTTGCGATAGGTATTTGATTCCGTTATCCGTCAACTCCACTTGATTGTTTTTCTCTTCAATAACAAAATACAAAGCTTCATCAACCATAGGCATCTTACGGTTGTTATCGCTCATGTATTCGTTTTCCGTTTTTTGAAGTATTTGTTTAACCCCTTCTTCACTTAAAAATTTAATCAAAGCTTTGTTTTTTGGTAAGGCGCGATAGGCTCTTAACAATTGGAAACCACCATCTTTAGTGTTTCCTTCTTTGATTAATTTTCTAGCTTCTGATAAAAAACCGTTTGCCAATTGACGTTGTAAGTTGTATAAGTGTTCCACTTTTGGTTTCAACTCGTTAAATTCATGACGATCGCCATCGGGAACTGGACCAGAAATAATCAATGGCGTTCTGGCATCATCAATCAATACCGAATCGACCTCGTCGACAATAGCATAGTTGTGTTTACGTTGCACCAAATCTTCTGGTGAATGCGCCATATTATCTCTCAGGTAATCAAAACCAAATTCATTGTTGGTACCATAAGTAATATCAGCTTCGTATGCTTTTCTACGTTCAGGTGTGTTAGGTGAGTGGTTGTCAATACAGTCAACAGTCAATCCGTGGAACTCGAACAAAGGCGCTTTCCAAGTGCTATCACGTCGGGCTAAGTAGTCGTTCACGGTTACCAAATGCACACCGTTTCCAGTTAAAGCATTTAAATAAAGTGGTAACGTTGCCACTAATGTTTTTCCTTCTCCAGTTTGCATTTCGGCAATTTTACCTTCATGGAGCACAATACCACCAATCAACTGAACGTCGTAGTGAATCATGTCCCAAGTGATATCTTTACCAGCGGCATTCCATTGGTTGGCCCAATTGGCTTGATCACCCACTAAAGTCACGTATGGTTTGGTGGCAGAAAATTCTCTGTCTTTTTCAGTTGCTGTAACTGTAATTGTAGCATTATCTTTGAAGCGTCTTGCGGTTTCTTTAACTACAGCAAAAGCATCAGGAAGTATTTCCATCAATACTTTTTCAGAAATTTCGTAAGCCTCTTTTTCCAAAGCATCAATGGCATTGTAAATATCTTCTCTTAAATCGATGTCGGACGTATTTTCGGCTTCTACTTTTTTAGCTGCAATTTCAGCATCTAGTTTAGCGCGAGCTTGTTTAATTTTTTCTTTGAATTCAGCAGTTTTAGCTCGTAACTCATCGTGAGATAAAGCCATTAGTGCTGGTTCTAATGCTTTGATTTTGGCAATGTAAGGTTGAGTAGCTTTGACATCTTTTTCAGATTTATCGCCTACGAACATTTTAAGTATGCTATTGATGAAACTCATAACGGGTTTGTATTTATTTTATTAAATCCCATATTTTGGGAGTGCAAATTTAAACAAAAAAAAAGCCCCGAAGGAGACTTTTTTCTGTTGTGTTAGTTTATTTTGTATTAATATTCATCCTCATTCCAAAGATAATCTTCATCAGTCGGATAATCAGGCCAAATCTCTTCCATTGATTCGTATATTTCGCCTTCGTCTTCAATAGATTGAAGGTTTTCTACCACTTCTAAAGGAGCGCCAGCTCTAATAGCGTAGTCAATAAGCTCATCTTTGGTTGCTGGCCACGGTGCATCACTTAAATAAGATGCTAATTCTAATGTCCAATACATCTGCTTTCGATTTTATAATTTATGCAAAAATAAATTTATTACTGAAAAAGTCAAGTAAAAATTGATTTATTTTATGATT
Organism: Flavobacterium sp. FG139; assembly: GCF_057809695.1. Classification (NCBI taxonomy): domain Bacteria; kingdom Pseudomonadati; phylum Bacteroidota; class Flavobacteriia; order Flavobacteriales; family Flavobacteriaceae; genus Flavobacterium; species Flavobacterium sp. FG139. The sequence continues at coordinate 245,627 of NZ_JBMDKL010000003.1, forward strand.
AAAGTTAAGAACGTTTTTTTTTGGTGTCCAGTTTGCAGACTACCAGTGATTTAGCTAATAACGAATATTGAGATGGATTACTTTCTAGGAATCCACTGAACTTCGTCAGCGTTCAAATCGTAAGACAACTTCCGTGCCAAGACAAAAAGGTAGTCAGAAAGTCGGTTTAGATACTTAATTACCAGTTCGTCGGTAGGTTCGATGTCATTTAAATGTACGGCTAAACGTTCGGCACGACGGCATACACAGCGTGCAATATGACAATATGACACAGTGGTGTGACCACCTGGTAGCACAAAGTGCGTCATAGGAGGTAGTGCTTCTTCCATAGCATCAATTTCATTTTCAAGATAATAGATATCAGATTCTATAATGCCTAAATTTTTTAGTCGTTTTTCACCGTTTTTTAGGGTTTCTTTTTCAGGTGGCGTTGCCAGAATAGCACCCACAGTAAAGAGTCTGTCTTGAATTTCAATAAGTACTTCTTTGTAATGCAAATTCATTTCTTGATCGCGAATTAACCCGATGTGAGAATTCAATTCGTCTACGGTTCCGTAACTTTCAATACGGATGTGGTGCTTGGAAACTCGAGTACCACCAAATAAGGCAGTAGTTCCGGTGTCGCCAGTTTTAGTATATACTTTCATGAAGAATATTAGATTTTAGATATTAGATTTTAGATTTTAGATATTTTGAATCGGAGTTCTAATATTTTTTGTTTTTCAAAGATAGCAAAAATAAAAAAGATTGCTAATTAGCCCTGACAGCAGCAAGTATCCTCGCAGAGATACTGCGAATGGCAGGAAAAAGGGTTACAGATAAAGCCCAAGCCATTCGCTTCAAATTATAAATCAACTATAAGTGATCGGTATTGAGATTATCGCTTTCAATTAAACCATCTCGCAAACGGATGATTCGGTGTGCATATTGAGCAATATCTTCTTCGTGTGTGACTAAAATAACCGTGTTTCCTGAAGCGTGAATGTCACCAAAAAGCTTCATAATTTCTACTGAAGTTTTACTGTCAAGATTTCCAGTAGGTTCATCGGCTAGAATAATAGAGGGATGGTTTACTAATGCTCGAGCTACCGCCACACGCTGGCGTTGACCGCCCGAAAGTTGGTTGGGTTGGTGGTCCATTCTGTCGGCAAGATTGACTTGCGTTAGCACTTCTGTCGCTCTTTTATGGCGTTCTGTTTTGGAATACCCTGCATAAATCATGGGTAAAGCCACGTTGTCTAAAGCTGTGGTTCTTGGAAGTAAGTTGAACGTTTGAAACACAAATCCGATTTCTTTGTTGCGAATTTCGGCCAAATCGTCGTCGTGCATTTGTGACACATCTTTCCCATTAAGGACATAACTGCCTGATGTTGGGGTGTCTAAACATCCTAAAATATTCATTAAGGTTGATTTTCCAGATCCAGATGGACCCATTAAGGCCACATATTCTCCTTTGTTGATTTGTAAATCAATACCTTTTAAAACAAAAATGGTTTCACTTCCAAGTTCGAAGTTTCTCTTGATGTTGGTGATATCTATAAGTGGACTTGACATAATTTTTGACTAATTAAAGCATTAGTAGTTGAAAAGAAGATAAAGTTACAAATTTAAACGACAAAGATGATAATTATACAAGTTTAAGATTTTATTATGTAATAGCCTACGAGTTTGTTTGCGCTAATTTTACAACGAACAATAAACAAGTTAATTATGAAAACAAGTGTATTAAAAATGGGAGTTATTTCGATGGTATTAATTGGAATGATTTCGTGTCAGAACAAAGAAAAAGAAGCTGCTGATAAACGAATTAGTGAATTAGAGCAGTATGTAGATTCTATTAAGATGGTGAATGAAGAAGAACGAGTAGCCAATTGGGATAAAATTGCCTCTGACTTTGAAGTAAAAGCTACCAGTGCCAACGATGCTTTAGTGAATTTAAAAGAAGAGGATAGAGCTGCCTCTCAAAAAAAGGTAACGGAAGCAACTGCCAAATACGAGGAATTTAAAGTTATGACTCAAGCTACTACTCCAAAGGTTGTAACGGCTCCAAAACCAAATCAATTGTTGCGTGATCGACTTTTTGGTGCGGGTAAAATAGGTGAGGACATGAACTTTTCATGGGTGAACAAAGATAATATCTTAAAAACCTACGATACTTTTTTTGAAGCGTATAAAGCCAACAAAAGCGATTTTTCAAGAGAAGATTATGATGAAATAAAATTAATGTATGAAGCATTAGACAGTAGAAAAAACACCGTTGAAAAAGAAGGGTTGACTTCGGAAGACAATACTAAAATTGCTTCTATCAAATTCAAATTCGGACCGATGTTTAAACTAAACCGAATGGGAGCCAAAAGCAGAGAAGCAGAGAAAGCAAAAGAATAATACAATTGGTTTTTAATTCAGAAAATGACAATCAGCAATGGTTGTCATTTTTTTAGGTACGAATCACAAAATGTTCTTTCTCTTGTTCGCTTCTAAAGAAAACAATGCCCCATTGAAAGGTATCAATAGTTACCGTCACTTTCGGATGATTTTTTATAATTTCCCAAGCGTCTTCCATGTCGGTACTCCAATGGATATCGTCAAAAATCCAAACAGCATCGTTAGTAATTGTTGGAAGTAATAATTCAAAATAGTCTAAAGTGGCTTTTTTGGAATGGTTACCGTCGAAGTAAATTAATTGATAATTGACAATTGACAATTGATACTTATTTAAGTAATCTTCAAATTTGGTGTTTACAAATTCGATGTTAGTTAGATTTTGCAAGTGACATTGAGTTTTTGCAATTGCCATTGTTTCAGGGCAACCTTCCAAAGTAATAATCTTAGCATTTTTATTTAGCTTCGCTTCGAGTCCTAAAGATAAGGCAGCAGTCGCTAATCCGAGTGAAGTGCCAATTTCTAAAATAGAATTCGGTTGAAAATACCGCACTATTCTAAACAATAATTCAGCTCTTTTTTTTGAAATTCCAGCATTTTTAGCAATCTGGTTGATGGCACGAGTGTTGCTTTTAAAAACACGTGAACCCGCACCAAAATCGGTGACTTCAATGGTGTTTTTGTTTTGCAGAAGCGAATTACGGTAGTCTTTTAAAACAGAATATTCGGGATGTTTTTTTTTATCATAGAAACATTTCGTCACCAAATCAAATACAAACGGCGAATGGACTCCGTGTTCGTTTTTGGAGTGCCGTAGAAAGTTTAGGTATGATTTTATGATGTGTAGCATATTTAACACAGATTACACAAATTTAGCAGATTTAATTAGTGTAAATCTGTGAAATCTGTGTTTCATTTATTCCATTTTTTGAATTATATTTTGTAATTCGATGATTGATACCATACATTCCGCAGATTTAATTGGTGCAAATCTGTGAAATCTGTGTTTAACTTATTCCATTTTCGAACTCAATTCAAACCAACGTTCTTCTTTTTCTTCCATGGTTTGAATTATTTTCTGCAATTCGTTAGCTTTTGCTTCAATTTCGTTATCCGCCACTTTTCCGTCCGAAAATAATTGTTCGATTTGTTTCTTTTGGTATTCCAAATCTTTAATTTCTTTTTCAATTTTATTGAACTCTTTTTGTTCGTTAAAACTCAATCCAGCCGAAATAGTTTTAGCTTGTTTCCAATTGTTTTTTTCCTTGTTATCGTCTTTACTGATAGGTTCTGCCGAATCTTCATAGGCTCTAAAATCGGAGTAATTCCCAGGAAAGTTTTCTACAATTCCGTCACCTCTAAATACAAATAAATCGTCTACAATTTTATCCATAAAATAGCGATCGTGTGATACTACCAGCAAACATCCAGGATAATCCAATAAGAAACTTTCCAACACATTCAATGTTACAATATCCAGATCGTTCGTTGGCTCATCCAATATCAAGAAATTCGGATTCTGAATCAAAACCGTACATAGATACAAGCGTTTCAATTCGCCACCACTCAATTTTTCTACAAAATCGTATTGTTTTTTGCTGTCAAATAAAAAGCGTTCCAACAATTGCGAAGCTGAAATCAATTTACCTTTCATTAACGGAATGTATTCTCCGTATTCTTTTATTATATCAATCACACGTTGACCTGGTTTCGGGTTGATACCACTTTGCGTATAATATCCAATTTTAATGGTGTCACCTGTAATTACTTTTCCAGAATCGGTCGGAATCGTTTGCGTCAACAAGTTTAAAAAAGTCGATTTACCGGTTCCGTTTTTACCGATTATTCCAATTCGAGCACCGCGTTGAAAATCGAAACTAAAGTTTTCCAAAATCTTTTTATCACCAAACTTCTTCGAAATCTTATGCAGCTCAATAATCTTGCTGCCCAAACGCTCCATATTGATTTCCAGTTCGACTACGTTTTCTTTTCTACGGCTTTCAGCTTTTTCTTTAATAACATAAAAATCATCTTGACGCGATTTCGATTTGGTAGTACGCGCTTTAGGTTGTCTGCGCATCCACGCCAATTCTTTCACAAAAAGGTTTTGTGCTTTGTCGATACTCGCGTTTTCAGAAGCCAAACGTTCTTCTTTTTTCTCTAAATAATACGAATAATTACCTTTGTAAGTATACAATTTTCCATTGTCTAGTTCTACAATTTCGTTGCAAACGCGCTCCAAAAAGAAACGGTCGTGCGTGACCATAAACAACGTAATATTTTCTTTAGCAAAATAACTTTCCAACCACTCAATCATCTCCAAATCCAAGTGATTCGTAGGTTCGTCCAAAATCAATAAATCGGGACGATTGATCAAAATGATGGCTAACGACAAGCGTTTTTTCTGACCACCCGACATGTTTTTGACCTTCAATTTGAAATCTTCCAACTTCAATTTGAACAAAATTTGCTTGAATTGCGTTTCAAAATCCCAAGCATTAAAGCGGTCCATATCGTCAAAAGCCTTTTCATACGCTTCAGTATCTTCGGGGTTTTCGAGAGCTTTTTCATAACGCTCAATCACGTGCAAAATTTCATTGTCAGAAGCAAAAATACTTTCTTCCACAGTCAATTCATCTTGCAATTGTGGGACTTGCGATAAAAATGCCATCTTGATTTCCTTGCGCATCACCACTTGACCCGTATCGGGTTCGTCTTCGCCATTAATGATTTTCATAATGCACGTTTTGCCCGAACCGTTTTTGGCAATAAAAGCAATTTTTTGGTCTTTATTAATTCCAAACGAAATGTCCTTAAATAAGGTGCGCTCGCCAAACGATTTCGATATATTTTCTACAGAAAGGTAATTCACAAGTATATTTTTTTGCAAAAGTAAGCTATAAATTATGAATTATAAATTGTGAATTATGAATTGTTTCTGAAGCGAATGGTTCTGGATTTACCAGCAGTCCATTTTCCTGCTGTCTTTCCAAATCTTTTTTTACAAAAAAGGATTTTCCCTAACATCAGGGCTAAACAGTATTTGTATTGAATAAATTTTATTTTTTTTGAAGTTGATTTTTGAAGTTGACATTTGAAATTTTAAAAAGTTTATATTTGTCAAATGCAACTATCGGTTATTATTCTAAATTACAATGTGCGCTATTTTTTAGAGCAATGCGTGTTGAGTGTCCAAAAAGCACTTGAAGGGATTGATGGCGAGATTATTGTCATTGATAATCACTCGTCTGATGACAGTTGTGCCATGATAAAAGCGCTTTTCCCCAATATCAAACTTATTGAAAACAAAGAAAATCTTGGTTTTCCAAAGGGAAATAATATCGGTGTAACCCAAGCCCAAGGCGAATACATTTGTATTTTAAATCCCGATACCGTTGTAGCAGAAGATACGTTTTCTAAAATTTTGAAAACTGATAATTGGCAACTGAGCACTGGAATTATCGGTTGTAAATTAATAGACGGAACAGGCAATTTTTTACCCGAGAGTAAACGTGGTGTTCCAACACCGTGGGTTGCTTTTACAAAAATATTTGGGTTGTATAAAATTTCAAATGTTTTTGGGAAGTATTATGCCCAACATTTAAGCGAAAATCAATCAGGAAAAGTGGATATTTTGGTTGGAGCTTTCATGGTTATGAAACGAGAATTGTATACTGAAATTGGCGGATTTGATGAAAATTGCTTCATGTATTCTGATGATATTGATTTGAGTTATATGGTGTTGCAGAAAGGAAAGTACAACTATTATTATCACGAAACGATTGTAATTCATTATAAAGGAGAAAGTACTATTCGTGATGAAAAGTACATGAAACGTTTTCAAGAAGCGATGCAGTTTTTCTACCAAAAGCATTTTAAGAAATCACCTTTTTTTAATCTTTTCATGCAAATTGGAGCTTTCTCTTTTTCGTTATTCAAGAAAAATCAATCCAAATTTCTACAAAGAAAAGTAGATCAGTACGTCATTTTTTCTAAAGAAAAAGTACAGTTTAATCTAGGAAATAAATCGGTTATACTGAATGAGTTTACGGAGTTTAAAAATGATGTTAATTCTAATATCGAAATTATTTTTGACACAAAATATTTCAGTTTCAAAGAGATAATAGCGTTTATGAATTGTAATAAATCAAAGAATTTGACATTTAAGAATTACATTCCAGACTCCAATTATTGTATCGGAAGCAATAATGCAATAGACAGAGGAGAAATAATCCAACTAAAAAATTAGTGTATTCTTTACAAAATGAAGATAAAATTACTAATTTTGCAATCATTATAAAAAAACACAACTTTAGTTTAAAGATATGGCAAAGTTTGAATTGAAATTACCTAAAATGGGCGAAAGCGTTGCAGAAGCAACCATTACCAATTGGTTAAAAAACGTTGGCGAAACAATTGCTGCCGATGAAGCTGTTTTGGAAATTGCTACCGATAAAGTGGATAGCGAAGTGCCTAGCGAAGTTTCTGGAACCTTAACGGAAATATTATTCCAAGTGAATGATGTGGTTAAAGTGGGACAAACGATTGCCATTATTGAAACGGAAGGTGGTGCTGTAAATCCCGAAGTTTCTGGACCAAAAGTTACTGAAGTTGCTTCTCCAGTAGTTGCTGACTCGAGCGATAGCGAACAGGCGAAGCAAATTGTAAAAACCGTTGAGGTTGCTAAAGAAGCCGTTGCTCCAGCCGATTTTTCTGGTTCGGATAAATTCTTTTCGCCATTGGTAAAAAACATTGCAGCAGCAGAAGGTGTTTCTGTAGCCGAATTAGAAAGTATTTCAGGTTCTGGAAAAGACGGACGCGTTACCAAAGAAGATATTTTAAATTTTGTAAAAAATAGAGGAACTCAACCTGTAGCTTCTGCTTCAGTAGCTCCTGCACAACCGGTGGTTTCTAAACCAGCAACGACAACCGCTCCAATCGCAACACCTGTATCGGTAAATGGCGGAGACGAAATTGTAGAAATGGACCGTATGCGTAAGTTGATTTCAGGCTACATGGTCGCTTCGGTGCAAACTTCGGCTCACGTGCAATCGTTTATTGAAGTCGATGTGACCAATATTGTTAAATGGAGAGACCGCGTTAAAAATGCTTTCGAAAAACGTGAAGGTGAAAAACTAACGTTTACACCTATATTTATGGAAGCTGTAGCCAAAGCGTTGAAAGATTTTCCAGGAATGAATATTTCGGTAGATGGTGATTTCATCATCAAAAGAAAAAACATCAATCTTGGAATGGCAGCCGCTTTGCCAAACGGAAATTTAATTGTTCCTGTTATTAAAAATGCCGACCAATTGAATTTGGTAGGTATGGCGAAAGCAGTTAACGATTTAGGAAACCGAGCTAAAGCAGGAAAATTAAAACCAGACGATACACAAGGTGGAACTTACACGGTTACTAACGTTGGGACTTTTGGTTCGGTGTTTGGAACGCCAATCATCAACCAGCCTCAAGTGGGAATTTTAGCATTAGGTGCTATTCGTAAAGTACCAGCGGTTATCGAGACTCCAGAAGGTGATTTTATTGGAATCCGTCAAAAAATGTTTTTATCGCACAGTTACGACCATAGAGTAGTAGACGGAGCGCTTGGTGGAAGCTTTGTAAAACGTGTAGCCGAATACTTAGAAGCATTCGATGTAAATAGAGAATATTAAATCTATATAATTGAAAATCAATCCCGATACATTATTATCGGGATTTTTTATTTTAAAATAGGCAAAAAAAACAAATAATCGATTAACGGTAACAACATTATTTTATATTTGTCGGCTAACATTTTTAAAAAATGGAATTAAAATTAAATAGACCCATTTGCTTTTTCGATCTTGAAACAACTGGAATTGATGTTGCCAAAGATAGAATTGTAGAAATATCGATTTTCAAAGTGTTTCCAAACGGAAATAAGGAAAGCAAAACATGGTTGGTTAATCCTACAATTCCAATTCCGCCACAATCTTCAGCAATTCATGGTATTACCAATGAAAAAGTAGCTAACGAACCAACCTTTAAAGAATTAGCCTCTCAAGTTCATAACATGATTAAGGATTCTGATTTGGCTGGATACAATTCGGACCGATTTGATATTCCGCTTTTAGCCGAAGAATTGCTTCGTGCTGAAGTCGATTTTGATATGAAAAATAGAGTTTCTGTGGATGTTCAGACGATATTCCATAAAAAGGAAGAACGTACGTTAAGTGCTGCCTTGAAATTTTATTGTGGAAAAAGTTTAGAAAATGCCCATACAGCAGAAGCCGATACCATGGCAACCTATGAAATTCTAAAAGCACAACTCGATCGTTATGACGATTTGGAAAACGATATGAAAGCATTAGCCGATTTTACCACCCGAAAAAAATCAGTTGATTTTGCAGGTTTCATTGCCTTAAACAATGAAGGTAAAGAAATTTTTACGTTCGGAAAGAATAAAGGGCAATTGGTTGAAGAAGTTTTAGAAAAGGAACCAGGCTATTATGGTTGGATTCAAGGCGCTGATTTTCCATTGTATACCAAAAAAGTATTAACAGGTATAAAACTAAGAAAACTTAATAATAAATTAAGTTAGACTTAAAGAAAAACATTGTTATTTTGTAATTAACTAAGAATGAAGATAATCTGTATTGGAAGGAATTATGTAAATCACATCACGGAACTTCAAAATGAACGACCTGATGAACCTGTTGTTTTTTTAAAACCTGACTCAGCAATTTTGTTAAAACAACATCCTTTCGTGATTCCAGAATTTAGTAATGAGGTGCATCATGAAGTGGAAGTTTTAGTTAAAATAAATAAAGTAGGAAAATATATTGAGCCTAGATTTGCCCATAATTATTACGATGAAATCGGTTTAGGGATTGATTTCACTGCTCGTGATTTGCAAAGTAAATTAAAAGAAAAAGGTCTTCCATGGGAAAAAGCGAAGGCATTTGACGGTTCAGCGGTAATTGGTGACTTTTATCCGAAAAATGAATTTAGTTCGTTGGAAAGTATTAACTTTGAGTTGATTAACAACGGAGCTGTCGTTCAAAAAGGAAACACCAATCACATGATGTGGAAAATTGACGAGCTAATTGCACACGTTTCGCAGTTTTTTACTCTCAAAAAAGGAGATATTATTTTTACAGGCACACCAGAAGGCGTTAGCGCTGTAAAACCTAACGATATATTAGAAGGATACATAGAAAATAGAAAATCATTTAGAATACAAGTTAAATAATGGCAATAAATTATAACCTCTCAAAAGTTTACGCGCTTTCGGATAATGATCCGGAATTTGTGATGCAAATTATCACTCTTTTTGTAACTGAAGTGCCTCAAGATTTAAAACAAATCGAAAACGGAATTAAAGAAAAAGATCATAAACTAGCGTATGCTTATGCTCATAAAATAAAACCAACTTTGGATTTATTAGGAATGACTATGGCTTATGAAGAAATTCTACAAGTAGAAGCATGGACTAAAGTTGAAGGAAAGAAAAAAGAAATTGAAGCTACTTTTGAAAGTATTCAAGATCAAGTAGATAAAGCTATAAAAGAAATCAAAAAAGATTTCGAAATTTAATAAAACAAATGGGTCGGGACTTATCGGTAAAAGGTAAGTCCCGAATTTCGTTTTACTAATTGCTGTTAAAGATTTAATGACTTTAACATGATGGTTTACACTTCAAATACAAAGCATCCATTAGAAGTATTTATAAAAAATTTAGTGAATATTCTAGGTTAATAATTGCTTTCTTTTTTTGTTTTAAACCCAAAAGAAATGCCGTAACTTAGCGGTTCAGCTACCAAGAATTTAAACAAATGAAAGCAACCATAGTCACTATCGGCGACGAAATTTTAATTGGACAAATTGTAGATACGAATTCAGGCTTTATTGCCAAATCTCTCGATCGAATTGGTATTCAAATTGATGAGATGCTCTCCATTTCAGATGATAAGCAGCATATTTTAGATACCTTTGCGGCGCTACAAAACAAAGTCGATTTGGTGGTTATAACAGGAGGATTAGGGCCTACAAAAGACGATATCACCAAAAAAACATTCTGCGATTACTTTGACGATACTTTAATAGTAAATAAAGAAGTTGAGGCACATGTAATCGAATTGATTGAAAGCGTTATGAAACGCCCAGCCTCGCAAATGAACCGAGATCAGGCGTTGGTTCCGTCTAAATGCCAAATACTTTTTAACAAGGTAGGTACCGCGCCAGGTATGTGGATGAAAAAAGAAAATACGGTATATATTTCATTGCCAGGCGTGCCCTATGAAATGAAATATATAGTCGAAAACGAAATCATCCCCAAAGTCGTTAAAGAGTACCAACGTCCATATATTCTTCATAAAACTATTATGACCTATGGGCAAGGAGAAAGTTTGGTAGCAGAACGCATTGAAGATTGGGAAGATAATTTACCAGATTTTATTAAACTTGCCTATTTACCAGCACCCGGAAGAGTGCGTTTGCGATTGACAGCTCGAGGAACAGATAAAGAACTTCTTGAAAAAGCTATTGCAGAAAATGTGGTTTCGTTAACTAAAATCATCGGCGATATTATTGTAGGGTTTGACGAAGATGAAACGATAGAAGTGGTTTTGGGAAGACAATTAAAGCAATTGGGTAAAACTATTGCGACTGCCGAAAGTTGCACAGGCGGTAAAATTGCACAAACGTTGACTTCAGTTGCCGGTGCTTCAAATTACTTCAGAGGAAGTGTAGTGAGTTATGCTACAGATACTAAGGTTTCAGTTTTAGGAGTTTCACAACAAACTATTGATGCGAATTCTGTGGTGAGTGCTCCAGTGGCTAAAGAAATGGCTTTGGGAATTCAGAAACTAATGAAAACCGACTACGCAGTTGCTACTACAGGTAATGCCGGACCATCAAAGGGTGACGCTGATGCAACAGTAGGAACCGTTTTTATTGCTTTGGCTACACCAAATGAAGTTATTGTAGAGGAATTTAACTTTGGTCAACCACGTGAAAAAGTGATAGATAGAACTGTGAATAAAGCATTTGAAATGTTGCAAAAAGAAATTTTAAAAAATGTGTAATATTTTTTTGTGTATAAGGTTTCTTTTTTGTTTCTTTGCACCCTGATTTTGAATAACGATAAAAGAAAAGCATAATGTCAAGAGTTTGTGACCTTACAGGTAAAAGAGCGATGGTAGGAAATAACGTTTCTCACGCTATGAACAAAACTAAGAGAAAGTTTTCTGTAAACTTAGTTAAAAAACGTTTCTATCTTGCTGAAGAAGACAGATGGATTACTCTTAGAGTAGCTGCATCTACAATTAAAACAATCAATAAAAATGGATTGGCTGCTGTGTTGAAAAACGCTAAAGCTAACGGATTTATTAAATAATCTCTAATCCACTAAAAATAAAGCAAGATGGCAAAGAAAGGTAATAGAATCCAAGTAATTTTAGAATGTACTGAGCACAAAGGAACTGGTCTTCCAGGAACTTCTCGTTACATCACCAAGAAAAATAAAAAAAATACTCCAGACAGATTAGAGATTAAAAAATTTAATCCAATCTTAAAGAGAATGACTGTTCATAAAGAAATTAAATAATTAGAAATTTTATTTATAACTAGTAATTACTAGCGATTAATTAAAAATTCAAATACTCATTGAATCATGGCAAAAAAGACCGTTGCAACGTTACAGACAGCTTCTAAGAGATTAACAAAAGCCATCAAAATGGTGAAATCTCCAAAAACAGGTGCATATACTTTCGTAGAAAGCATTATGACTCCAGAAGAAGTGGATGAATTTCTTAAAAAGAAATAATTCATAAAATCGATATATATCAAAGCTACTTTCGTATGGAAGTAGCTTTTTTATTTTTATATTTGTCTCTAATTTTATGAGAAGGGTTATTTTTATTAACTTTCACTCAAAATATAAAGTAAAGAAATGAGTTTTTTTAAAAGAATATTTTCTTCAGAAAAAAAGGAAACATTAGATAAAGGTTTAGAAAAAACTAAAACTACTTTTTTTTCCAAATTAACCAAAGCTATTGCTGGTAAATCTAAAGTTGATGATGAGGTTTTAGATAATTTAGAAGAAATTTTAGTTTCTTCCGATGTAGGTGTTGAAACCACATTGAAAATCATTAAAAGAATTGAAGCTCGCGTTGCTAATGATAAATATTTAGGAACTGAAGAATTGAATCAGATTTTACGTGAGGAAATTTCAGGTTTATTATCGGAAACAAAATCGGGTGAAGAATCAGAGTTTAAAATTCCTGCCAACAAAAAGCCATACGTAATTATGGTGGTTGGTGTTAATGGTGTAGGTAAAACAACTACCATTGGAAAGTTGGCCTATCAATTTAAAAAAGCAGACTATAGCGTTGTTTTAGGTGCAGCCGATACCTTTCGTGCCGCAGCAATTGACCAATTACAAATATGGGCAGATCGAGTAGGTGTGCCAATAGTGAAGCAACAAATGGGTTCCGATCCAGCATCTGTAGCTTTTGATACGTTGCAAAGTGCGGTTTCTCAAAATGCAGATGTCGTGATTATAGATACTGCAGGTCGTTTACATAATAAAGTTGGTTTGATGAGTGAACTTTCAAAAGTAAAACGTGTGATGCAAAAAGTTTCTGAAGAAGCACCTCACGACGTGCTTTTGGTTTTAGATGGTTCTACTGGCCAAAATGCTTTTGAACAAGCCAAACAATTTACAGCAGCAACAGAAGTTTCTTGTCTTGCAGTGACTAAGTTAGATGGTACTGCAAAAGGTGGAGTTGTGATCGGAATTTCGGACCAATTTCAAATTCCAGTGAAGTATATTGGAGTAGGAGAAGGAATTGAAGATTTACAAGTATTCAACAAATTTGAGTTTGTAGATAGTTTCTTTAAATAGTAGCTTATGAATAAATTCTTGACTTTTTTTAAAACTGCATCACCGCTAATTTTACTATTAGTTTGTATTGGTTTGGGTATTTTTGCCAAGTTAATTGAAACTAAATTTAGTGATATTGCTATGGGTTTGCAATTGATAAGTTTTATTTTATTTATATACGCATTGATAAAGTTTTTCAATTCAAGGTTTTAAATAAGTATTCAGAATTTATAGTGTAAAAAATAAGCGCGTTATTGGTATAACGCGCTTATTTTTTGCCAAAGAACATCATCAAAATCAGAAAGTGCCATGTTTACAGTATCCGCAGCATCTCCCATTCGAATGACTACCATTTTTTTACTTGGAATGACATAAATTTTTTGATCGTTTTTTCCTAATGCCATAAACATATCGCTTGGTCCGTGCGGAATAATACTTCCGTTTAATTGCAATTGACTTTGCGGTAAATGATAACTGGCTTTTCCATTCAACCACCATAAATAACCATAAGCTAGATTGATTGTCTGAGAAGTATTGGTTGCCGAATTAAAATAGGTCTCATTAATTACTTGATTGCCATTCCATTTTCCTTTGTTCAAAGCCATTAAACCAAAACGAGCCATATTTCTAGTAGTACTCCAGTAGGTGCGTAATCCATCACTGGTATTTATCCAACTCCCACCAGTCATTCCGAGTTTGTCACGTAGTTTGGTATTGAAATAATTGGTCCAAGTTTGTCCAGTTGCCTGCGAAACCACATCTTGTAGTTTTACATACACATTGTGGTATGCCCAACGCGTTCCAGCATCGGCAACATATTGCAGATTGGCAGGAGAAACATCATCGCCAAGCGCATCATCCAATCCAGAAGACATAGTTAATAAATGCCTGCAGGTAATTAAATTTTCTTTTGCCAATGGAATGCTTGTCCAACCCGTACCAATATAATCGGAAACTTTATTGTTGATATTTAAAAAGCCCTCTTGTTCTGCAATTCCAGTTACGGTTGAAGTTAGCGTTTTTCCAGCACTTGCCCAGTACCATGGTGTAGTAGCAGTATGTCCGTTAAAATAATTTTCCATTACAATTCGACCATTTACTAAAATCATAAACGATTTAGAGTTTTTCAATTGTAAATAATCCAATAAAGGTTGAACCGCACTTTGATTCCAACCCAAATCAGCAATTGATTTAGTGTCCCAGGTTGAACTTCCGTCACTAGGAGGAAAATACATAGCTTCTTCTACTGGAGTAGGATTGTCGGAACCAGAATCAGAGCTACAACCAAAAGAAAGAACAGCTAGAATAAGTAAAGAGAAATATTTTTTCATAGTAAACAATTTCTAAATAAGACCTATAGAATTGGTAAAGGTTTAATCAAAAATACTTTTTTATTCTTTAAAATTAATTGTAATTTTAGATTTTATTTATATCATGAAAAAAACAATCACAATTTTGCTGTTGAGCATCTTCTTAGTTTCATGCAAACAGGCAATTAAAGAAAAAGATCTTACGAAATTAAATGGCTATTGGGAAATTCAAAAAGTATTATTGCCAGATGGCGGTAAGAAAGACTATAAAGTGAATGAAACAATAGACTTTTTTGAATTAAAAAATAATCAAGGTTTTCGACAAAAGGTGATGCCACAATTGGATGGTACCTATTTGACCAACAATATCAAAGAGAAAATAGCCATTTCAAATGAAGATGGAGATTTCTATATTAATTATTCCACTAATTATGGTAAGTGGAAAGAACAAATCGTTGAACTTAAAGATAGTTCATTGGTTTTAAAAAGCAAAGACAATTTAGAATATCAGTATAAAAGACAAGTCCCTTTTTCTTTAAAATAATACCAATGGCTAAACGATTGAGTAACGAAAGTTCAATTTCAGATGTTTTACAGCAGTTTATTCAACAAAATAAACTCGAATCAGGCATGGATAAAATCGATGTGGAGCAAGCTTGGAAATCACTTATGGGGAATGGAGTCAACAGTTACACACAAGAGGTTATATTAAAAGGAAGTACGCTTTATGTCAAATTAACTTCCGCTGTTTTACGTGAAGAATTAAGCTATGGGAAGCAAAAAATAATCGCTATGATCAATGAAGAGCTTCGAAAGGAAGTAGTAAAAGAAATTGTTTTACGATAAAAAAAATCCCACTTCAATTACGAAATGGGATTTTTTATATTTAAAATCTAATATCCAATATTAGAATTGCTCTCTTCCAGAAAAATGGAAAGCACCTTCAATAGCAGCATTCTCGTCCGAGTCTGAACCGTGAACTGCATTTTCTCCAATAGAAGTAGCATATTTTTTACGGATTGTGCCTTCAGCAGCATCAGCAGGATTAGTTGCTCCAATTAATGTTCTAAAATCTTCAACAGCATTATCTTTTTCTAAGATAGCAGCAACGATTGGTCCTCTTGTCATGAATTCAACTAATTCACCAAAGAATGGTCTTGCAGCGTGAACTGCATAAAATGCTTGTGCATCTGCAACAGTCAATTGTGTTAATTTTAAAGAAACAATTTTGAAACCACCTTCTGCAATCATGTTTAAAATTCCACCGATGTGTCCGTTTTCAACAGCATCTGGCTTAATCATTGTAAATGTTCTATTTGTAGCCATTTTATTTTATTTATTTGTTTTTAAATTCGGGTGCAAAAGTAGTGTTTCTTACTTGAAAAAAAAAATCCCCAAGAAGAACCTTGAGGATTTATTTTAATTGAGCTATTTGATTTAGTTTTTAATCAGTTTTACGGTTTGAACCGAATTAGAAATACTGATTTTTGCAAAATAAACACCATTATTAAATTGAGAGGCATCAACAACTTGAGTTTCCGATTTGTCTGATGTTTTGAAAATGGTTTTTCCTAAAACATCTATAATTTCAATCGAGTCGATTGTGTCTTGTGAATTGAAATTCCAAAAGGTATTTGTCGGATTTGGATAATAACTAAAAATGGTATTACTTGGAGTATTAGTGCTCAATAATCCAACAAAATTATAACTTCCTGTTGATCGATTAAACGAAACAAAATTAAATCCAGTCGCAGAAACAGCTATGTTACTGCCACCTTGTGTACCAGTTCCAGAAGGAAAAGCAGTACTACCCCAATTCGTGTTCCAGTTATGATCTTGTCTAAATTTAAGTTCACCAAGGTTAAAGCCGGAAGGATAGCTTAAAGTATAGTTTAGACCATCGGTAGTTTGCATGTCTATATCTGTATTCCAATCAATTGCCGCCGAACCAATAATGCTTATTACTGGGAATGAAAAAACATAATTTCCAGTATTTTTATTGAAACTAACATTATATGTACCTGCAGGAACTGGAATATCAGCACCATCCTGAACTCCTGTTCCAGCTGGAAATGAAGAAGCACCCCAATTGATTGTCCAGCTATTATCTTTTCTGAATTTGACGTAACCGTTAACAAACATGTAGTTGTTTAAAGTATAGGTAATACCATCAGTAGTATTCATAGCAACATCGGTACTCCAACCAGCAGCAGCATCTCCAATGATACTAATTGTAGGAAAGGTGATGGGTGTACCCGAAAAATTGTAAGCTCCAGTGTTGCTGTTAAAAGTAACATCATACGTACCTGCCAAACATACAATATTAGAGCCACCTAGTGTTCCAGTTCCAGATGGAAAGTTTGTTGCTCCCCAATTGATAGCCCAATCATTATTCGCTCTGAACTTTACACCGCCACCAGTGGAAGCGCTTGTTAAAGTAACAGCAGAAAGTGTCCAATTCACGCCGTCGGTTGTAGTCATTTGGTGCACGTCTGTTGGACCAGGATTTCCAGGATCACCAGGCCATCCGCCAGCTGCTTCTCCAACTAAAGCTACTGAATTGACTTGAGCAGTAACATTGAATGCCATAAAAAGCATTGCAAAACATAATAGTAGTTGTTTTTTCATATAAAGGTCTTTTAAATCAACACCAATTTATATCATTATTTTAATCAGAAAAAAAAATAATTAACGAAAACGTTATAGTGTTAAAAACTTTAGAATGAAATTATAGAAAACTGACTTTCAAGTGGTTTCAATTCAGTTAATAAACGAATAATAAGACTGTCGCCAAATTCTAAATAAAACTCAGAAAAATTTACTTTTCGTTCTTGTAAACTTTGATTTGGAAACAATTCATTCTGTAGTGAAACGATTCGTTCTAATTGATCGGAAAGCACTCTTTTTTCGGCTTTCAGCAATCGTTTTTCGAGGTTTTCTAAGCCTTTGATTTGCTTTATTTCTTGAGCTTTTACAGCACCAATAAACGATTTATCGGTTTGATTGGCAATAGCATGTAAAGCTTCGAATTGTTTTCTTAAGTGCTCTTTTTGTTCTGAAAAATCAATAGTAAATTGTGAAAGTGCTCTAGTTTTTGAGCTAATTAATTTGTCCTGATTGGAAAATAAATCACTCCATTTTAAATTTAAGTTATCGGCTTTTTCCGTTTGTTTTTTAGTTGCTAAAAGAACCGAATTTCGCAGTAACAGGATTGGAAAAGTAATGTTGTTGGCTTCAAAATTAGATTTCAATTCCAACCAATATGCTAATTCACCTCCACCGCCAATATAGCACAAGTTGGGTAGAATGATTTCTTGGTACAACGGACGTAATATTACATTCGGACTGAATTTTTGAGGATTATGTACTAATTCGGCAAGGATTTCACTTTCTGAAAATTCAATTGATGTATTGTTGATTTTATATACTCCTTTTTCTAAAACTATGCGTTCACGCAAGGTGTCTTCAATGTAAAATAAATTAATTTCACGTGGATTAACTTGAACGGAATACGCTTTTAATAATTCATTTGTTGAGGTAACATTTTGAAACGAAGATTGTTCTACAAGTTCTTTTTGAACATAAGGAATGAACAATTTTTTTAATTCTCTTGAATCTCCATCAATTATGACAAGCCCTTCATTTTTAAACAATTCGTTAGCTAAATAACGTGTAGCATCAGCTAAATTAGAATGTTTTACATAAGCATTTTCAAAAAGAGACTTCAATTGATTTGCGTTGATAAAAGAACCAATTTCTTGAGAAAATACCTCAAATACTTTGTCCAATCCCTCAGTGGATAATCGGCCAACCGGACCAGAACTTTCAATATTCCAACGGATGGTTTTCCCTTTTAAGTGGAAATAATTAATTTCTTCAAAATCATGATCTTCGGTCGCCATCCAATAAATGGGCACAAAATTATGTTCCGGATATTTTGATTTTAACTCTTTACACAAGTTGATTGTAGACACAATTTTGTACAAAAAATACAACGGACCAGTAAATAAATTGAGTTGATGGCCTGTAGTTACAGTGAATGTATTAGATTCACTTAAAAGACTAATATGATTTAATGTTTCTTGTGAAGCCTTTATTTTTGCATATTGTTTTTCTAATTCGGAAACTAATATAGCTCTATTTTCTATTGGAAAATTGCTTGCTTTTTCGGCAATTTGATTTTTGAAATTTTCAATAGTAGGAAATCGATTGTACAATGGTTTTAGGGCTGCATTTTCATCTAAATAATCTGAAATTAAATTAGTGAAATATCCCGATTTTTGATAACTAATACAGTCGCTTGGCATTGTTTGATTTTTTTTTGTAAAAATACTCAAAATTCGATTTCAATTTACAAACGCAATTTCCCAAATAATAGTTAAATCCTAAATTATTAATTTTACTTTTGTACTCAAGACTCTAAAGTCGCATACCAAGAAAAAAATCCATTGAAAGACATTCTATTAATAACGCCGCCTTTTACACAGCTCAATACGCCTTATCCAGCAACGGCTTATATTAAAGGTTTTTTAAATACCAAAAATATTTCCGCATTTCAAATGGATTTAGGTATTGAAGTAATTTTAGAATTGTTTTCTAAAAAAGGGTTATTAGATATTTTTTCCTCCATTAATGCTACCAAGCTGATCACGGACAATTTACAAAGAATACATTCTTTACAAGGCGATTACATTCAAACTATCGATTCGGTAATTGCTTTTCTTCAAGGAAAAAATCCATCGTTGGCACGTCAAATTTGTAGTGGAAATTTCCTTCCAGAGGCTTCTCGATTTGCACAATTAGACGATATGGAATGGGCTTTTGGAACCATGGGAATGCAGGATAAAGCCAAACATTTGGCTACATTATACTTGGAAGATTTATCCGATTTTATTGTGGCTTGTATCGATGAAAATTTTGGTTTCAGTCGCTATGCTGAACGATTGGGTAGAAGTGCAAACTCGTTTGATGAATTGTACCAACATTTGCAAAATGAAAGTACCTATATCGATACCATTACACTTCGCATTTTAAAAGAAAAAATTGAAAAAGTACAGCCCAAATTGGTATGCTTTTCAGTGCCTTTTCCAGGGAATTTGTACAGCGCCTTTCGATCAGCGCAATTTATTAAAAAACAATATCCGGCCATAAAAATTGCTATGGGTGGCGGATTTCCCAACACCGAATTGCGTGAATTGAAAGACGAACGCGTATTTGAGTTTTTTGATTTTATCACGTTAGATGATGGTGAATTACCACTTCAATTGATCATTGATAGTGAACAATTGGTAATTGATAAAGAGTATAAGCGTACTTTTCTGCTTGAAGATGGCAAAGTAGTCTATAAAAATAATGCTACTGTACCCGATTACAAACAAAGCCAAGTAGGTACACCCGATTATTCCGATTTGCTTTTAGATCGATACATTTCGGTGATAGAAATTGCTAATCCGATGCACAGTTTGTGGAGCGATGGTCGGTGGAATAAACTTACTATGGCGCACGGTTGTTACTGGGGAAAATGTACGTTTTGTGATATTTCGTTGGATTACATTAAATTATACGAACCCATCGCGGCCAAAATGTTGGTCGATCGAATGGAGGAATTGATGGCTCAAACTGGTGAAAATGGATTCCATTTTGTTGATGAAGCGGCTCCACCTGCATTGATGCGAGAAGTGGCTTTGGAAATCATCAAACGAAAGATTGTGGTGACTTGGTGGACCAACATTCGATTTGAGAAAAGTTTTACGGCCGATTTGTGTGTGTTACTAAAAGCCTCCGGTTGTATTGCAGTTTCGGGTGGTTTGGAAGTCGCTTCCGATAGATTACTCGAATTAATCAAAAAAGGCGTAACCGTAGAACAAGTGGCACAAGTAACTCGAAACTTTACCGAAAGCGGTATTATGGTGCATGCCTATTTGATGTATGGTTACCCGACCCAAACCGTTCAAGAAACCGTTGATAGTTTGGAAATGGTACGTCAATTATTTGAATTAGGTGTTTTGCAAAGTGGTTTTTGGCACCAATTTGCGATGACTGCTCATTCACCGGTAGGGATGTTTCCTGAAGAATTTGGCGTGATTCCAGAACAAAATGAAATAACGTTTGCCAATAATGACATCAATTTTAAAGACAAAACCGGAATCAACCACGACAGGTTTAGTTTTGGTTTGAAGAAATCGCTTTTCAATTTCATGCACGGAATTTGTTTTGATTATCCGCTACAAGATTGGTTTGATTTTAAAATTCCCAATACCAAAATCCCTTCCGATTATATTGTTTCTTGTTTGGAAAAAGCAACTGATTTTACTATAAAACCATCATCAAAAGTAGTTTGGATAGGAGGAAAGCCATTACAAGAGACCTTTACTAAATCCAAAAAAGGAAATTCTTGGCAAATGACAAAATTGACGTTTCATGACAAAATTCAGACCTTCGAAATTGCCTTAGAAGAGGATAAAGCCAATTGGTTAGTTGCAACTTTAGAGTCAATTTCGGTATATAATGATGGTAAACTAACTTTGGCACAACTCAAGTCGAGTTTTGAAAATCACTTTGATGATTTTGAGTTGTTTTGGTATTCAAAACCAATAAATACGTTGCGTGAATCGGGTCTTTTAGTCTTGTAAAAAAAGCGCAAACCTTTCGATTTACGCTTTTTCACCTAATTAACTACCAACTTTATTTTTTTACTATTTTTTCTACTTTACTACCGTTTTCGGTATTTATTTTAAGGAAGTATATTCCGTTTTGTTTATCTGATAAATCGATTTTAGAAGTCATATTGTTTTCAAAACTCGTTTCCAAAATTCTACCTTGAACATCAAATAACTCCACAGATTTAATATTGAATTTACTGGTGATGTTTATCATTCCATGAGTTGGATTTGGAGCTACACTCACATTAGTATCCAATTGAAAAATAGCACTATTCAAGTTACTAAAGGTAGTTTCTGCCAAATTCGTGTCGATTGGAGCATTGTAATCAAAATAGATATTAGCCGATTTAATAGCTACATCGCCACTTACCAAGTTAGGCAACGATTTTATTTTGAACAGTACATCGCCATGACCACCCACTGGTGGATTACCTGATGCCGCAACCAAATTGATGTTTTCAAAAATAAATTCTACCACATTACTCGTAATTCGGGTGTACACCGGATGAGAAGTAGTAAGCAATTGAATTGAATTTACATCATATTTTGTGGTATCAATAACATCTTTAACCACCACATTTTCGGCTTGATAATTTCCAGTATTTTCAAAGGTTATGCCGTAGTGAAGGTATTCGCCAATTGCCGAAGTTGGTAAGGTATCGCCTTCCAAACAAGTAATCGCATTTGGATCGTAAGAGCCTACAACGGTTTGATTTACAGTAAAAGTATTATCAACAGGAGTTTCGTCAGTTCCAACAATTGCGATGTTAGCCGTAAAAGCCAATACATCACCAATATGGGTTGGATTGGTTGCTACTGGTGAGTGTACATTAAATTCTAATTCAATACTTGTGCTTTCAAAGGGATTTAAAGAATAGCCAAATTCTAATACTCCAGGATTGTTTGTGGCAGAAGTGGCAGTTGCTGTTAGGAAAGACATTTTGTTGCTGTTGTAAGTCAAAGTTAACCCTGTCCAGCTCGATAATGCTACATTTCCTTTGTTTTTCAACACCAACTTATAACGTGAATTAAATCCTGGTCGCGCATTGGTTAAAGGTTGTAAAATAACTTCTAAATCGGGATGATTTCCGTTTGGAGTAATACAAAAATCGTGTACTTGTGTTAGATTATTGTTGTTTGGAAAACTGACTACGGTAGTGAGTGGCGTAACATTAAAATAGTTTGGATTTTCCAACTCAGGTGTAATAGATTGATCGGCTAATGTGGTATAAAAAGTATAATTACCAGTAGCATTGGTAAAGGTTGCTCCAACCGTTGACCAATTGGTAATACCGATTTTTATGTTTTGCGCCGGAGAATCGGTAGCATCACAACCATTGTTATTGAAATCATAACGCACCGTTCCAGTTATGGTGTTGTAAGTACCATTAGGATTGAAGGAACAATAGCTGTTAAAAACTACGTTTCCATTATTTACGTTGATGCTTTGATTTAAAATTTGACCAATAGCTGTCAGTTCTCCATCGTCGCCACATACGAAAGTTAAATTTGGATTTTCATGCCAAAAATTGTTGGTGTTGATGTATGAAAAGCCATTTTTGATATTAATATTGGTTAATGCATTGTATGAGCAGCTTAGATTTTGAAACATTGGACAAGTAGAAAAATCTAAACTTGTTAAATTATTGTGGTCACACAAAACAGTTTGTAATAAACTTAATCCTGTAAAATTTATAGTTGTTAAATGATTTTCATGACAATCCAACCAGCTTAAATTGGCTAAACCAGCGATACTTAAATTGGTTAATAAATTATTATTGCAATATACATTGGATGTATTGTTAGAGCCTGTTAAATCTAAACTAGTCAATTGATTGTAATCAAAGTAAGCTAATGATAAACTTGGTAAATTGGTTAAATCAGTTGAAGAAATAGTGTTGTTTGAAGCATACAAACTAGTTAAATTATTTAATCCAGAAACGTTTAATGTTGTCAATTGATTGGAAGAGCAATTGAAATAATTCAAACTCGATAAACCAGAAACGTTAATTGAAGCCACTTGATTTAATGCCAGTGTAAAATAACTTAAATGAGTTAATCCAGTCACATTTATAGATGTTAAATGATTGCCACTACAATCTAAATATTCTAATAAAGGTAAAATACTAGCATTTAAGGTTACCAAGCTATTTCCTCCACAATCCAAATACTTCATGTTAGGTAAGTTGGAAAAGGTTAAAGAGGTACTTTGATTATTCCCGTATTCGAGATGTTCTAAACTGGGTAGATTTACTAAACTTAAACTATTGATATTGTTATTAGAGCAGATTAATGTTTTTAAATTTATTAACGGAGTCACATTTATGGTTGCCAATTGATTCATCGAACAATTTAAATATTCTAACGCTGTTAATGGTGTTACATCAATCGTGGTTAGCCAGTTGGAAGCACAATTAAAGATTTTTAAATTGGTAAGATTGTTCACATTCAAACTGGTAATGTGATTGTAAGAACAATCTAAATGTTTTAACGATGTTAGATTATTGACATTAAGCAAACTCAGATTAGTATTGTATGTTTTTAAGCTATCTAAAGCCACGAGATTGGTCAAGTTTAAAGAGGTCAGATTGTTGTTAAATCCACAATCAAAACTCTTTAAGTTAGGTAAGTTACTTAAGTTGATACTAGTAATATTATTAGCAACACATCTAAAAGAAGGAACATTGGTAAACGCTTCAAATCCAGTAATATCAGTAATCGAAGAACTACTTACGTCTATTGGATTGGCAACAGCACTAGCTTCGGTATATTGAATTTCACCATCAGTATTGGTGTCAACACCAAGCGTAATCAATTTGGCTTTGAAATGGGCATCGGGTATGTAAACGATATTAGGATTGGTAACCACCAAATTAAAACTGGTTATAGTAGTACAGTTTGGACCAGCTGGATCAAAAACGCTAACATAAATGGGTTGCGTATTGATTGTGTTTAAGTAGGCTGTTGGATTAGTAATTGGATTAGTATTATTTTGAGCATTGGCAAGAGTTAAGAAATATTGAAATTGAATGCCTGAACCACTGTTAATTATAGCATTATTAGATGTTAAATCAAATGTTGCAAACCCATCATAAGGGTTATCCACAACTACTAAATTGGGCGCTTGGTTGGCCGTTGGAGAAGGGAGAATAGTGATTGTTATAGAATAATTACTGGCGCATTGATCGGGGTTTGGCGTGAATTCATAAGTAGTAGTTCCAACTGCCATTGCCGCTGGTGACCAGGTTCCATATATGCCATTCTCTGATGTTGTTGGTAAAGTGGTTAAAGAATTTTCACATGCAGTGGTCGGAATATTAAATACGGGTGTAACTAATGGAAAAAAATTTACCGTTGTTGAAAAAGTAGCGCTACACGATGTGGTTAAATTGGTAACCAAAAGCATATATAAACCAGCAACATCTGTAGTAAAGCTATCTACATTTCCAGGATTTGGAACCCCAGGAGGTGTAGTCCAAGCGTAGTTATAATTACCTATCCCAGCATTATTAAACGCGGTAACAGCAGCTATTGTACCAGAGCAAACAGTTGTATTTGGAATAAAGAAATTAGGAAGAGGATTAACCACCAAATTCATTGTAGTAAAAGAGGGATTATTGGGGTCGGCAGGGTCTATAACTCTTGCATATAGTATTTGACTGGATTGAATGATATTAAAAAATGGATTTGGGGTAATCTCATTAGTATTTGCTTGAGCATCTGCTAGAGATAAAAAATAGGATACCACCAAATTAGGCTGTCCATTTATTATTTCAGCATCTTTATCGTGTATGAAAAAAGGAGCGATTCCATCATTATTATCATCACAAACTTCATAAGGTGTGGGATTGTTAATAGGTGGTTGCGCGTAAGCAAAACCCGATACAAAAAGTAACAGTAAAAGTAACGTTCTCATAGTTTGTGATTTTATAGTTTTTGTTTTCATAGTAGTATTCTTTTGAAAAATCTATTTTCTTTTTATAATGCTTTTATCAATTCTTGTAATCGTTCTTTTTTGCTTTGCGCAATCGGAATGTTAGTGTTATCGGCCATTATCACATAACCACCATCACTTTTGATATACGATTTGAGGTAGGAGACATTTATTAAATGGGATTGATGAATGCGTTCAAATCCGTGTTCGGTCAACAATTCTTCATATTCTTTTAAGGTTTTAGAAATCAAAACGGGTTTATGGTTTTTAATAAAAAACTCGGTATAATTTCCTTTGGCTTCACAACGAATGATATCGGAAACATCAAACAAATGAATCCCATCACTGGTTGATAAAGCGATGCGTTTAAAATTATCAACTTTCTTACGAATGTTTTCCAACAACAAATCAATATGCTCAAACGAGTTACTTTTGCCCACTGCTTCTTTTATTTTTACAATCGTGTTTTGCAATTCTTCAGGATCTACCGGTTTTAATATAAAATCTAATGCACTAAACTTAAATGCCTTTAACGCATATTGTTCGTGAGCCGTAATAAACACAATATGAGCCGATGTTTTTCCTTTGGTTTTAGCCAGTTGTTCTAAAATGTCAAATCCAGTGCCGTCGGCCAAATGAATGTCTAAAAAAATCACTTGAGGCTGCAATTGTTCTAAAGTTGCCACACCTGTTTTGACACTTTCGGCTTCACCGATAATGTTAATTTCATTCGTATACCGTTGCAAAAGCGCTTTCAATCCTTCGCGTAAATGTTTGTCGTCGTCTATTAATACTGCTGTAATCATTCTTTTTTGCTTTAAGCTTTAAGCAATATGCTTTAAACTGGTTCAACTATTTTTTGCCTAAAGCCTAAAGCCTAAAGCTTAAGGCTTATAGCTTTATTGAATATATTGTATGGGCAATCGCAACGTAACGATGGTGCCATTGTTTTCTATAATTTCTATTTGTGCCGATTTAGAAATGGTAGCTTCCATAATTTCCAATCGTTTTTTAGTGATTTCCAACGCCATCGATTTGTGGGCCTGCACCGAATTTTCTTTGATTTGTTTCGATTTGGAAATGCCAATCCCATTGTCGGTTATGGTGCACACCAATTGGTTGTTTTTTACATCAAAATTGACTTCGAGCCTGCCGTTTTCTTCCTTCGGAACCAAGCCGTGCAAGATGGCATTTTCTACAAACGGCTGTATCAATAAAGGCGGTAAACCCATATTGAATTCGACTTTATCAGACGAATTGATTTTGAATTCAAATTTGTTATGAAACCGCAATTGTTCTAATTCTAAGTAATTCTGCAAACTTTCAATTTCTTTGTCAATAGGTATTAGCGAACCTTTCGAATATTCGAGGGTCAATCGCATTAATTTTGAAAATTTCGATAAATATTTCAAAGCCGAGTCGGTACCGTTTTGCACAATAAAACTCGAAATCGATCCCAAACAATTGAATACAAAATGCGGATTCATTTGTAAATGCAGTGCTTTTTGTTCGTATTCGGCCACTTCTTTTTGCAGTGTTAATCGGCGTTTGACTTGTCTTCGGTTAAAAATTAGCAAGATCAATCCAATTAAAAGTAAAATTCCAATCACCGAAAACAACAGTAACCAGCGTTGCGATTTGGCTCGTTCATTGAGTAATGCTTCTTTCTTTTGGTATTCAAAATTCATTTCGGCACGAACAAATTTTTTGTCGTTTTCCAAGTTATTTAAGCTATCACGTGCCAAAATATAGTTTTTGTAATGCACTAACGATTGCTGGTGGTTGTTTTGAAATTCATACAACTCACTCAATAATTTTTCAGAATGGTAGGTTTGATCTAATACGCCAATTTCTTTAGCATAAGAAAGCGATTTAGTTGCAAAAGGCATTGCTTGATCATATTTTTTTTGATTAAAATACAGTTGACCAAGATTGTATAAGGCTAAGGAAGCACCAAATTTATTTTGAATTTCTTCATACAGCTTTAATGAAAGATTGTAGTAGGATAGGGCTTGGGTTACCTCTTTTTGTTTTTGATAATAATCACCTAAATAATTGTTTAATAAGGCAAAACCACGTTTGTTATCTATTTTTTCAAAAGCCTTTTGAGCCTTATTGTAGTAATTGATCGCTTGAGTCAAATTGTTTTGTTCAAAATAAATCACTCCAATATTGGTTAATGTTACTGGAACGGTTTGTTCACCAATTTCTTCTTGAATGGCCAATGCTTTTTTGAAAAATTCGAGTGCTTTAGGTTTGTTTTCTTGCGATTTGTAAACGACTCCAATATTGTTGTAAGCCTTAGAAATACTGTTTTTATCATCAATTTCGAGATAAATTTTTAACGCTTTTTGATAATTCTCTAGTGCAACATAATAATTACCTTCTTGCGAGTATATGACCCCTAAACTGGCTAAAGCACGTGCTAGACCTTTTTTAAATAACGTGTTGTTTTCATTGGTTTCTATTAATTTTTCAAATTCCGACTTTGCCTTGTTAAAATAGTTCGTTGCTTTTTTGTAATTACCTATAATGATATTGGCGTTTCCGTTGTTAATGTAGGCTGTTGCTATTCCGAAATCGAATTTCACTTTTTGTGATAAAACCAATGCCTTATTAGCATAATAAGTCGTAGAATCGGGATTTACCTCCTTAAAATTATTAGCTAAATTATTGTAGATGTTTGCTTTAACGGTATCTACTTTGGCTACTCGTAGTACTCTTTTTAAACTGTCAATTGATGTGGTTTGGGAATAGCAAAAACTATTCATTAATATCAAAATAAAGAGGCCTGTAATGTTAAACGTATTTTTCAAAATAGATTGTTTTAACTTATCCATACAAATATAACTTAAGTTTCTATTTTTAAAAGAATGAACGAGTATTCGTTAGTTTCGAGTTAGTATTCTTAGTGATTGGATTAGTACAATCTTTTTTTGGATTTTTTATATAAAAAAAAGGAAAGAAATAATATGATAATTGTCAGATTTACAATAAATTTGGCAAAAATATACTATGCATTATCTTATCATTTTAGCGGTATTACTTTCAGGACAAATTTTTTCACAAAAGTTAAGTTGCTTTGATTTAGCCAGAAAAGGAACGGTTGTACAAATGGAAGAAATGTACCATGACAATCCTAAAGTTATTGATTCTGTAGACAGTCATTCATCAAGTATGCTGATTTTGGCTTGTTATAGAGGCAATGCTGAAGTCGCTAAATTTTTGATTTCCAAAAATGCCAACTTGGATTATAGTAGTCTCGATGGTACAGCTTTAATGGCTGCTGTTGTTAAAGGCAATTTAGAATTGGTGACATTATTGTTAGAAAAAAAAGCCAATCCAAATGTAACAGATGCTAATGGAATTACGGCTTTAATGTATGCGGTTCAATTTCAAAAGCCTGAATTAATTTCTATTTTACTGAAGTATAAAGCTGATAAAACACTCCTAAATAAAGAAGGTATAACCGCATTTGAATATGCAACCAAAACCAAAAATGAACAAATTATTAATCTCTTAAAATAAAAACTATGAAAAGAAAATTACTTTTAACCTTACTTTTAGTCTTTGGGTTTTCAACGATTTCCGTTGCCCAATTTACCACAGGAACCGTAACCCTTACCACAGGTTACACTATTAAAATTGATACCAACACTACTACAGTAACTTTAACCTTAACTGGACCAAGTAACACTTGGTTAGGAATTGGTTTTGGTGGGTTTTCAATGTTTGAAGTAAGCGATATGTTTATTTGGAATTCAACCAGCAATAGAGATTACACGCCTTCAGGAGGTCAATCTACGCCTTCACCAGATGCCTCACAAAGTTGGACCATTGTTTCTGATAATGTTGCTTCTGGGGTTAGAACAGTAGTTGCCTCAAGAGCTTTGGTTTCTACAGGAGATTATACTTTTGCTAACTCAGCTACTGATATTCCAATCATTTTTGCTTTAAGTAATACGACGGTTTTAGGGCAACACAATTCCACGCATTCGAATACTGTTCTGACAAGAACGGCATTAGGAGTTGAAGATTTCTCTTTGAATGCTTCATCTATTGTTCCTAATCCTTCTGAGGGTAATTTTGTAGTAAAAACTAAAACCCAACTCTCTACTATTAACGTATATACTCAAACAGGTGTTTTAGTGAAAACTATTGAAGTTCTTGACGATTCAGAAAGTGTTGAAATTAATGTAAAAGGACTTCAAGCAGGAGTTTATTTACTAGAATTGCAAAATGATACTGAAAAATCTTGGAAAAAAGTAATTGTAAATTAATCAATTACAACTATTCAATTTAAAAGCATCCTTTTAGGGTGCTTTTTTTGCATAAAAGATAACGGATTTAAATAAAAAACATATGTATTAGTTTACAAAAATATTTTTTTAACTACTAAATCGATGTAGTTTTTACTTAAAATGAAATTAAGTAAATATTCAGGTGTTAATTTATACTAACAATATAAAATTCTTAATTTTGACGAGTAAATAATATATTTCATCGATTAAAAGTAATAATATTTCAACAAAATGAATAAAAAACTCAAAAAAGTACTGATAGTTTTAGTCGTGATTTCAGCGGTAATCGTAATCGCATTTTTCTCGGCTAGATACTATGCCTATCACGGAGGAAAAAGAGATGTTCAATCTGAACAAGCTGCTTTTACAATGAAGACAAAAGATATTTTAGCTGCATTTACAACCAATGAAGCAGAGGCAAACAAAAAATATCTTGAAAAACCAGTATCGGTTTCTGGAATCATAACTTCTATAAAAGATAAAGAAGTACTACTCGATGAAATTGTAGTTTGTAATTTTTTAACTGCCGATACTACTTTAAAAGTAGGTCAGACCATTAGTGTTAAAGGAAGAGTAGTTGGATATGACGACTTAATGGGCAACGTAAATTTAGATCAATGTTCTATAAATAAATAATAAAAAAAATGAAATTACTTAAAATCACACTTTCTGCTTTCTTCCTTTTTTGTTTTGGTTTAGCCAATGCACAGGATGATTTGATGAATGAATTGGATGCTACTAAATCCGATAAAAAAGAAATTACTTCTGCGGCGTTCAAAGGTTTGCAGGTCGCCAACATGCAATCTACAAAATTACCAGTGCAAGGAGAATTCTATTTCTTGGTTTCGCACCGTTTTGGAGATTTAACAAATGGTATCAACAACTTCTTTGGTTTGGATAATGCTTTAACCAAATTGGGTGGTATTTATGGTGTGACTAATTGGTTATCTTTTGGTTTGTCAAGACATACTTATAATAAAACGTATGAATTAGCCTTAAAATATAAGTTTGCGAATCAATTGGATAATGGTTTTCCTTTTACTATAGTAGGTTATAATACTATGGATATTAATAGTGAAAAATTAAAAGTACTCTATCCAGACGTTAAATTTGATAACCGCTTGGCCTATTCCAATCAATTGATTATTTCTAGAAAATTTTCAAGTGTTTTTTCTGCAGAAATCACTCCGATTTTCATTCACAAAAATTTGTATGATGCCGAAACGGAAGCCAAAAAGAATACCTTTTTATTAGGAACTGGAGCACGTTGCAAAATTTCTAAACGTTTGAGCTTGAATTTTGATTATGCTGCTCGCTTGAGCACTCCAGAAGGATTCAAATCACCTTATCACAATCCAGCAACACTTGATTTGGATATTGAAACTGGTGGTCACGTATTTCAATTGGTCTTATCAAACAGTCAGCCAATGAATGATGTTTCTTATTATACCAATGCAAATGGTATTACAGGTGGTAGAGGTATTTACTTCGGATTTAATATGTATAGAGTTTTTTAAAAATAAAAGTTATGAAAAAAGCAAAAATAATAGTAATGATAATGGTTAGTGGTCTTTTATTAATCTCTTGTGATTCGACTACTACTCAAGACCTTTCTCCAGTAGTTACTAATCCAACCTATACTGCTAACATTGCTCCAATAATGGATGCTAATTGTGTGAGTTGTCATTCTGGAGGAAATCAGTTTCCCGATTTAGACACTTATGATGCTGTTAAAAGTGCCGCAGATGGAACCAATAGTAATGCACTGCTTTGCAGATTAGATGGAACTTGTGGTTCTATAATGCCTCCAAGTGGTTCGCTACCTTCATCAACAGTTAACATGATTAAAACTTGGGCAACAAATAATTATCCTAACTAAAAAATAAATAAACATGAAAAAGATTTTAATTTCTATGGTATGTTTGGTTTTCTCGACGGTTATGTTTTCACAAAAAATGATTACCCGCTCAGGAGAAATAAAGTTTGACGCCACTGTTCCCGGAGCATTAGATTCAGTTATTGGCACAAGTACTACCGTTTCTTCAATATTTGATAAAACAACTGGTGAACTTGTTGTGCAAGGTTTGGTAAAATCATTCAAGTTTAAATCGCCTCTAATGGAGGAACACTTTAATGAAAATTACATGGAAAGTGATAAACTTCCAAAAACCAGTTTCAAAGGAAAAGTGTTAAACTATGATGGCAAAACAGGAACGTATGATGTTGAAGGCGATTTGACCATTCACGGTGTAACTAATAAAGTTAAAACTAAAGTTACCATTTCTGCTGCAGGTGGTAAATTAACCATCGTTGGAAACTTTGTAGTGAAGTTAAATGATTACAAATTAGAGGTTCCTGCCATGGCCAAAAAAACATTAGCAGAAACGGCCAAAATTTCAATTAAATTAGATTTAGAGAATAAATAATACATTAAAATACAACGCAAAGCAATTCAATGATCATGAAGAAAATTTTATTTTTAGTTGTATTAGCAGTTACAATATGCTTTTCAACATCATTAAAAGCCCAAACGGCAGGAACAATGTCGTTTACATTTACAACCCCAAAACATACTACTGGAAATTATGTTACTGATGGTAGATATGTTTTAGCTGTATGGATTGAAAGTTGTGCTACTTGTGGTGCTGGAACTACTGTAGGAACATCAACCTTCGTAAAAACTAATTTACGCTATTGGGCTGGAGGGACAAACGACCATTTGCCAACATGGAATACTAAATCTGCAGCCAGTGTTGTTGGTGCCACAACTGGAGCTACTCAAACTACTTTCACTGCAAGAACTGTTACTTGGGATGGTAAAAATGCTGCTGGAACAACATTACTTGCTGATGGAAATTACAGAGTTTGTATTCAAGAAACTTGGGGGCACGGTGCATCAACAGCTACAAGATATTTCCCATTCGTGAAAGGAGCGACAGCTTATACCAACACAGCTGATGTTGCTGCAGATACTAATTTCACAGGAATTTCATTAAGTTGGACTCCAACATTAGCCAATGAAAATTTTTCCAAAGGACCAGAAGTGGTCGTATATCCAAATCCTTCTAAAGGAGTTTTTAATCTTGATTTGAAATCTCAAATTAAAAACATTACAGTAGTGAATACTTTAGGTGCAATTATATATGAAGAAAATATTGAGACTTCTTCTACAATTACAACTAAAACAGTTGATTTGTCTAACTACACAAATGGCGTTTATTTCATTAATGTGTCTGATGATAATGGTTCATCTAGCTACAAAGTGGTATTGGATAAATAATAAATTAGTTACCGTATAAATAAAAAAGCATCCTAAAAAGGATGCTTTTTTATTCTACTTTACACAGCAACTCTTTTAAATTGGGGGTTTCATAAAATTGATACTCGCCATTTTCATCAGAATAAATTAGTAAGGCCTCAAGCTCTTTGTGTTTTTCAAGAAATAATTTTGCTTTTTCCAATCCCATAACTAAAACTCCTGTTGCATAAGCATCGGAGGTTATGCATTGCTTTGAAATTATAGAGACACTCAATAAGTTGTTTTTGGTTGGGTAACCTGTTTTTGGATCAATATGATGTGCATATTTTATTCCATTTTCAATGGTAAATTTTCTATAATTACCAGAGGTTGCAATGGCTAATCCATCGAGTTTAATGTTCATCACAAAAGGATTTCCTGAGGATTTATTATCAATTGGTTTTTCAATTCCAATCACCCAATTAGTGCCATTATTCATTTTTCCTTTAGCAAAAACTTCACCGCCAATTTCAACCACATACGAAGTAATTCCTTTTGAATTTAAGTATTCTGAAATCACGTCGACCGAATAACCTTGAGCAAAAGCATTAAAGTCTGGGCTACTCGGGTATCTTTTTTAACTATTGTATTCCCTTTAAGTTGAATCAGGTTAAAGCCTACAAATTTTAAAATACTGTCAATGCGTTGCGGTTCTATTTTTTGTTTCTTACCCGGGCCAAATCCCCATGCATTCACAAGCGGATAGACGGTTGGGTCAAAGGCTCCGTCACTATTTTTCCAAACTTCTTTAGCTTTTTTAAAACAAGTAATAAAATACGAATCTAGTTCCACATTTTTTTGATTGGTGTTGATTTTTGTAATTATTGAATTCGGATTGTAAGTCGAAACCGATAAATCAAAATCATGTAAAATGCTGTCAATTTCTTTCTTAAAAAAACGCTCTTGTTCATCCAAATACGTAATGTGATAGGTTGTTCCTTGAGCAAAACCTTCTACCAACAAAGGTTCTTTTTGACAAAAACCTAAAATCGAAAAAAATGAAAATGAGACAATTAAATAGTATTTTTTATTCATATGATATTATTTGCAAGTCGTTTTTGGGATTTTAAAACGATAGGTTCCACCCAAAGCAATGAATTTTTTGATGTCGTTACACTTTTTTTCAGTTTCATTTTTCAGGGAATAGATTTCGCTTCTTTTTAAATAGTATTCTGGAATGTATCCATCAATTTCAATAGCTTTAGTTAAATTTGATAAAGCTGATTCCACATCATTTTTTTTCAGTTGTTCCAATGCTAAATAATAGTATGTTTTGTCGTGTTTGGGCTCGAATTGTAAATACTTAGTGTAATCCGCAATGGCACCATCAGCATCCTTTAATTGACTTTTACCCATAGCTCTTTGGTAGTATAGTATCGACCAATTTGGGTTTAATCCTATACTTTTATCAAAATTTAAAACAGCATTTTTAAACTCCTTTAAGTATAAATTTACAAGTCCTTTTTTATAATAGGAACTGTCGGTTTTAATTGTATTTTCAGTGTTGTTGTATTGTATTAACGCCGTTTTAAAACCACTAAAATTCCGTTTTAAATTCCCATAATAGAGTACTTCTTCATAATTGGGATTCAAGTCTATAGCTTTTTCAAATTCGATTATAGCTTCTTTATACTGAAGTTGTTGTGCTTTAATCCAACCTTTGTAATAGTAGGCTTTTTCAATAGTTTTATCTAAATTGATAGCTTTGTCACAGTAACTCAGAGCTTCGGTATATTGTTTTGATTGCGCTTTTAATAATCCAAGTTCAGCATACACAGGATAATTATCGGTTCTTTTTAAAAGGGCAGTTTTATAATTTAGTAAGGCACTTTTGGTATCACCTAGGGCAAATTGATTCAACCCCATAAAGTAAAAAGCATCCGAATTTTTTGGCTCGTATGTAACGGTCATTTTATAATCTGCAACGGCGCCTTTTCTATTTTTGAGTTTGTCCTTTGTCATGGCTCTAAAAAAATAACTATCCGCAAATGTTGGGTCAATTTCAATTTCTTTGGTAAAATCGGCTATGGCACCAGAGTAATCGTGAATAATTTCTTTAATCAAACCTCTGTCGTTATAGGCTACAGAATCGTTTGGATACAAAGCGATTAATTGGTCTAAGCAAGTTATAGCTCCTGTAAAATCTTCTTTATAATATTTTTGAAAAGCACAGTCTTTGTATTCTTCTTTTTTGGTTTGGCAGTAACTAGTTGTTATACAGTTGGTAATAAGAAAAATAAGCAATAGTTTTTTCATGAATTTTTCGTTGTTGCTATGCACAAAAATAGACTAATTTTTTAAGTTGTTATTTTAAATTATGCTTAAGATGTCTTGAAAATAAAACTATACCAATTTTCCAAATTTGTGATAATTATCAGTTACGAAAACGTTTTCTTTTACTAATTTTACTCCAAATTAAAACTAAGTCTTATGAGTAATTCTTATAAGCTTTCGGTAAATCATTCTACTTCGTTTGATTTTACAGAAAGCGATCTTAACCAATTAGATGCTGTTAGCATTGGAAATGATACATTCCATGTGTTAAAAGACAGTAAACCTTATAAAGCAGAAATTACAGCTGCCGATTTTCTCTCAAAAAAATATACTATTAAGGTCAACAACAACAGCTATGAAGTAGCTATTTCGAACGATTTAGACCTTTTAATTCAAGGTTTAGGAATTGAACGTGGCAGAACAAAAGTGGTTAATGCTATAAAAGCACCAATGCCAGGCTTAATTTTAGAAATAAATGTTGAGGTTGGACAAGAGGTTAAAGAAAACGACCCTTTATTGATTTTAGAAGCCATGAAAATGGAGAATAGTTTCCTTTCGCCTCGTGATGGAAAAATTAAAGCTATTGCAGTAGCTATTGGCAATGCTGTAGATAAAGGACAACTGTTAATTGAATTTGAATAGACATGAAAAAAATAACCAAGATATTAGTAGCCAATAGAGGCGAAATTGCCATTAGGGTAATGAAAACCGCCAAGAAAATGGGGATCAAAACGGTAGCTGTATTTTCGACTGCCGACAGAAATGCGCTTCATGTAAGATATGCAGACGAAGCAGTATGCATTGGAGAAGCCGCTTCTAGTCAATCGTATTTGCGTGGTGATAAAATCATTGAAGTTTGTAAAGAATTAGGTGTTGATGCGGTTCATCCAGGGTATGGATTCTTAAGTGAAAATTCAACTTTTGCAGAAGCTTGTGAAAAAAACAACATTGTTTTTATTGGCCCAAAATCGAAAGCTATCGAGATGATGGGAAGTAAATTGGCCGCTAAGGAAGCGGTGATGAAATACGATATTCCAATGGTTCCTGGTGTAGATCACGCGATTACCGATTTAAATGAAGCTAAGAAAACGGCCAAAGAAGTTGGTTTTCCAATATTGATAAAAGCTTCTGCTGGTGGTGGTGGAAAAGGTATGCGTGTGGTTGAAAGAGAAGAAGATTTTGAATCGCAAATGAATCGCGCCATTAGTGAAGCAACTTCTGCTTTTGGAGACGGTTCGGTTTTTATTGAAAAATATGTGACCAAACCGAGACACATTGAAATTCAAATAATGGCAGACAGTCATGGCAATGTGTTGTATGTTTTTGAACGTGAATGTAGTATTCAACGCCGTCATCAAAAAGTAGTGGAAGAGGCGCCATCTTCTATTTTAACTCCAGAAAAAAGAAAAGAAATGGGTGAAGCTGCTGTAAAAGTAGCGCGCGCTTGTGATTATCTGGGTGCTGGAACGGTTGAATTCTTGATGGACGATAAACACAATTTTTATTTTCTTGAAATGAATACGCGTTTGCAAGTGGAACATCCTGTAACCGAAATGATTTCGGGATTGGATTTAGTAGAGTTGCAAATTCGTGTGGCTCGTGGCGAAGAATTGACCCTTAAGCAAGAAGATTTAGTAATTCAGGGTCATGCTATGGAACTCCGAGTATATGCTGAAGATTCTATGAATGATTTCTTACCTAATGTTGGTTTTTTAAGCACCTACAAGCTTCCAGAAGGTGAAGGAATTCGCGTGGATAACGGAATTGAAGAAGGTATGGATGTGCCTATTTATTATGATCCAATGTTATCGAAATTGGTAACTTACGGAAAAACACGGGAAGAATCCATTGAGTTAATGATTAAAGCCATCGATAATTATCATGTAGAAGGTGTAGCAACAACACTTCCTTTTGGGAAATTTGTGATGGAACACGAAGCATTTCGTTCAGGCGATTTTGATACAGGTTTTGTAAAAGCGTATTACAATCCTGAAAAAATGAAAGCTAATCTAGATATCGAAGCCGAAATTGCGGCCATGATTGCTTTAAAACAATATATTGAAGATAAAAAAATCTTGCGATTACCAATTGAATAAAAAAGAATAAAGAACATAGAACATAGATGATAGAAAATAGAATGGGCAGCTGATAAAGTCTTTTTTCTATTCTCTATTTTCTTTAATCTCAAAAGTATGGAAGATAAAATTAAAATATTAAACGATAAAATAGCTTTAGCCAAATTGGGTGGAGGCGAAAAGAGAATAGCCGCACATCATGCCAAAAAGAAATTGACGGCACGTGAACGCGTATCATATTTATTAGACGAAGGTTCTTTTGAAGAAATCGGAATGTTGGTAACGCATCGTACAACCGACTTCGGCATGGAAAAAGAAATCATTTATGGCGATGGTGTGATCACAGGTTACGGCACTATAAATGGTCGTGTAGTTTATGTTTTTGCACAAGATTTCACGGTGTTTGGAGGTTCTTTATCGGAAACACATGCCGAAAAAATCTGTAAAGTCATGGACATGGCGCTGAAAAGTGGTGCACCCATGATTGGATTGAACGATTCTGGAGGCGCTCGAATTCAAGAAGGTGTACGTTCGCTGGGCGGTTATGCCGATATCTTTTACAGAAATGTACAATCGAGTGGAGTGATTCCGCAAATATCGGCTATCATGGGACCTTGCGCTGGAGGAGCAGTATATTCGCCAGCGATGACCGATTTTACGATGATGGTAGAAGGCAACAGCTATATGTTTGTGACCGGCCCCAACGTTGTAAAAACAGTAACGAATGAAGAAGTAAGCTCGGAAGAATTGGGCGGTGCGAGTACGCATTCTACCAAATCGGGTGTAGCGCATATTACCTCTCCAAATGGGGTGGAATGTTTGGAGGATATCAAACGATTGTTGAGCTATATGCCTCAAAACAATAGAGAAACGACTCCTAAAATTCCTTATGTTTTGGGTGAAGAAGTACGTGAAAAGTTAGATTCGATTGTTCCAGATAATGCCAATAAACCTTACGACATGCACGATGTTATTGAGAACATTATCGATGAAGATTCGTTTTTTGAAATTCATAAAGATTTTGCCGAAAATATCATTGTTGGTTTTGCTCGATTAGGCGGAAGAAGTATCGGAATTGTGGCCAATAATCCTAAATTTTTAGCCGGTTGTTTGGACGTAAAATCATCCATAAAAGGCGCTCGATTTGTACGTTTTTGTGATTGTTTTAATATTCCGTTATTGGTGTTAGAAGACGTGCCAGGTTTCTTACCAGGAACCGATCAAGAGTGGAATGGAATTATTGTTCACGGTGCCAAATTGTTGTATGCTTTTAGTGAAGCAACGGTGCCAAGAGTAACCGTAATTACACGTAAAGCCTATGGAGGCGCTTATGATGTGATGAATTCGAAACACATTGGAGCTGATATGAATTTTGCTTGGCCTTGTGCCGAAATCGCGGTAATGGGAGCAAAAGGCGCTTCTGAAATTATTTTCAAAAAAGAAATTAGCG
The DNA here is from genome assembly GCF_057809695.1 of Flavobacterium sp. FG139. NCBI lineage: Bacteria > Pseudomonadati > Bacteroidota > Flavobacteriia > Flavobacteriales > Flavobacteriaceae > Flavobacterium > Flavobacterium sp. FG139. The sequence goes on from NZ_JBMDKL010000003.1 coordinate 284,177, forward strand.
AAGCAACCGATCCTGCCGCTAAATTGTTGGAAAAAGAAGCTGAATATGCCGAGTTGTTTGCTAACCCTTATACCGCAGCCCAACGTGGATTTATTGATGAGGTTATCTTGCCAAAAGATACTCGAAGAAAATTGCTAAAAGCCTTTAGTATGTTGGAAAACAAAGTAGTAGATACTCCTAAAAGAAAGCATGGAAATATTCCGTTGTAATCGATTTATAAATCATTTGAACCGCCTCTTTTGGCGGTTTTTTTGTTTAAAACAAATGGGTTTAATTTAATTTTAAGTTAAAATAATCCAATAAAGCGGCATTTTATTCGTAAATTGCGCCTCCTTAAAAAGCGGTTCAAATGGCTTTTATCTAAATGATTATCTATGAAATTCTTTAAACTGTTTATCTTACTTGCCTTTTTTTCTAGTGTGAATGCTTTTTCTCAAAAAGTAATCAAGCACAAGATTAAAAGTGGTGAGTCGATTTACGGACTTGCCTTAAAATACGATTTGACAGAAAAGGAAATGTATGCATTAAATCCTAAAACGAAAGGTGCAATTTTGCAATTAGGACAAGTAGTAAACATCCCCAATAAGAAATACAAAGAGAAGCCAAAACCTTCTAAAAAAGATAAAAAAGAACTGGTAGTAGATAAGAAAGAAACTAAAGAAGCCACTAGTGAATCGAAATTAGTTAAAGAAGTTGCTGCTAAAAAAGAACCTTTTATCAAACATTTGGTTGCCTCCAAAGAGACCATTTATAGTATTTCCAAAAAGTATGGTATTACTATGGAAACACTTTGTGAGTTGAATCCAGAATTGAAAACCAGTAATTTAAAGAAGGGATCTACACTTAAAATTCCGAACAGTCAAATTACAGATGATAATGCCCAAGCTGAAAACAGTGATAATATAGTAGTTACAAAGGTTGACGATGTGGTTTCTAATGTTGACGTGGTGCATAAAGTCCTTCCAAAAGAAACCTTGTATCGCATTTCCAAACAATACAATGTATCGGTTCAAGAATTGCAAAAATTAAACCCAGGAATTGAAAATGGATTGCCTGTTGATTATGTTCTAGTAATAAAAAAAGGCACTGATAGTCCTACCAAAACAGAAGTTTTAGCATTGCCAGAAGAAACGGTTGATGTAAAGAATATTCCTGCTGGAAATTTATCAAAGGCACAATTGTTAATAGAAAAAGCTTCCGAACATTTAGGAACGCGCTATAGAAGTGGCGGAACCAGTAGTGCCGGATTTGATTGTTCGGGCTTGATGTTTTATACGTTTAAAAACATCAACATGACCTTGCCAAGATCGTCGCATGAAATGGCTAATTATGGTGTTAGAATTGATAAAGCACACGCTCAAAAAGGCGATTTAATTTTCTTTGCCACTTTTGGAGGCCGACGTGTAAGTCATGTTGGAATGATTACCGAAGTATTGGACGATGAAATCAAATTTATTCACTCGGCAACCAACTCGGGTGTGATTGTTTCGTCTACCAAAGAACCGTATTATGTACGTACATTTGTGCAAATAAACAGAGTAATTTCTGAGTAATTAGGAAACGCTAAATTTGAATCCAATTCCGTGTAAGTTTTCTATCGCAATGCCTTTTTCATTGGCCAAAATTTTGCGTAAACGAGAAATAAAAACATCCAAACTTCTTCCCATAAAATAGTCGTCGTCGCCCCAAAGTGATTTCAAAATAGCTTCACGTTTAAGAACTACATTTTTGTTATCGAGAAATAATTTGAGCAAATCCGATTCCCGTTGGGTTAGCGATATTTTTTCAACATCATTAAAAACCAAATAATTTTTACTGTCAAATTGATAGGTACCAACGGTATAAATGCTTTTATCCGTGATGGTATTTTTATGAGAACGTTTTAAGAACACTTCTATTTTTAGTAATAATTCTTCGATGCTGAAGGGTTTTACCAAATAATCATCGGCACCAAGACGCAATCCTTTTATGCGATCTTCTTTTAAGGTTTTTGCCGAAAGGAAAATGATAGGCACATCAGAATTGATTTTTCGAATTTTCTCGGCCAAATCAAATCCATCCATTTTAGGCATCATACTATCCAAAATACATACATCAAATTGGTCTGATTTAAAAGCGCTTAAAGCGGCATCTCCATCGGCACAATGTGTAACATCATAGTGTTGCTCTAAATTGTCTTTGGTAAGAAATGCCAAGGTTTCATCGTCTTCTGCGTATAAGATTTTATATTTTGTCATAGTCGTATTATTTTGGGATTACGATTGAAATGGTGATTCCTTTCTCGTTATTATTACTGGCAAATATCTTCCAATGGTGTTGCGTACAAATCTTTTTTACGTAATACAAACCTAGTCCGAAGCCATTAACCTCATTGCTTTTGGTACTCGGAATTCGGTAAAATTTATCAAAGATAAAGTTTAAATTTTTATTAGAAACACCAATGCCATTATCGCTAAAATCGAGTTTGATTTGATGCTTGTCTTCTTTGATTTGTAGGGTTATTTCTGGCGTTCCATCGCAATATTTTATAGAATTGTCTAGCAAATTATACACAATATTGGTGAAATGGAATACATCAGCTTGAATGGTGAAATCCTTATCAGCATTGATTTTGACAGTCAAATTTTGATGTTTTAATTGCATGTTTTCAACCACATCTTTGATGATTGGAATAACCGAAACTTCTTTCAATTCCATTTTCATTGGTGCATTATCCGACTTGGCAATGTTCAGAATTTGTTCGATATGGCTGTTGAGTTTCTTGCTTTGATTGATGATGATTTCGGTGTATTTTTCTAATTTTTTATCTTTCTGAATAACGTCTTGTTGGTTTAAATAATTGGAAGCAAGTAGGATAGAAGACAATGGGGTTTTGAATTCGTGTGTCATATTATTAATAAAGTCACGCTGCAATTCGGAATATTTTTTCTGTTGAATAATCGTGTAAATCGAATAAACATAAACTAATAAAATAATGACTAATGCAAAGGAAAGTACAAACCAAAAGCGTAATGAACTGAATAAATACGACGTTTCATTTGGAAAACGAATGGCGAAGTAATACACAAAATTCTTGTGTTTTGGGAAATAAACCGTGTGCTTTTCCGGAGATTTATCCGAAAACGAAATATAATTACCATACACCATTTCGTCGCTTTGACAATTGTACATGGCATATTCAAAATCGGTAGTGATGTTAAATTTGGTGAATTCGGCTTTGAGATAGTATTCTAGAATTTTGGGTTCAAAATCATTGTCGACGTTTACAATATAATAGTCGTTGGCAATTTTCTTTATCGGATTTTCAGAAGGCAATTCGCTGTTAGTACCTTGATATAATTTCTTTACGACTTCTAATAAAGCGATATGTGTTTTTTGAGAAAACTTTTTTTCTTCTAAATTAAAAGCTTGCTTCGTCCACAGTAATTGCGCTATCAGTATGCCGACAGTAGCAATTAATCCGAGTACGATTATGATGTTGAGGTTTTTGGTTTTCATTTTACTTTAGGTAAGTAGCAAACAAATTACTTGTTTTAGGTTGCTATTTCACAATGTAATATTACTAAAAAAAGGCTTTAGTTTTTACGGTTAACAAGTCGTTAACAAACATTTGAAACCGCTTAACACGAGTATGATTGATATTGAAATACTTTTGAAATGTTCAAACCAACGAACATTATCAAAAACGAATAATAACCGTAAAATTTACAACTTATGAAAACATTAAAAATTACTTTATTGGGATTGACTTTGGGACTTATGTCTTTTTCAATTCATCCAGTTCAAAAAAGCAACACTGTAAAAGTGGTTACAACGGCTCCATTGACTTGGAAAAGTGAATCGATTGACTTGGGAGAAATTCCGCAAGGAACGCCAAAAGTTATTGAATACGAATTTAAAAACACGAGTGCTAAACCGGTATTAATTACAAATGTAAAACCAGGATGTGGTTGTACCAATGCCGATTATACCAAAGATTCAATTGCTCCAGGAAAAACAGGGTATGTAAAAGCTACCTTCAATGCCGCTAATCCAGGACAATTCACTAAAACAGTTACAGTTACTACAAGTGCAGAAGAAACGCCTAAAGTGTTAACTTTTAAAGGAACTGTAGTCGCAAAATCATAATTAAATAAAGAGGTTAATAACGAAAAAACTCCAAAACTTAGTTGTTTTGGAGTTTTTTTTAATTTTAAAAAGTCAATTAATTTCTTGACATTTTATATTTTTCCATTCGTTCTTTTCGCTCGTCGATAAATTTTTTATAAATAACTTTTTGATCATCGTTCAAATAAGTGTTTATAGTTCTATCGGTTTTTTCATTAATGGCTTCTACTTCTTTAATCTTATCTTCCTCAGAACTTTCGCTTTTCATTACGGTATAAATACTTTTTGCACTCGACTCAATTTCTTTTTTTACCACAATTACTTGAAGATCGTCTAAACTCAAATCTTTCGTAAGCTTTTCCATGGTTTTGTTGATGCTTTCAACTCTTTCCTTTTCAATTTGCTCGGGAGTTTTGGTATTTCTACCATAGTTATTGGTGTTTTGCATGCTTTGTTGGTTTCCCATTCTATTCATGCCGCCACCGCCATACATTCCGCCGTTTCCATAACCATATTGCGCCGTTGCAAAGTGTACAGTAAACAAAAACAAACAAACACTAAGTATTGATTTTAATGGTTTCATTTTCAACTTATTTTAGGATATAAAGTTAAATAATTTTTTTATTATTTAAACCGGTTCGCCGTATAAATCATATTCTGTGGCATCTGTAATTTTTACATTTACAAATTCGCCAGTTTTTACATAAAACTTTGAAGCGTCAATTAAGACTTCATTATCTACATCTGGGCTATCAAATTCGGTTCTTCCCACAAAGTGTTCACCTTCTTTTCTATCGATAATACATTTGAAGGTTTGTCCAATTTTCTCCTGATTCAAATCCCAAGATATTTGCGATTGTAAATCCATTATTTCTTGTGCACGTGCTTTTTTTACGTCTTCTGGAACGTCATCTTCTAAAGCAAAAGCTCCTGTATTTTCTTCATGAGAATAGGTAAAACAACCCAATCGCTCAAACTTCATTTCTTGAACCCAGTCGCGCATGATTTCAAAATCTTCTTGTGTTTCTCCAGGATAGCCAACAATTAAGGTCGTTCTAATAGTCATCCCAGGAACCGCCTCACGGAAATCGTGTAATAATTTGGTGGTTTTTTCTTTTGTCGTACCGCGTTTCATCGATTTTAAAATGCGGTCCGAAATGTGTTGCAACGGAATATCAATATAATTGCAAATTTTTGGCTCTCGTTTCATCAATTCCAATACATCCATCGGAAATCCAGTAGGGAAGGCGTAATGCAAGCGAATCCATTCAATGCCTTCTACTTTCACCAAGTTTTCTAACAACTCGGCAAGATTGCGTTTTTTGTATAAATCCAATCCATAATACGTTAAATCTTGCGCGATAAGAATCAGTTCTTTCACACCATTTTTAGCCAAACCTTCGGCTTCTTTAACCAGTTTTTCAATAGATTGCGAAACGTGTTTTCCACGCATAATCGGAATAGCACAAAAACTACACGGTCTATCACAACCTTCGGCAATTTTCAAATAAGCATAGTTTTTCGGAGTCGTTGTCAATCGTTCTCCAAGCAATTCGTGCTTGTAGTCGGCTCCTAATGCTTTCAATAAAAGCGGTAATTCGGTAGTGCCAAAATATTGATCCACATTCGGAATTTCTTTCTCTAAATCGGGTCTGTATCGCTCTGATAAACATCCGGTAACGAATACTTTATCTACTATACCGCGCTCTTTTTTGTCTGCATATTCCAATATCGTATTTACCGATTCTGCTTTCGCATTGTCAATAAACCCACACGTATTAATCACTACGATATTGCCTTCTTGTTCGTGCACAACATCTTTTCCACTGGCTTTCAATTGCCCCATCAATACCTCACTGTCGTAAGTGTTTTTGGAACAGCCAAGCGTTATGACATTGATTTTATTTTTCTTTACCGATTTGGTTCTCATACCTTTATTTTATAGCCTGCAAAATTACGTTATTTAATCTGAATTTATTTCAGATTCTGTTATTTTTCCTTTTAAGAAGCGAAACTTTTGGGCATTTTTTGATACCTTATTCCTGCTTTTCGCACCGCACGGCGGATTGCTGCAATCAGGACTCAATCTGCACAATTTGCATAAATTATAAAATACTTAAATAGCTCATATTATGTGTATTTACGTATTTTTTAATTCACCTAGATTCATCAAAATTTCGTTAAATTCGCATTTTGTTGACTAAATGTTGACTAATTCATTATCTTTGTTTTATTGTAAAAAGCAAAATAATGGCTAAGATAAAATTTTTACTTCAAAGTAAAAGCGAAACATCCAATATTTATGTTCGCTATTCTATAAATAGAGCTACCGTTTTAAAACGTAAAACAGGACTTGTTATTAATGCAAAAGATTGGAGCATTGATAAAGGATTACCTAAAACATGCAAAGAAGATTTAAAAATCATAAAATCCAAATTAGATAAATTAGCTTTATTTATTGGCGATGCTCATAATGAAGCTATTGGAAAAGGGATTGAACTTACAGGAGATTGGTTGCAAATGCAAATTGATATTTTCAACAATAAAGTTGCCATTGTTGAACTTGATATTTTAACCAATTACATCGATAAATATATTAAAGAAGCCCCATACAAAACCAATCAAAAAAGAGAAACAGGATTGAGTTTAGGACGTATTAGGGCTTTAAATTTATTTAAAAACACAATCATTCGTTATCAAAAAGAAGCCTTAAATGATAAAAGTATTTTAATAAAAAATATTGATTTGCAATTTATTGAAAAATACAAAATGTGGCTTTTTAGTAAAGGTTATGCAATTAATTATGTTGGTAAAAATATCGCCAATATTAAAACCATTTGTAACGATGCCTATAAGAATGATATTGAAACCTCTTCACAATTAAAAAACATCAAAATTATTTCAGAGAATAAGTCGCCCGAACAAATCATTGTTTTAAGTGAAGAAGAACAAGAGAAAATTAAAAATATAGTGTTATTAAACCCATCACTAATTAATGCTAGAAAATGGCTTTTATTAGGATGTTTAATTGGTCAGAGAGGTGGTGATTTATTAAATATAACCGATAAAAACATTAAAGACTTGGGGACTATGAAAATAATTGAACTCAAGCAACAAAAAACAGGAAAACTCGTTGCTATACCTTTACTTCCTGAAGCTTTAGAAATTATAAAAGATGGTTTACCGTATAAAGTAACATTGCCATATTTTAATATGTTTATAAAAAGTATTTGCAAGACAGCTGGTCTTAACCAAACTATTAAAGGGAGTAAATCAGTAACAACTAAAACAGGAAACAAAGTGATTTCAAAGAGAACAGGTAAATTAATTGATGAAAAAATTAGCTTAAATGTTTTAGCAAACTACCCAAAACACGAATTGGTTACCTCACACATTTGTAGACGTTCGTTTGCAACAAACTTTTATGGACGCATTCCAACGCCTATATTAATGAATATTACAGCGCACGGAACAGAGAAAATGTTTTTAAACTATATCGGAAAAACAACCTACGACAATGCGTATCAAATGTTAGAGTATTTCAGTAAGTTAACCCCTAAAGAAAAAACGCCTGTAATGGAAATTGTTAAAAATAACGTTAGTTAATAGAGTAAAAAACGACCTTTAAAATCAACAATGGATTACGCAAAAATATATAACGATTTTTACACAAAGTACTACGATAAAGCGGAGCTTTTGATAAAACACTTTTTTGTAAAACGCAAAAGAAAAAAGAGAACCTACGGAGATACTTTGAACTCCATTCGATTGTATTTGAGTAATGATTTTAAGGCTACACATGAAATAGAAAAAAGTGAAATATTAAAAGAATTACATTCACTTTTTAACAAGCGTTATAATTTTTATGAAACTGATCCAGAGCAGGAGATTTTTACAAACGAACTCAAGGAAGCTTTTGATAAAGTTGATTTCTCAAAACTTGCCCAAAATTACAACTATATTAAACTGATAAAAAGTATTGCAATAATTGAAGTAGTAAATGAAATTTCAAGATTGTTGTCTAACAATTCTCGATTATTTGAGATGATGTATGATTTAGATGACTTTAATGATTTTGAAATACGATACCATAGAGGTTTACTTTTAGACCATACACCAATATTTAAAAAATTGCATCGAAAGTTATATACTGACAATTATATAGATTATACAGGATTAGGTACTACATCTGACGAAAATCACTCAATCAATCTAAATATTGTTTTATCATTGTTTATAAGTGAAGCCGTTTATAATTGCTTTACAGAATATCAAAAACATATTATAGATTTTTACACAGATTACTCTTATCTTAAAAAGAGATTAGAGAAAGAAAAACTTATCTATTATCACAAAGACAATGATTTTATGAAAATCATATTTTCTGATTTTAAACTAATTACAGAAAAAAGATATAACGAGTATTGTGTTTATTCAAAATTAAAATCACTTACTAAAAGTTACAGCACACAAAGACAAAACAACTTCAATATTGTCTTTGAAAGTGTTTTATCCTAATTCATTGGGGTTTATTTTCCCCTAAAGGGAAAATTAGGGTCTAAAATGGGCATTCATACAGACACACCTTTGTACTTATAAATCATAAAAAAATAAGTACTATGAATGCACCAATTTTATTAAACGGTATTACAGTTGAAGAACTTGCAGAGGCACTTAAACCATTATTGCAACCTCAAAAAACAGCAAATCAATCTAATGATGAGCCACAAAGTGAACTTCTAACAAGAGAGGAAGTTTGCAAACTTTTATCCATTAACAAAACAACACTTTGGAAGCACACCAAATCGGGTAAACTTAAAAGTTTAGGATTGGGTAATAGAGTGTATTACAAAAAAAGTGAAGTACTACAAGCTGTTAAACATTTGAATCAATAAATCAAACATCTAAAAATATTGTTTTGCAATTTCAAAAAATCATTGCAATGGTATTGCAAGTGTTTTTTGTTTAAAAACAAAACAAATCAATTCTTAAAACATCAATAAAATAAGCCATTGCAATGGTATTGCAATGAAATTCAAAAATAATTGCAATGCTTTTCAATAAAAATTGCAATGTCATTGCAATTTTTTTTATATAAATCAGAGATTGATTCAAGATTGATTTAGGATTGAAAACCATCAATTCAACAGTTAAAAAATCAATCCATTTTAAAAAATCCCTTGTTTTAAGAGGTTTGTACGGATTGATTTAAGATTGAAAATAATCAATCGTGTAGTTTAAAATATCAATTCGCTTATTAAAATACTTATCAATTATCAAATAGTAAATTCTGCACAAGTAATAATCATTGCAATTGTTTTGCAAAACAATTGCAATTAAGAATTAAATAAAATTTCAAAGTTTATGTATCAAAAGCCTAGTAAAATCAACCCTTGCATTTGTCTTGCAATTGTCTTGCAATGAAATTGAGTAATAATTGCAATTGCATTGCAATGCTTTTTTTGACAAAAAACAATTAATTAATATAACCAATAGAATAAAATTCTATCTCTAAAAATCAATAGCGATGCAAATAAACAACCTAAAAGATATTGATTGTAAAATTGAAAATGCTTTTAAAACCAATAAAGAAATTGCAGTTTATCAGTTGGAGCAAATACTATCTAAAATGCCTTTAGAAATAAAAGATTTAATAAACCAAGCTTTTGAATTAAAAAGGATACCTAAAGAGTATTTATTTAGTTCAATACTATTTGCTTTTAGTAATGCTTGTGGTCTGGCATTCTCGATAAAATCAATGGGATACATCAACTATTCTAACTTGTATTTTGCCATTATCGGAAGTCGTGGGGATAGTAAATCCCCAGCAATGGAATTAGCAACACTACCTTTAGTTAAGTATGACAATCAAAAATATAAAGAGTTCAAAAAAGATAATTTAGAACTAGACGAGTTGGAAAAAACAGATAGAAAACAATTATTTATTCAAGATGCTACCATTGAATCCGCTATTTATACCCACTATAAAAACAAATATTCTATAGGAATTTTTATTGATGAACTTTATTTTTTAATTGAGAAAATGGCAAATAAAAAAAGTACAGAGGGTACAGCTTGGCGAACATTCCTTTTACAGGGGAATACCAATAAATACATCGACATTTCACGTAAAACAACGGAAAGCTTTAGAATCGAAAAATCATATCCAACCTTACTGGGTTCTATTCAACATCAATTCGTGCCTAAATTGTTTGCTGATGGAAATATAGAAAGTGGATTTATTGATAGAATATTATTCACTAATAAGCTAACGGTAAACAATCAATTATCAATTAATGATATTTCAAATGATGTTTTTCAAAACTATTCCAATTCACTAATCAATCTATTAAACTATAGAACTGAAATTGAGAATACTTTTGAAATGGACGATTTAAGAATAGAGATTGAAACTATAGCACACAAACGTCTATTTGATTATTCCCAAGATTTAATTAATCTCCAAAATACAACCAATGATTTAAGCAAGGAGTATATTTCAAAAATGCTTATAAACATTCATAAAATAGCCCTTTTAACACATTTAATTCTAAATTCAAAAAGACAAAGCTTTCAAAGTAAAATCAGTGTTGAAACCATTGAAATTGCGATTAATATATTGGAGTTTTATTTTACAAATTTCAAAATTGTTTTAGAAGAAAACATAAATGAGAAAGAAAGGACAGCAAACATTGATGACATTATAAAAATGGCTATTAAAAACAATGCTACTCAAAAAGATGTTGTAGCCATTACAGGATTGAATAAATCAACAATATCAAGAAAATGGAAAACTTAATTTGTGCAACCTGCAACTTGCAACCAAGAAAAAAAAGCTTCGTATATATAATAAAATCGATGCTTAACACAGGTTTTAACAACAAAAACCGAGTTGCACAGAGTTTTAAAAACAGCTTAACTGCTAAAAATAATTTTTTTTTTATAAAAAGCATAAAAAATAAGATGTAGTGCAACTCATTTTTTTGAGTAAAAACCTCTGAAAGTATAGTAAAATCACTCCTTGCAAGGTTTTTTATAAAAGTTGCAAGTTGCAGGTTGCAAAAAAAAATATTTTAAAAATGTTACAAAAAAAAGAGATTCAGCTTGTTTTTGACATCAAACGAAATTATAAATTAATTACGCCTTGTTGTAACAAAAAAAATACAGATGGTAAATTTGTAAACTATAAAAATCTAAATGATGTTTATGGTTATTGTCATTCTTGTGGCAAAACAACACTACCCCCAACAATATACATTGATGAGCATTCAAATGAATTTATTTGGAACGATATACAAAATAAATTTGAATCGGTTTATTTGATGCCACAAAAAGAAAGTCAAAACGAGTTGCAAAAGATTTCTTTAAATCAAACCATTACTCAAAAGTTTATTGATGAATCAATCATTTGGGATTACTACAAAATCATTCCCGAAAACAATCTTTTGCAATATTTACGAAAGACATACGGCGACCAAAAAACAGAGGATGCAAAACAAACCTATGCTTTAGGAACAAGCCGAGATAATGGAGTATTGTTTTGGAGTATCAACTCTAATTTAAAAGTGCAAAAAGTAAAAATTGCTTATTACGATCCAAATGGTAAAAGAACCAATAAATTTAAAGTTCCCTACAAAAATGAACAGGGTTATTTTAATTGTTTATTTGGTGAGCATTTGGTTTATGATGGTATTAAATCAAAAAAAATAATCGTACTAACAGAAAGTGAAAAAACAGCCATTGTAGGCTATATTTTATTTCCTCACTATGTCTGGGTAGCTTATGGTGGTATTAATGGTTTGACAAATGATAAATTAAAGCCTTTAATTGGACACAACGTGCTTATAATTCCTGATATGAGCCAAAATGCAGTAAAGATAATTTCAAACAAAATACCGCTTTTAATTTCTCTTGGAATTAATGCCAAAATATGGGATATGACAAACGGCAAAACAGATGAGCAACTTAAAAACGAGAACATCTATAACAATGATTTAGAAGATGTTTTTAGAAAAATGATATTATAACTATTTAACTTCTACGTCTGTGCATTAAAAAACATTAATCTATTGGTCAACAACAATTTAATTCAAAAGATTACTTGTTTTATAGGTATATACGGATTGGTTTTCAATTAAAAATTATCTCAAAAAAATCCGTGTAAATACGGATTGTTTTGTTTTACAGAAAACAATATGTTTGAGGCATTCATTTTAACATTATTTACACTTAAAGTGTAAAATTAGTATAAGTTCAATCTTTAGGTTTGTGGCAAAATAAAAGAGTTAGTCTTTTTTTACATTATCATTGGGGGGGGCTAGAATTCATTAGGAGTTTTCCTAGTGAAAACATTTTTTTTGCTCAAAATCAAACCAATACATTTGAAAAAAAATAAAAAACACGTAAAACTACGTGTATGGGTAAAAAACGATTTTATTAGTTTTGAAAAATAATTAAAAATGTACACTTTTTGCTTACCTGTTTGTTTATACAAAATATATAAATTTGAGAGTCACTTATTGTTCTTCATAAAGAAGAGACAACAGTTTGATGATCAATGAAAGGTTTTTAAATTCAATTCTTAATAATTAACAGTAAAATTTTGCATTAAGTTTGAAATACAATAAAAGTAAGTTAATGTCTATGTCCATAATGAAAAATATTTATATAAAATCTAATGTATCTTTTTATCTATGAATTACAATCTAACAAAACTCGGTTTAATTTTTAGCTTGAGTATTAACAGTATTACAATGTTTTCCCAAAATGTTGATTGGGAAAAAAGCTATGGAGGCAAATCAGCGGATTATTTAACTGATGTTCAGCCGACAGCAGATTACGGATATATTTTAGCTGGAAGTTCTTTGTCCAATAAATCGGGTAATAAAGCGGATAATAATCATGGAAATTTTGATTATTGGATATGGAAAATGAAAGAAAATGGAGATCCAGAGTGGCAAAAAAGTTTTGGAGGAAATGGTCTAGATTTTTTGCAGAGTATAAAAATTACTAATGATGGAGGATTTATTCTTGCTGGTACATCAAATTCTTCAAACGCAATAAAAGAAAACAGTAAGAATGATAAAAAAGATGATAGCCGTGGAGGTGATGACTATTGGATTATTAAACTCAATGCTCTAGGAAATGAAGAATGGCAAAAAACTATTGGAGGAAGTGGACAAGAAAAACTTAAAACAATCATTTGTACTAGAGATGGAGGCTATTTAATTGGTGGATCTTCAAATTCAAATAAATCTAATGAAAAAGCAGATAATTCACATGGCGGTTTAGACTTTTGGATCATAAAGCTTACAAATAAAGGTGAAATTGAATGGCAAAAAACAATTGGTGGAACATATTGCGATGAATTAAAAAGTGTAGAACAAACTAAAGATTCAGGTTATATCATTGGTGGTACCTCAAATTCACCCATATCGGGAAATAAAAGTGAAGATAATATTGGAAATAACGATTTTTGGGTAATTAAAATAACTCCAAAAGGTGAAATTGAATGGCAAAAAACAATTGGTGGAACATTTGAAGAACAGTTAAGCGTTGTTCATCAATCTTTTGATGAAAGTTATTTAATAGCGGGAAGTTCTAATTCAAACTCTGTGAAAAGCAAAAAAAATAAAGACGAAAATGGGTTTGACTTTTGGGTTTTGAAAATGGATTTGTCTGGAAAAACATTATGGGATGAAAAATATAATATTGGCAACATTGATGTATTAACATCATTGATTGAAAATAAAGATCATAGCATTTTAATTGGTGGTTATTCAATGAGTGAAATTAATAATAAACAGAGAAAAGATGAAAGTGGTATTAATGATTATGTAGCAATCAAAATATCGGAAAACGGTGATGAATTGTGGCGTAAATCAGTTGGGAGTTCGGGTGAAGATGTCTTGCAAAAAGCTATTGAAACAAGAGATGGTGGTTATTTGTTTGCAGGAACTTCTAACCCCACAAAATCAAATAACATTCCTGTAAATAATAAAACCAATATTTTAAAAAATACAAAATCAGTAGAAAGTATTGAAGAAAATAAAATTAGCAACGAAATTAACAATTCCAAAGACAACGTAAATAATTTATATAAAGATAACATCAGTAATATAAATGATAAACTTAATGATACTCAAATTAAGATAGATCCATCAAAAAATCCAATTGGTGATGTTTTATCTTCTAGTTCAGGAAAAAATATTCAACCTTCTAATAATAAACCTATTCCTCCATCCAAAGACAAAAAAACAAATTATGGATCAACAGATTTTTGGATTGTGAAAATAAAGGATAATGATAAAATTAAAGTTGAAAAGTCTGCTATAGAAGCATTTCCTAATCCAGCTACCTCATTCACAAATATTATAGTCGGATATGATTTCGAATCTGGCACTGCTACATTAGTCGATTTATCTGGAAGAGTATTACAAGAATTTTCTATAAAGGAACGAACTATCCCATTCGATTTACAAAACTTACCTGAAGGAATTTATGTTATAAACATAAAAACTGATAAACAAAGTGATGGTATCAAAATAATTAAGAACATAAGTAAAAATTAAAATAAAATGAAAATTATAGCAAGATTATATTTAATATTGTTTTTTTCTACTTCACTTTTGGCTCAATCAGACCCGACAGTTAGTACTTTAATGCAATATGAACAGACCCCCATTGACTTAAGCAATGGATTGCCGCAAGTAAGTGTTCCTTTCATTAACCTACCGACTCGAAGTAAGGATATTAAATTTGATATTGAGTTAAAATATCACCCTTTAAATAGTATTGTTGGTAATGAAGTAAGTAGTAATTGTGGAATCGGCTGGAATTTGTTTGCAGGAGGAGTTATTTCAAGAATACTTATTGGTCCAAATGATGCTATTGGATTTGATTCTTCAACAAATTTAACCAATACTGGTGATGATATCTATCAATTCAATTTTATGGGGTATTTTGGTAGGTTTATATTAACTAAGAAACCTGATGGATCATTAGGATTGAAAGTTTTAAAACAAAAAGATTCTAATCTATCCATAAAAATAGAACGGGATTCACACTATGAGGTTACTAAATTCACCTTTTATGATGAAAAAGGTTATCAATTTGTTTTTGATGTAATAAATAGAAATAATAATTATAATAGCGCATATTACTTATCAAGTATAGTTGATAATAATAATAAAGAGCTAGTTCATGTTAATTACCAAGTTGTTTCATATCCAGACACTTATGGTGCTAACGGTTTTGTTGCAGGATATATTTTTAACCAAGTCAAAGAAATTAATTCAATTGGTAATGGTAAAGTAACTCTCAATTATAGTACATCAGGTAAAAATGCTAAGTTGTCTGAATTAATATTAACCGATGCATATGGTACTGGTATTAAAAAAATGAAGTTATTTGGTACTTTGGGAAGAATATCCAAAATTCAGTTGTCAAATTTAGCAGAAACTAAGAAAGAAAATTATGAATTTTTTTATAGTCCTTCTACAAATTTAATTGGTAATGCAGTAGATTTATTTGGTTATAAAACAAATGCTCCATATTGCTTTATTAATAATCAATATGGGATTCCATCGCAAGATGCTTCTACACATGGGATTCTTGTTAAGATGAAACTACCAACTGGAGGAACGATAATTTATGATTACGAATCTAATACATATAGTAAATATATTAAAGGTATAGATAATATTTGGCATCTTGATCTGGATCCTAATTCGTACTATGATTTACTTGCATCAAACCCTAGCATTCCATTAATTCCAGAAAATTTTTTCATGGTTAATTACGGATCTACCAATCCCTATCCTTTTAACTTTACAAATACATCCACAACTTTTGATTTTACAGTCACTGGAACTACAAATAAAACATTATTTTTTAATCTTAGTGGTGACGAATATACATTACCCCCGAGACCACACGACACAATAGGAACACCTCCTAGAACTTATTCACCAACCTTCACATTAAAAAGAATTACTGGTAATTATACAATACCGCATTTTTCTGAAAACGGATATTATATTGATACTAAATCAGGTCTTTGTTTTAATAAAATGATTGAATTGACTCCTGGTAATTATAGAATCACAATAAGTTCTGAAAATAATCTGTATAATTTTGGTACAGTGGAAATAAAAAGCCAAGAATTAAATCCAAATCCTAGAAAATGGTTTTATGGTGGTGGTTTGAGATTAAAACAGATAGGTTTTTTTGATAATGATGCACCATTCAATTTTTATGATCCTTCCTATAATAGTGATTATATTACCCAAGGATATGTACCAGTTAAAGAAAAAAAATATAATTATAATTTTTTTGGAACCTCAATAAGTAGCGGTTATTTAGTTGATACAGATTTTAGCATAATAAATCAAAATAATGACGAATTTGGTTATAACAAGATGTATTTTGGTGGTTATAAAAATATTACAATTACTGATTCTCAAAATAATGGACGAGAAGAATATGTTTTCAAAGATGGCTTAGATATTATTGATTTGAATTCAATAAATTCTGGAATAATTTATGAGAACAGTAAAAAAGGGGTTTTAATTGCTAAAAATGTTTATGACAGTAATTCAACCCTTTTAAGCTCCGTTAATTATAATTATGATTTTAATTGTCCCGAGACTGATGGAGGTTTAAGTTCTAATTATCCATACTCAACCCTGAGTAATAGTTATCCTTCTGTTTTTACACAAAATCCATCTACACCAACTGTAACGAGTAATTTACTGGAAATAGGCAAACTCACTCAAAAGACTACAATTGATTACTTTGGGTCTCAAGCTAAAACTGTAATAGAATATTTTAGCTATGATGACAGCTTTCATTTATTAAAAGAGCACCAATCGAGCAATAGTTTAGGACAAACTTTAAGAACGGAATATACTTATGACACCAACAATTCTCCTTTCTCTCAGAATCGGATTTATGAACCTTCTGAAACCAAAATGTTTAGAGGGACTGAATTAATATTATCTAATAAAATTAGTTACAACAATTCTTGGCCTAGTAATCAATCTTTTTTACCATATACCACTGAGTTTGCAAAGAGTACTGCTAGTTATCAAGTTAAAAAGCACTATAATTTATATGATGAATTTGGCAATTTATTAGAAGAAGAACTACAAAACGGTATAGTAACTTCTTATATCTGGGGTTATAATAAATCATATATAGTAGCAAAGCTTGATAATATTTCATACGCAAACATACCATCTTCAATTATTAATGATATTCAGAGTAAAACAGATGCTTTAGTACTATCAGAAAATAATATACTAACTGCTCTAAATGCTTTGAGAAATAGTTCAGATGTTAATTTAAAAAAGGCAATGATTACTACTTATACATATATTCCTCTTGTTGGAATATCTACAATAATTGATCCAAAAGGTGACAAAGTTACAAATGAATATGATGAACTAGGTAGATTAATCCGAGTTAGAGATAAAGAAAACAATATATTATCAGAAACGCAATATAATTTAATAAACCAAAATTAAAAATGAAATCAAAACTAATCATTTTACTACTAGTATTGTTTTCATTAAACAATACTTGGTCACAAGTTATCTTCTCAGAAAACATGGGAAGTATTGCAAATACTATATCAGCAAATACTTTTCAAAATAGTGCATTAACATTTTCAAATGGAGCGCAAGTAAATCCTGCTGATGTTAGAATTACTAGCCCTTCATCGAGTTATACAGGGGCATCAGCAGGAGCGAACATATACTTTACAGCTACTTCTGGAGCATATGGATTTTCCATAGAAAATATCAATACTACTAACTATAACTCTTTGAATCTTCAATTTGGATACAAAAAAGAATCTGCTACTTCATTTGCTTCATTCTCTGTTGACTATTGGAATGGAACTTCATGGGTTACATTGGCAAACACTGCCTCTACTTTATTTAATGAGCAAAGTAATGCTTCTGCAGTTTGGTATTTATCAAAAACTATTTCATTACCAACAGCTGCACAAATTAATGGTTTAAAAGTTAGATTTGTAAAAACAGGAACTATTGCTATTCGAATAGATGATATTAAACTTACTGGATTTGAAACACTTCCAACAGTCTCTAATTCTACAGTTTCTAATATTACTAACAATAGTGCTTTATTTTCAGGAGATATTACTTCTACAGGCGGTTCTTCAATTCTCGGAAATGGAACTGTGTATTCTATCACATCTATAAATTCTAATCCTACTATAGGAGGTAATGGAGTCTCTGTCCTATCAACTGTAAGTCCCAATTCAGGTATAGGTTCCTTTTCAAATAATTCAGGAGTAACACTTACACCTAATAATCAGTATTCATACAATGCATATGCCACAAAAAATACAGGAACAACTGGATATGGAATTGTCAATTCTTTTTATACACTTGCAGAAGCTCCGTCTATGCCAATTATTACAAATGTTACTGCCACAAAACTGAAATTAACACTAGGAAATGATTTAAATAGTATTAGTACAACTTATGCTATTCGAGAACTTTCAACATCAAAATATGTCCAAGTGAATGGAACATTGAGTAATTTGGTAGTCTACCAAACTAAAACGCAATGGGCAACAACTAATGTTATAGGATTAAATGCTTCAACAAATTATTCTTTTGGAGCTATTGCCAAAAATAATGATGGAATTATTACTTCTTTTAGTCCGCTAGCAAATGTTAGTACTTTACAAACTCCAAGTTTGATCTCTAATGGCACATTGATATCATTAAGCACAAGCTATGGGGCGGTAAGTAATGCTATATCATTTACTTTTTCAGGATCAAATTTGACAGACTCTATAATTATTACAGCTCCTAATGGATATGAAATTTCAAGCACCCAAGGAGGATTAAGTGGATTTGCAAATTCTATTTCAATTATTCCAATAAATGGCAACGTTAACTCAACTACAATTTATGTTCGTTTAGCAGCAACTACCCCATTTGGTACATATGCAGGCGATATAACATTAGTAAGCATAAATGATGATATCATGGCAACCATAGCAACAGTCTCTAGTTATGTTTCAAAATTAAATGTTACCATATCAGGCATTAATGCCGCAAATAAAACATATGACGGTAATACAATAGCAACTATACAAGGGATACCAGTTTTGAATGGAATTCTTAGCAATGACGTTTCTAATATATCACTCAATGTTAACGGACTGTCTGCAAATTTCACAGATGCCTTAATAGGAACTTCAAAAACAGTGACTGTAATGGGTTACACTCTAAACGGTGCTGGGGCTAATAATTATTTATTAGTTCAACCAATTGGGTTGCTTGCAGATATTACAGCAGATATGAGCAGTGACATTATATATAACAATAGTTCAAGTACAAATTCTAATACTAATATCGATTACAAATTATATCAAGGTACTACTTTAACTGGGACTGGGACTGGACTTAATGGAAGTGTTGGTGTATTTGGTTTTTATCTTAGAGATGGAGGTGCAGGATTAAATGATGCTGATAATCTAGATACAGAATTAACAGACATCACTTTTAGTATTACTAACTCATCTAGCATAAAATCAGCCAGATTATTTCAAGGAAATTCACCAAGAGGAATTCCTGTTAGTGTAAATGGAGCAACTAGTATAACTTTTACTGGATTGACAAATGTTATTGCAACAGATAATAATCAATTGGCTTTAAATTTAAGGGTTACATTTAATTCGTCAGTAACAGATAATGAGCAATTTCAGTTTGCAGTTAATTCAGTTACTGCCAAATCTACAGGTTCTAAATTTGCAACTTCAAATGGAGGCGGCGCATCTTCATCAATAATTGGAAATATTAATAAAATTGCTGTAGTTGCAGATAGATTATATTTTGTACAACAACCTACAACTACTTTTATGAATTCTTTTATGATTCCATCACCGTCTGTTATTACAAAAGATGTTTTTGGAAATATTGATGTTGATTATTCAAGTCCAATTGAGATAACTTCTAGTGGTGTATTATCAAGCACATCTATTTCATTAAATGCTTTAAATGGATTAGCAACTTTCAATTCTATAAAGCATACTTCAATAGGTACAAATTTAGTTTTAACTGCTAATTCAATTGGAATGATAGGTGCGAATTCCAATAGTTTTAATATTACCCCATTAATAACTCCTTCGTTTAATTCTATAGCACCAATATGTTCAGGAGAAATGTTAAATAATTTACCAATAACTTCTCTTGAAGGGATTGTCGGAACTTGGTCACCATCACTTAATAATTTGGCTACAACTACCTATACTTTTACTCCTAATCAAGGACAAAATGCAACTACTGTTGCATTGATGATTACAGTAAATCCAGTTATTGTTCCAATATTTAATACTGTTGCTCCAGTTCCATATGGTAGTGCCTTGTCACCTTTACCAAATACTTCAATTAATGGTATTACAGGAATATGGACACCAGCATTGGATAATACAATAACCAATACCTATACTTTTACCCCAAATACTGGTCAATGTGCGACAGCTACCACCCTATCAATAGTGGTTATACCACCTGCAAGTTCAACTAATTCATCGGTTATTAATAGTATTCATAAAATTACATATAAAATACCAACCAGTATTTCAAGTTCATCGCATGCTGTCAATGAAGTAGTTGAAACTGTAACATACTATGATGGTTTAGGTAGACCTATACAACAAAAAGCATTAAAGCAGTCAAATTCAGGTAATGATATCGTGACTCCTTTTGAATATGATGTTTTAGGAAGGCAAACGAAAGATTATCTTCCTTATGTTAATAGCAGTACGAATGTAGACTATGAAACAACTGCTATTGCAGATCAAGCAATATTTTACTCCAATCAGGTTTCGAATTTTGAAAACACTGCTTATCCATATTCTCAGAAAACATTTGATAATTCACCTTTAAATAGATTGTTGAAAATAAGTGCTCCAGGAGATGATTGGAGAACCCTTCCTAGTGGATCGGATAGAACAATAAAAATGGATTATCAAACTAATGTTTCAAATGAGGTACGAATATTTAATGCCTCAAGTGATCCAATAACCTACAATTCAACTTTCATAGATAATTCTACATATTACCCACCAAATCAACTTTATAAAACTGTTTCTAAAAATGAGAATTGGAAAGCTAGTGATGGGAACAATAATACAGTCGAAGAATTTAAAGATAAAGAAGGGCGTGTTGTTTTAAATAGGACCTATGGTACATCAGAAGTTAATGGTATTTTAATTAATGAAACTCATGATAGTTATTACGTATATGATCAATTTAGTAACTTACTATTTGTCATTCCTCCAAAAGTTGATATTAATTCTACAATTTCTTCAACTATACTAAATGACTTATGTTATCAATATAAATATGACAATGACAATCGATTAATTGAGAAAAAAATACCAGGCAAAGATTGGGAATTTATTGTGTATGATAAACTTAATCGTGTAGTTGCAACTGGACCAGCAAAATCTCCTTTTAAAGATGCAGCTAACTCTTCTATAGTTGGTTGGAAAGTAATTAAATATGATGTTTTTAATAGGATTATATCTACTGGTTGGATGGAAGTTTCCGCTGTAACGAGTTCTGATCGTATAAATATACAAGCAACAGTTGATGCTTCTACAAGTTATAATGAAACGATGTCTGGTTCAAACTATACTAACGTAACTTGGCCAACTTCTGGTACTGAACCTCTAACAATAAACTATTATGATGATTATAATGGAAATGTAGCATTCACTACTTCTTCGTTTCCTTTTTTGAGTGATGGGTATAATAATACAACTGCTTTACCTAAAGGTTTACCAACTTTATCATGGGTTAGGGTGTTGGAGAATAAAACTGATAATAGAGCTGAGCGAACTTATGTTATCTATGACAAAAAAGCAAGGGTAGCAAGTAGTTTTACTAATAATTATCTAGACGGGTATTCTAAAATAGATAATCAAACGGAACTGATTACAGGTAGGATTAATCAAATTGTTATGACTCATAAAAGATCGTCATCTAATGCTGATGCTGTAATTACTACAACAAATATTTTTAATTACACTAGTCAAGATAGGTTGCTTTTTCAAACTCATAAAATAGGAAATGGTATTCCTCAATTAATGAGTAAGAACGAGTATAGCGAGTTAGGTCAATTGTTAAATAAAAGAGTAGGAAGTAAAACCCCAGGAGATATTACTAATGGACTTCAAAAAATGGATTATAGCTATAATGCTCGTGGGTGGCTAAAAGCGATTAATGACATCTCTAATTTGAATCTTTCATCAGAAAACGATCTGTTTGCTTATAAATTGAACTACAATAACACAGATGATGCTAACACAGAAAAACAGTTTAATGGAAATATATCCGAAGTACAATGGAGATCTGCTACAGATAATATTGTCAAACAATATAGTTATTCTTATGATGAATTAAACCGACTTAGAACTGCTATTTATTCTAAGCCAATTCCTGGCACCACTTCACCTGTTAATAATTCTTTTGGTGAAAACGCTTGGTATGATAAAAATGGTAACATTACGCATTTAGAACGCTACAATGATTTATCATCTCCAACCAATCAAATAGATGATTTAAGGTATAGTTATGCTGCCAATAGTAATCAATTGACAAGTATTGCTGATTTACAAAGTAACCCTGAAGGCTTTACGGATGGAAATCTAACTAATGATGATTATAGTTATGATACCTATGGAAATCTGATTATTGATAAAAACAAAGGCATTGTTGATGCTAGTGACGCTACAAAACCAGCTATATTCTATAACCAATTAAATTTGCCTACTAAAATCATATTTGGAACAGTCGGAACAATAGAATACCTTTACAACGCAGTGGGTAAAAAATTACAGAAAAAAGTAACATTGATTTCTGGAGTTACTACTACAGATTATTTAGATGGATTTCAGTATCAAAACAGTGTTCTTTCTTTTTTTGCTACCTCTGAGGGTTATGTTCAAGCAAACGGAACCTATGTATTTCAGTATTTAGATCATTTAGGGAATGTCCGTGTTGCTTATACTAATAATAATGGTACTGCACAGATTATTGATGAGAATAATTATTATCCGTTTGGATTAAAACAAAATGACAGCAATTATTATGTTCCTAACGATAATAAATACAAGTATAATGGTAAAGAATACCAAGACGAGTTGGGTCTGAATTTAACAGCAATGGATTTTCGACAATACGACAATACAACTGGAAGATTTAATGCGATGGATGAGTTGGCTGAACAAGATACTTCTTTCACTCCTTATCATTTTGCCTATAATAATCCAATACGTTTTGGTGATCCAAGCGGTATGAAAGCCATAGCACCAGAATCTATTGAAAATAATGTGCCAACAGGAGGTGTATTAGCAATGTATATGAGTGGTATGTCTGGACGTGATATTTCTGATTATTTAGAGGCACAAATGTGGGGTAATACTATTATGCATTCAGGTGGTGGAGGTGGAGGGTCAACTATGGATTTGATTAATTTATTAATAAAAATGAGTAACGATAATGATTTTGATATTGTTAGTTGGTCGAGTATGACAGGGTCTATAGGAGGACTAAACCTTAACATGACAATATTAGATAGGTTTAAAAATTCAGGGATAGACCCCTTTAAAAAAGCAGACCAATCTGATGAATACATAAAAAAAATAATTGATAATGTTATAGGATTAAAATCATATTGGTTGGCGGCTGGCTCACCAGAATATCATTGGTTAGGAGTAAGTAGTGAAGGTAAAAGAGGAGAAACTATTGGCGGGAAAATGGGAATATATGAAGGTGCTTTTACAAGTAATTATATGTTAGCATCAACTCTTTTTCATGAAGTTACTCATGCATATTTAGATAAGTTCTTTCCATCAATGCCAACAAGGGAACAAGAAAGAATTGCTTATTCTATAGAATGGCGTTTTGCAGATCACTCATTAAGAGTATCTAACAAAGGTAATGAATATAGCACAATTTGGAATAAAATGTGGGCTAATCAGAGTCATCCAACTTATAAACCTTATCCATATTAAATTAATTTGAATAAAATTTAGAACTTATGAAAAAATTAATCATCCCTCTTATTTTTATTTTTCTTTCATGTGAAAAAAAGAATGATTTAGAACTAGAGATTCTTACTAATCAAATGAACGCATTAAATGTAAGTCCAGACAAATATTTTGATTATCTGGTTTACGAGAATAATGTAAGAAAGAAATCACTAACAGTATTGACATATAAATTAACTAACAACTCTAGTAAAACTTATTATTTTAATTTAGATAATTACAATGAAAAATTTGAAAATAATTATCTAAAAGTTGACAGAGTATTTCTATCTATTTCAGATAA
Source organism: Flavobacterium sp. FG139 (assembly GCF_057809695.1). Classification (NCBI taxonomy): domain Bacteria; kingdom Pseudomonadati; phylum Bacteroidota; class Flavobacteriia; order Flavobacteriales; family Flavobacteriaceae; genus Flavobacterium; species Flavobacterium sp. FG139. Next base: position 308,665 of record NZ_JBMDKL010000003.1, read on the forward strand.
TTTAAATAAAAAAGTTATAGTTAAAGCTAGAGAAGCTACAGCAGGAGCAGGAATTTTAAAAACATTTAAACTAAATGAATATTTGAATTACAATCCAATTACTCGTCATGAATTTAAAAATTTTATTATTCATCCGAAAGAAACACTATTTTTTGAATGGTTTGTTGTATTACCATTTGGAAATAATATTGAGAATCTAAATTATAATGTAGTTTTAGATTCTAGAAAAAAATATTTTGCAAGTATTTTGATGAGTAGTGATAGTACAAATTTCAAAAAAACATTATCAAGAACTGATTTAAAGACAATTCAAGAAAACAAGTATGAAGTTTATAATGGAGTTGTAAAATCAATAAACAAAATACCCATAAAAATATATGATTCTGAAAAGTAATTTTGAATAACGGTGCAACTTTAGATTTAATTGACTAATAAATCCTAAAGATGTAATTTTTTTTGTATAAAGTAGGTATAAAAACTAAATTTTAATGTAAAGAAAGTACCAAATTATAAAATATATTTATGTGGAGTGATAATGAAACATCAGAAGACCTTTTAGGATTTAAAGTACACGCAAATTTATTAATTGATGTTGTGAAAGATGATAGTGTTTTACCTATTAGTATTGGTGTGTTCGGAGATTGGGGTAGCGGAAAATCGAGCATTTTACAGATTATTAAAGACAAGTTCGAAGAAAAGGATGATAGTGATAATTTCATAGAAAATGAAACTCTTTGTATTTATTTCAATGGTTGGACATTTGAGGGATATGATGATGCAAAAGCAGCATTATTAAATGCTATTTTAAAAGAATTAGAAAATAACAAGAAATTAGAAGAAAATGTAAAAGAGGCTGTAAAAGAAAAAGCTAAAAAATTATGGGAGTCAATTGATTGGATGAGAGGGGCTGGAATGGTCTTAAAAAATGTTGCATTACCCGCAGTTTCAGCTTATTTTACAGGTGGTTTAAGTTTGCTTCCTTTTGCATATCAAAAATTGTCAGAATGGGGAGCAGATAGTCCTGAAAAATTAATTGAAAAATTACAATCAGATGAGGGTAAAGAGTTTTTTAAATCTCTTACAAAAGATGATATCGAAGCAGACAAAAAAGACAAAACTAATGTAGTTGCAGAATTCAGAAATGATTTTATTGAATTATTAGATGCTACAAAATTCAAAAGATTAGTTGTTATAATTGATGATTTAGATAGATGTACTCCTGAAAGAATTATTGAGAACCTTGAAGCAGTTAAATTATTTTTAAATGTTCCAAAAACTGCCTTTATTATTGGTGCAGACCCAAGAATAGTTAAACACGCAATTGAACATAAATACAAAAACAATAGTCAAATTGAAGAGGACAACAATAGAATTATTGATGACTATTTAGAAAAATTGATTCAACTCCCTTATTCATTACCAAAATTATCTGAACCCGAAGTTGAAACTTATATTTCGATGCTCATTTGTAAAAGAGAATTAGACGAAACCTCTTTCAAAATGGTTCATTCAGAATTCCAAAAATTTAGAATAACTGATAGATATTCTGCATTTGGTTTGACAAATTTTGAAAAAATTTTACAAAAGGTTGATTTTGACAAGGTGAAAGCAAATGTTATTACAATTCCTTCATTAGTTCCGTTAATTACTCAAAGTTTATATGGAAATCCAAGACAAATAAAGAGATTTCTTAATACTTATACTTTAAGACAAAGATTAGCAGATGTGGCATCATTAAGTAATTTTAATGATTCCATATTAGCGAAACTCATGATTTTAGAATATTCAGAATTAAAACTTTTCAAACAACTATTTGAATGGCAGATAAATCAAGATGGATTACCTGACGAAATAAAAGAAATAGAGAAACATTGTATTGACAAAACAAGTGAAGAGAGTTTGTCAAATTTAAAATCTGATTTTAATGATTGGTGTAAGCCTAAAGTTATAAAATGGATTCAGGTCGAGCCACAATTATCTCAAATTGATTTAAGAGATTATTTTTGGATTTCAAGAGATAAAATAGGAAGTTCTATAACTGCTTCAAGTATAGTTCCACAAATTGTAAAAAAATTATTTAACGAATTACGCATTGATGGAATGACACCATCTGTTACAAAAAGTTTGATTCAAAAACAGTTTATGCAATTTACTGAAATTGAAAAAGAGAGTTTCTTTCTATTATTAAGTGGTAATTTGAAGAAGAATCAAAAGGAAAAAAGATATTATGATATTTTTAATTGCATGATGGATGAAAATATTGATAACACACCATATTACTATATGGAGTCATTAAAAGTAGTTGATTCCTCTAATATTGAAGCGGCTATTGGTTTAGCTTTACAGGCTTATAGTAATCGCCCTATATTTGGAGAATTTCTTACGAATTATTTCAAAGATGGGAAAAGCAAAGCAAGTAAAGCATTTAAAATAAAAAAATAGTATGGGTACATCAAAATCATTTTCAGATGCAAATAAAACAATGATTCCTAATTGGGGAGATTTGAGTTCTGCTATGACAACCAGTTGTGATTCTTCAACTTTACAAACACCAAAATTACAAGGAATACTTAAAAATTTTGTAAATGTTCTTGGAGGAGCTACAAAAGCTGGCAGAGGAGGTTCAAAAATAGGTGGAAAAGGAGGAATTAAAACTGCAAAAAAATTAGGTGGTTTATTTTCTACATTTACTGGTTCAGGATACAATATTAGAGAAACCCTACAGTCAACAGGTTTAGCAGATATTGAAAATAAATCTGTTGCAGATATAATTAATCATTTAATCGAATATTGTTCAGGAACAGCTTCAACTATTGATGAAAATGCAGCTAAAGAAGCATCAAGATTATTATTTGAAGAATTAATAGCTGATGCAGATTCAATTGATGAAATTCAGGTTAATTTATCCAATGAATTTAATACTCATTCCTCCGAAGAAATAATAATCAAATATTTTGGATATTACATTAATGAATTACTATCTAAATGGTTTTATGAGAAACTTATTAAAGATAAAAACGAAGCAGATTGTAATAGTTTATTTCGACAAATTAAAAATTTCATTATTGAAAGGGTTGGCGGTATTCAAAAAAACAGGCTACTGCAAAATATTGATTGGAGTTCAAATGAAGCGGATAATTTAATAAAAGATATTCAACAAGATATTTTAACAGTATTTGAATAATTATGAAAGTAACAGTAGAAATAGTTGAAGCAGAATATGGTAAATTTTCAGATATAAAACTTTGTTATAAAAATTCTGCTAATGTTGACAGTAAAATATCCTTAGTTTTTAATCAATATGTAAAAGTATTCGATTTTACTGATGATTTTCGAAGCGTAAAATTTGATTTTTTCTTGATTTCTGCAATTGTATATGGTGTAGATAATTTATTTAACAGAGAGATTTACTCTTACGATGGTTGGGCTAGAGAATTAGAGGTCGAATTTCCAGTTTATAATTTATCTAATTGGCAGGGTAATGAAAATTTATTAGAGCAAATATTAAATTTTTTAACTGGGGACAATTGGAATATCACATTTACTAAGAACATAGAAAGGAATTATTTTATTCCTAAAAATGGAAGATGGAAAAGAAATATTAATAGTTATGAGAAAGAAAAAATTAAATCTGTTAGTCTGTTTTCAGGTGGATTAGATTCATTAATTGGAGTTATTGACGAATTAGAGAAATTAGGAAATGATGAGAAAATGTTATTTGTATCTCATTTCGATTATAAATCATCTGGACCAAATGGAGATCAATCAAAATTGTATAACTATCTAAAAGAAAAATATATTGATAAAATATATTGGGTACAATCCAAATTAGCATTAAATCGTAAAAACGAAAATTTTGAAAATGTTAAAGTAGAAAATAATTATAGAAGTAGATCTTTATTCTTTATTGGATTGGGATGTTATTTGAGTACAACGAATAAATTAATAATTCCTGAAAATGGTACAATCTCAATAAATTATCCATTGACTCCTTCAAGAGTGAGTTCTTTGAGCACAAGAACGACACATCCGTTTGTAATTGATAATATACAAAAACTTCTAAACAATTGTGGTTTAGGTATGATTATTAAAAATCCTTATACATTTAAAACCAAAGGAGAAATGTTTATTAATTGTACAAATCAAAATGTCCTAAATGGTATTTATGAAAAATCTGTTTCTTGTGGCAAAAGAGGAAGAAAGCAACACTGGGCAATAAAAATTGGCACTGAACAGTGTGGAAAATGTATGCCATGTATTTATAGAAGAGCGGCTTTAAATAAAGCTAATTTAGACACCCAATTGTACGGAAATAACATACTTACAGTTAGTTCATTAACAAATGATTTACCAGCATTATTTAGTTTTTTAAATAGACAAATCAGTATTGAACAAATGAAAAGAGATTTATTAATAAATGGAAGTATTTCCTTAGAAAACTTAACAGAATATTCTGAAATGGTTTTAAGATCTAAAGATGAAGTTTTACAATTATTTAGAGATAAAGGAAATGAATTTGTTAAATCTCAATTAAGGCAAATATGATAATAGACACCCATTGCCATATTGATATGTACCCAAATCCTATTCAGGTTTTAAATGAATGTGAAAAAAGAGGAGTTACTGTAATAAGTATGACTAGTCTACCAAGTCATTTTGAATTAGGTTATAATCACTTTATTAGTAAAAAAAAAGTAAGACAGGCTCTTGGTTTCCATCCGTTGATTATAAAAAAATATGATACCAATGAGATATTGAAATTTGAAAAATTAATAAATAAAACCTCGTATATTGGCGAAATTGGATTAGACTTTTCACGAGAGGGAATAAATACCAAAGATTTGCAAATTCAGGTTTTCAAAAAAATTCTTGAGATTATTAAAAATAATGTTTCAAGTAAAATTTTAAGTTTGCATTCAAGAGGTGCAGAGAAAGAAGTTTTAAGATACCTGATAGATCACAATATAAAATATGCCATTTTCCATTGGTATTCAGGAAACGTTGGAGATGTTGAAAATATTTTGAAAGCTGGGTATTATTTTTCAATAAATACATCAATGATTAAGTCAAAAAAAGGGGTTGATATTATAAGTAGATTACCTTTGAATAGGGTATTAATAGAGAGCGATGGACCATATATCGATAACAAAGGTAAACCAATTTACCCTTATGATTTAATTGAAGTTTATAATTATTTAGCACAAAAAAACAATATTTCTATAGATGAGATTATAAGTACAGTTAAAACTAATTTCTTTGGTTTAATAGCTAGTATTAATAAAGTCTAAATTATTTATTTTTGACTTTTTAGCTTTAAAATATATTTTATTTTCAAGTGACTTTTTCCACTTTGCTACAACAAATTTCAAGCTACATCTTCTTATAACTATACGAATCATCGCATAACAATATTGTTTCCTTGGTGTGAGTTGCTAATTCAGAAGTTATTATTTTCCAATAAGATAATATTTCTTGCTAAACGTAAAAGTGAATTTGACATGAAATTAGCAATTGTGTCAAACATTTGTTAGCTTTTGGACTTTAAAATTCATCTATAATTTCTACCGTCTGTTGAGCAAATGGGCTTTCATCAATTAACATCTGTAAAACACGTCTAAAATTATTCAATTCACGTTGCTCAATTACTTCTTGAATTTTAGTCCTGCCTTTATATCCTTTTTCTAGGATTAATTCTATCGCATCATCTATTCCAGTTAACGTACTAGGCATATCATAAAGAATAGCTGTAGGAGCTGAGTTTGGATCAATTTGAAACCATGAAGGATGTTTCCTAAATTCTGTGACTAATGAGTTTTCGACAAATCCATTTCTCTTGTAGAAAAGGCTTGCTTTCTCACGAACCCTTCCCTTTAGATTTTCTGGAACGACAATTTTTAGTTTAAAATCTGTGTATGTAACTCCATCTATGACAAGCGGGTTTGCTTTTTGTGGGGTCTCAACTAATTCTTTTACAAAATTTTTATAGTAACCTATTGCCAACGCTGTAGTTGGATAAAGACTTAAGTGTCCAAGTTCATAATGTTCTGCTATTGTTCTTGAATATGCTTCAGTTGCAAGTTTAATAGTAGAATCATCATCTGGATCAAATCTTGGCATATATATTCCATTGAAATCAGTTGGTAATTTTATGCCATCTTCAACAAGTAAAAAAGATTTATGTTTTCCCATTGCACCTAGAAATAATGCCATTTCTAAAATTACATTATCTCGTGCTTCAATCACAATCTTATCGTTTGTCAAAGTCAAATCATCGGAAGTAGCTACAAAAACTCCGAAATCGAAATACGAAGCCATTCTTAACAAATTATCAAAAGTACTTTTATTAGCTTCCCATATATTTGGATTTTCCCAAATGAAACAATCACCAATAGAAGATAAATTATTACAAACTTTTTTTGCAACAGGCAACCCTGCTTTTGATGAGCCTATAAATATTTTTGGTTTTAAATCAGTCATAGTAAATAATGTTTAATAAGTTAAAATTGCACGCTTAATGATTGGACTGCTCAAAATTTCCTTTGCAGAATCTTCGATTAAGGAATCTAAATCCGCTTTAAGCTTTCTTAGTTCAGGCAATAAAGTATCATCTTCAAGTGGATTTTCTAAACCATTCGGACTAGTCACAGATTTTCTGTAATTACTGCTAATTATCAAATTTTGCAATTCTTTAGATATCTCTTGAGCTATTTTCAGTTCCTCGCCATTTGAATAATTTATTAAAACATTTTCAATTGAATGAACTATTGTAGTCAAATGAAAACTAGATAGATTAATTCTAGTATCGGAATCTGCTCTAAGATTTTTTAATAAACGAATACCTCTACGTGATCCATCTGATGTTATATCGCCTTTGTGATTAACATTATTTATTGTTGCAAAAGGAAAATCTTTTAACTTGGTCTTTGTTGGAAATTTATATAAATAAACTCCTCGGTAATGTTCATTATTTGTTTCATTATATTTATTAGAATGATACCAAAAACAGAATACAATATCTACTTTTCGATTTAGTGATTTATTAAAAATTGAAATACTCTTTTCTCCTGAATCGTCTACTTCATCGTAAATATTTTTTAAGATTTTGATGGCTTGTTTTCTAAGTTCTATTATGTCCTCATTGGGGTCAGAACTTGTATAAGTATTATTTGGGTCAGGTTCTTGTGGATAATGATAACGATCAATTATTACTAATAAATCAAAATCACTATGTACTTTTATATTTGTTCGTGTTCTAACTGAACCTTGAGTTCGATAAGCTCTTTTGAAATGTAAATCGAATCCATTCTCTAGGTGAGTTTGAACTCTTTGAGCTGCTTCAATAGTTTTTTCGTTATACTTATTATCAATTGGTCTCATAGATTCTACCATATACTTAACGTTATCAGGTATGTCTTTTGAACTAAAAGATTTCGAAATTAGAGATTCATTTAATTCTCTGTCAAATTTTCTTGCTTGTAAGTTTGCAAGTCTCTGTGTGTAATTTTGTATTGCCATATATGTTTGATTTTTAGAAAGTTTTAACAATTGTTATGCCTAAAAAACCAATATGACATTCTGTCATTTTGCAGATTTGATTTAGTCTTACCACTAACTGTATTAGGTAAGTATTAGTGTGTCTTTTGATTTAGTTAAAAGCCAATAAAAATTAGTAATCATTGTTAAATAGTATATTTAAGAAATTGAACCTTAATTTTGAAAATATTAAAGAACTTATTGAATTATGTCTTTACAAAGGGAGGTAGTCTGAATAATTGAAAAGTATCAATTTAAAAGTTTATTTATTAGATAAAAGCTAGTTTATTATAAAAAATAAATAACAATAAGTTTAAAAAAGCTAGTATTAGGACTATGAAAAATTCTACATTTTTTTTAGATTCCAATGCTATTTATATTTTATAAGTTCGAGTATGTTTTTTAAAATTATTAAAATTTTTATTGTTAACTCTAAATAGAAGATACTTTAAAGTATATTGTTTCAAAATATTAAAAATAATTTTATCCAAATACAAATCATGGATTTAATTTGTATTTTTTAAATTCGTTGACTAAATGTTTTCTAAAAATGCTATATATTCAATAAAATAAATACATTTACAATTCCAATCAGGGCTAGTGGGTAATCTATAAACACAAAAAAAACCATCCGAAAGACGAATGGTTTTTGATATAGTTATTTGTTAAATTTTATAATTCGAATAATAAGGTTAAAGTCACATTGTTATTAACCGATTTAATTCGCGCCGCATCAGTCAATCCTTGTGTAAAAAACTGTTGGTTGTAATCACGTTTAGAATTTGAGTAAGCCAAATCTAATTTTGTGGTACCAAAATTAAAACCTAATCCACCAGAATAACCGGTTAAATCACCTACAGTTGTACCATCTTTATAAGGACTTTGTTCCCAACGGTAACCACCTCTAAAGCTTACTTTTTTTACTTTGAATTCACCTCCAATTCGCACTTCACTAGCTGTAGTTAAAGTATTTCCCATTGTTGTATTGGTAGTTGTGAAATCTGATTTTGGTCTGTAGGTAGTGTTGCTATAATCTTTAAAAGCATAATCGATGCTTAGCAGACCTCTTTTTCCAAATACATAAGCAAAACTTCCTGTTAATTTACCTGGAGATTTCAGTTTGTAAGGTTGGAAAATCATTGTTGTATTTGGATCTGTAGCTACCGTAGAATATATAGTATTGTCTTGAGTTGCATTCAATCCATAACCCGAGGTAACCAATCGTTGCGTTAGTTCATCAGTCAATCGGTACCAAGTTGGTGATTCATACGATACCCCTAAACGAACTTCTTTTACGGGTTTGAAAATGGTTCCTAATTGAAAAGAAAAGCCGCTTCCATAGGTATACAAATCATTGTAAAAACGAACATTATCTACCGTTGAACCTGTTGCATATTTGGGGTTACTATTGGATTCAAAAAAACTGCTTGATTGTCTGAAATCGATAAAATGAGAATTTAAATTCAATCCAAACGACCATTTATCGGTGTATTGTCCAGAAAAGTTGAACGCAAGTTTGCCGTTATAACCCGTAGTTTTTATTTTGTTTTCTTGGTAATAATTTCCTCCTGGAGCAATGTTGGTATAATAACTAGTATTGGTATTATTGTTTGCTGTAGGATCAATGATGTAAGAATTGTATCCTAAATACGCTTGTTGCTCATTATAGTACAATTCATCAAAATAATAGTTGTTTAGCGTTCCAAGCGATACACCATTGGCATAACTTAGGAAGTAATTGTCTATAGAATTGTTTGGATTTGTACCCGCAGAAAAAACAGAATTGTTTAAATTTCTATTGTTTTCATAATCTAGGGCTAAAGCAAATTTTTTCCAAGAACTTTTTTGGTCATCATTTTCAAAAACAAAAACGGCACCAGCTTGATTTAAGTTAAAAGAGTTTTTTGAGTCACTCGTGTTTTTGCCAAAATAATTAGAATTATTCTTAGTGTTGTAATTGGCTAAGGTGAATCCAACTTGGTTGTTAGCAAAAATCACAGAACCTGCTGGATTGATGTTAAGAGAAGAAAAATCACCGCCAAGAGCTCCAAATGCTCCACCCATTGCTCTAAATCGAGCCGTTCCGTTTAAATCGGTTTGAGAATAGCGCAAGGCGTCAGTAATATCTTGTGCTTGAATAGAAGTCATAGCTAAACTTGCTATTGCAATTGCAAAAATCTTTTTCATAAAATTATTTTTTAAGGCTATTGAATTTTACCATAAAGAAATCAGCACTTAATAAGGCAATGATTTGATTTGGTGTTTTTTTAAATTGTACTAATTGTGATAGGAATTATCTTCTTCCACCACCACCGCCAGATCTTCCACCGCCGCCACCGCCGTAGCTGCCACCGCCACCGCCATAGCTTCCACCACCACTTGGAGTATAGGATCTTGGAGAATCATAACTTCTTGGGGTTGATGGTGTGTATGTTCTTGGTGAAGAGGTTGTTGTAGAAGGAACTGAAGGAGTATAACTTCTAGGAGTATTGTAATTAGTGTTGTTGTTTGGAGTAGTTGATCTAGGTGAAACAGTTTCGTTAGTTCTTGGAACATAACTGCTTCTTGGAGTTCCAGTATTGCTATAGCTTCTTGGGATATTTGATGGTTCTCCAACAACTCGATTTCCTCCTAAAGCAGATCTTCCGCCGTTTCCAGACATACTTCGGTTTGGACTGCCATATCCGCTTCCTGTGAAGTTTGTGTTTCTTCTTCCACCAGAATGCGCGTAAGTGTGACCCAATGAACCGTTATTCCATGCCCAAGTGTTACCGTAATAACCATATCCATAAGGATTGTATCCATAACCATAAGGGTAATACCCGTAGCCATAACCGTAACCGTACCAACTTGGTCCGTACCAAGAATTCCAACCCCAAGCCCAACTTGGTGAATAGCCCCATGAGTTACCATACCAGCTGTTATATCCCCAATAGTTCCCATAATATCCACCACCACAATAACCCCAGCTAGGACCGTACCAATTGTTATAGCCCCATCCATTATTATAAACGTTTACAGTTACATTATCTGGATTGGAACCCCAACTGGCATAACCAGTTGCATTTTGATTGTCTGTAGTTGTAGTGTTAGTATTGACTTTTTTCAAAGTATCATTGTAGGTAGAATATTTTTCTACATCAGTAAATACTTGTTCATTTTCTTTGTTTAAAGAGCTAAAATAATCTTTGTAGTATCCGCTATTATTTGTTTCAGCTTTTTGTTTTGGTTTTTCGGTGCTTCCATAAACTCCATCATTATCATAATAAGAGGTGTTTTGATAAGAACCACAAGAAGTTGCCATCAAAGCCAAAACTCCAAGTACTGAATAAATGGAGATTTTTTTTGTAAAAAAATAATTTGTTTTCATATCTATAGCATTTTTATTGTTGGTCAATACAAAAATAGTTAGTTTTGCCGAACTATTTAGTTAAAATTAGTTAAACAATTTTTATGCCAAACTATTCATTATGAGCAAGAACTTAACAAAGAGAGAAGACGACTATTCCAAATGGTATAACGAACTTGTAGTTAAAGCCGATTTGGCTGAAAACTCTGGGGTTAGAGGGTGTATGGTTATTAAACCTTATGGCTATGCTATTTGGGAAAAAATGCAAGCAGAGTTAGATAGAATGTTTAAAGAAACAGGTCATAGCAATGCCTATTTTCCTCTTTTTGTGCCCAAAAGCATGTTTGAGGCAGAAGAAAAAAATGCAGAAGGTTTTGCAAAAGAGTGTGCCATTGTGACGCATTATCGTTTGAAAAATGATCCGGATAAACCGGGTAAATTGATGGTGGATCCTAATGCGAAATTAGAAGAAGAATTGATTGTTCGTCCAACGAGTGAAGCGATTATTTGGAGTACTTATAAAAATTGGGTGCAATCATACAGGGATTTGCCTTTGCTTATAAATCAATGGGCTAATGTAGTTCGTTGGGAAATGAGAACACGTTTGTTTTTAAGAACAGCAGAGTTTTTGTGGCAAGAAGGGCATACAGCACATGCGACTAAAGTTGAAGCTATTGAAGAGTCAGAAAAAATGATGAATGTGTATGCTGATTTTGTTCAAAACTTTATGGCAATTCCAGTTGTGAAAGGATTGAAAACAGAAACAGAGCGATTTGCAGGCGCAGAAGAAACGTATTGTATTGAAGCCTTAATGCAAGATGGTAAAGCTTTACAAGCTGGGACTTCTCATTTTTTAGGTCAAAATTTTGCGAAAGCATTTGATGTAAAATTTGCCAATCAAGAAGGAAAACAAGAGCATGTTTGGGGAACTTCTTGGGGAGTTTCAACACGATTGATGGGAGCTTTAGTAATGACGCATTCTGATGATAATGGATTGGTTTTGCCACCAAATTTGGCTCCAATACAAGTGGTTATTGTTCCTATATTCAAAACAGAGGAAGAATTTGAAAAAATCACTGAAGTTGTTGAAGGATTAGTGGCTCAATTTAAAAAATTAAAAATTTCGGTTAAATTTGATAATAGAACTACTCAAAAACCTGGATTTAAATTTGCCGAATGGGAATTAAAAGGGGTTCCTGTGCGAATTGCAGTAGGGCCAAAGGATTTAGAGAATGGTACTTTTGAAGTGGCTAGACGTGATACTTTAACAAAAGAAGTAGTTTCTAGTGATGGAATTGTGAATTATATTAATGATTTATTAGAGACTATTCAAAATGATTTGTTCAACAAAGCATTAAATTATAGAGATACACATATTACTGAAGTTAATGATTTTGAAGAATTTAAAGATGTTTTAGAAAATAAGGCAGGATTTATTTCAGCACATTGGGATGGAACTCCTGAAACTGAGGAAAAAATTAAAGATTTAACTAAGGCAACAATACGTTGTATACCTTTAAATCGTGTTACGGAAGAAGGTAAATGTGTTTTTACAGGAGCTAAATCTACTGGTAGAGTGCTGTTTGCAAAAGCCTACTAAAAAAAAATAAAAAAAGTTACAACTACTATTGTGCGAATAAAAAATAGTTGTATTTTTGCATCCGCATTTAAGCAGTAGGCCCGTTCGTCTATCGGTTAGGACGCCAGGTTTTCATCCTGGTAAGAGGGGTTCGATTCCCCTACGGGCTACAAGTTCAATTTATTATTGAGATTATTTTAACTTAAGATGATAATGGCCCGTTCGTCTATCGGTTAGGACGCCAGGTTTTCATCCTGGTAAGAGGGGTTC
>NZ_JBMDKL010000030.1:0-3731 GCF_057809695.1 Flavobacterium sp. FG139
ACTCACAATGTGATTACACGGCAACTAACGTGAATGAAGTGATTTATGCTAACATCATTACCAATGCTACGGCATACCGCTTTACCATTACCAATACGAGTTTGAGCTACAGCTATACTTTCGACAGCAATTTGCGTTCGTTTGTATTGAATAGTGTTCCAGGATTGGTAGGAAGTGCTACGTATACGGTTCAAGTAGCGGTTCAAATAGGAGGTGTGTTTGGTCCTAACGGCAAATCATGTACGCTTACTACACCAGCGGCGTTGAATGCTAAAGTGATTGAAACTGCACCAACACTGCAATCAAGCACAATAACATTTGAAGCCATGGCAGTACCTAATCCATTTGCCAACGACTTCAAGTTGAATGTAAAAACTACTAGCGAAACACCACTGCAAGTGAAAGTTTACGACATGCTAGGACAATTAGTAGAGAGCAAAACGATTGCTACTACCGATATTGAAACGTTAGCAGTAGGAGCGAGCTATCCATCGGGTGTGTACAATGTGATTGTATCGCAAGATGAGGTGACTAAAACCCTACGCGTGATTAAGCGATAGGCTTTTTACACGACTTACAAAACCAGAAACCCTTCTCATTGATTTGAGAAGGGTTTTTGGTTTCTTCAATCTGAATTGCCCTCTAGAAGTAATCAAGTGTTATTTTTTATTTGCATTCAATTTACAGTATGATGTAGGGTTGTATCAATGACTTTCAATTCAGCGCCATTAATAATTAGGTTTTTTCATGTTAAATTCAATTAATTGCGTATAGTAAAATATCGATAAAATACAGTAAAAAGAGTTGAATTACACTTTAAATGTTAAAATGGTGACTTTAACGATTAATTAGGCTAATTAGCATACAAATTCTTGAGTTGAATTTATAAGAGTTAATTTTATAAAAAATTTATAAATATGTTAATTTATAGAAATAGTCATTATTAAACTATTAAAAAATTATGACATATGTAATTATTAATTGTTTTTAGCGCATAAAAATTAAATCCTTTATTAAATCTATATGAATATGAAAAAAAAGTACGAAATTTTGAGTAGAAATACTATTCTTTCTCCCGATGATCCAACCAAAAATGTCTTTATAATGAAAGACAAACAGATGGGTTTGTTGGATTTTTTGAACCATAAAGTATCTCTTTTGATGTTCTTTATTTTTGCGATTAGCAATACTAGTTATGCACAGAACTATACTTTTGCTCAATCTTCAGGTACTTATACAACGGTCCCAAGTCCTACTACAGTGCATGCTTCGGGCTGGGATGAAGCGGTTGTTGCTGCGACTATCCCCTTTAATTTTACATACAACGGAAGTGTTTATACTACCTGTAATGTGGCAACCAATGGTTTTATTACTCTTGGAACTACTGCACCTGCAGGAAATTATTATACGCCAATTTCAGGCTCAACGGGTTATGATTTGGCGGTATCAGCATTTGGTAGGGATTTAATTAGTAACGCTTCTACTATTGTTAAAGGGGTTTCTGGGTCCAGTCCGAATAGGATTTTCATCATTCAATGGAACAATGCACAACGTTACAATGGAGGTGCTGTTGCAGGTGATGTATTAAATTTCCAGATTCGTCTTTACGAAACAAGTAACAAAATTGAAATCATGTACGGTTCTTGTAGTGCCACTTCAACGGCTAATAGCAGTAAAGGAGAAGTGGGTTTAAGAGGAACTTCTAATGCTACATTTAATAATCGTTCAGGAGCAAATAATACCGCATGGGCTTCAACTTCTGCTGGAACTACAAATGCAGATACCGTTAATTACAAATCAACGGTGTTACCAGCTTCAGGCTTAACATTTACATGGACGCCAATTCCGTCTCCAGCAAACGACAACTGTTCTGGTGCTACGGGACTCACTGTAGGTGCTGCCGCCGTGACAGGCAATGTCTCGGGCGCTACACAGTCACTTGCTGCCACCTGTGCAGGTACCGCTAATGATGATATTTGGTATTCGTTTACAACATCTACCGCAGGAACATATGCCATAACTTTAGTGGGTTCAAGTTCTTTTGATGCTGTTTTAGATTTGCGTTCTGGAGCTTGTAATGGAACCAATATTGCATGTGCCGATAATACTTCAGGAGGAGGTACTGAAACCATAACCGCTACAGGTTTGGCTGCAAGTACTACTTATTATATTAGAGCCTATGATTATTACTCGACAATACCAGCGACTACTACATTTACTATCGCGGTTGCTTTTATTCCACCACCAACTATTACAAGTTTTGCCTCATCAGGATGTGCCGGATCTTCTTTAGTAATTACAGGTACTAATTTATCAGGAGCTTCATCGGTAACCATTGGAGGAACAACAGCAGCCATAACCGCTAATACTGCAACCTCAGTAACGGTTACAGTAGGATCTGGTACTACAGGAAATATTGTGATTACTGCTACAAACGGTACGGTGACTAGTGCAACTCCTTTTACAGTGAATCCACTACCTACTACCACATGGTCTTCGGCAACTTCACCAGTTTGTTTTTCGGCTTCAGCTCAAACAACACCATTAGCCTATACGGCTACAACCAATTCGCCTTCAACTTATAGTATAACTTGGAACGCTTCTCCAACCAATAGTTTTGTTGCAGTTACTAATGCAAGTTTTGCTGGCACTTCTTCGGGAGGAACCATCACTATTTCGGTTCCTGCCAATACCAATCCGGGTAGTTATATAGGAACAATTTCAGTTAAAAATGCAAATGGTTGTCAGAGTAGTGCGGTACAAACTTTTACAGTTATTGTAAATTCAGCTCCGCCAACAACAACTGGTGTGACTATATGTCAAGGTGGATCAGGTTCTTTGACTTCTTCCACTGCTTGTTCAGGCTATGTGAATTCAGGTACCACATTATCAGGAACTTGGGTTGCTACTCCAACTGCCTTGCGTCCAACGACATCCATATCAAATTCTACTACATGCAGTTTTGATGCTGCTATTACTAGAAATTATATCGCTACCAATTTTCAGGTTTCTGTAACTGGAAGTTATACTTTTGAAATGAATGACAACACCGCATTTGATGGAATGGGTTATATCACTACAGGTAGTTTTGTACCAGGTAATTGTAGTGGTGGTGGAACATGGGTAGTAGGTGATGACGATGGCGGAACGGCAGGAAATGAACCTTTACTATCAACTACACTTACTGCTGGAGTAACCTATACTTTAATTTCTACTACTTATGCAACTTCATCTGGAACTTATTTAGGTTCATTTGGATGGACAATAACGCCACCTTCAGGAGGACAAATTATGTTGTTTTCTTCGGGTGTAATCAACTGGTATACGGTGGCTTCAGGTGGTTCGCCTATTGGAACAGGAAGTTCTTTTAATCCAGTTGGAGTAGTTGGGTCAGGACTTGCTAACACTAACACAGCAGGAACTACAACGTATTATGCTGCATGTTCAACAAATACCTTATGTAGAACCGCAACTACTTTTACAATCAATACTAATGTGACTTATTATAGAGATGCAGATAATGATGGATTTGGTAATCCTGCTGTTTCTCAAGTTTCTTGTACAGGAACACCCATTGGATATGTTACCAACAATTCCGATTGTAACGATGCACAATTACAGTATTTAGATGCTGATAACGATGGATTTGGTTCCACTACTTTAGTAGCTTGTGGTGTTTCAAATAATACCGATACTAATGATGCTTTATTAACCTATATCGATAGTGATGG
>NZ_JBMDKL010000031.1:0-2759 GCF_057809695.1 Flavobacterium sp. FG139
AAAGAAAAAAGATATTCACTTCCGCATTCTGATAAATCCCAAGCCACGCCATTGGTGTAAACGGCTGTTGGCAGAAGGTTTTAATTTTTTAATTCAAAATTACTTAGTCTTATTTTATATGTTTTTTTCGCCCAACTCTCAGTTGTTTTAGAACCTTTATGTGTTCCAACATTTTGTATTTCACTGAATTCTCCGTTTTCTTCTGTTTGAATTTCAGATTTAAACTTAATAGAATATTTTGACCTGCTTTGCATTACTAACATATTACTATTGTTTGTAGTTTCAGCAAAATAAAACTCGATAGTTTCTGTTTCTCCATTTTCATCAAATAAGTTTCTAGTATTCCACATTTCAAGTTTTTTGTTGTACGGTTCAGTTTTCAAAATTTCATATTTAAAATTTAGTTCGTCCACTTTTGTAACTTTTATTGTAAATTTAGTATTGATTGGAAATTCAATTCCAATAGCCAAATTTTCAATATTCACTAGCTTTTCAGGTTTTTTTTCTTGGGCATTTACAATGTTATCTTTAGAAGAAAAGATTAAAATTATTAATACAATGTATAGATATTTTTTCATTTAATTTTTTTTTCGTTATGTTGTCATAAACTTTCTGCCAACGTTTCGCGGCTTCAAGAAGTGGCGACGAACCAAGACCAAACCTTCACAAATATAAACAAAACTTTTAATTAAAGACCTTTCCAATTTCTGATAAATCCCGAGCCTCGCCATTTATTGAAACCGCTGTTGGCAGTAGTATTTTTATTCAATTCTTTTTACTATGTTATCAAGATTTTCAACGACGAGATTGAAAATAATTTTATTATTCGGAAATAATTTTTGCATATCATTTCTCAATTGAATATAGGGTTCTTGTGCTTCTTTTTCAGTTTCAAATAGCTTGTTACAAGAAAGAGATATTTCATAATTATTGCCAATTTTTTTCAAGTAAGCGAATTTAGTTACTGCATTGTCAAAAAAGGTAGTTTTCTCAAAAGCAATTGCAATTTTATCAACTTCAGCAACATTTACGCTATTATCAAAAACAATTTCATTATTCATTACTCCGTATTTTCTTGTTATTTCAGAATTTGTTGCTAAATCTGAAAAGATGTAAATACTAATTGCTACACCAGCAATAATTAAAAGCCCTATAATTGCAATTCCAATTGTTCTCCACCAATTAAAAAATTCTCCACCATTTTTTATATGTTCTCTTATGTTCTGCTCTTGATAATGTTTTGCTAGGTAATAAGCAATTGATGTATAAATTATGGGAATTATTTGATTTGGAATTTTTATATTTTCTGGAATTAAAAAGATTCCACCAAAGATAATTATTGTTGAAATAATTGTTATAATCCATGTAGTTTTTGCCTTTTTATAATCTTTAAATACTTTGAAATTCTCTGCTATAAAATATCCAGCAACAACTGGTCCGCCTAAAAAAGAACCAACCCAAATCGCTCGATCTCTATAAATTTTTTTTGTTGGTATTTCTACAAAATTTTGTTTTTCGTTTAAACTTTCTTCCATATTTGTTTATTTCTTGAATTCTCCGATTTTTTTTGAATATTACTGCCAACGTTTCGTCGCTTGCGCCAGTGGCGGTTTTCACTCACTGACGATAACAAATATACCGAAAAGTTAGGAAGAAAAAACGCAATTGAAAGAAAAAAGATAATCACTTCCGTATTCTGATAAAACCCAAGCCACGCCATTGGTGCAAACGGCTGTTAGCGGTTAGTGCTTATAAATTTTTGTTTAGCCTTTTTATTTCAGCTATAAGTTTCGGAATATCTTGTTTAGCGTTAGCAATAAAATCATAATCTTCTAATTTTGCGCCTAGTAATTCAATATCATTCCCACGATTAG
This sequence comes from Flavobacterium sp. FG139, assembly GCF_057809695.1. Taxonomy (NCBI): domain Bacteria; kingdom Pseudomonadati; phylum Bacteroidota; class Flavobacteriia; order Flavobacteriales; family Flavobacteriaceae; genus Flavobacterium; species Flavobacterium sp. FG139. The sequence continues at coordinate 1,875 of NZ_JBMDKL010000031.1, forward strand.
ATTCAGTTCCGGTCATAATAAAATTTGTGCCACTTTCGTGATCTCTACCTTCAATAAAAGCTTTCCAAAGCCCTTTTGTAGAATTGTTAACTCTATTTTCTATTTCTTGTAATTCTTCTTGTGAAATCATAATTTTCAGGGTAAGTTTTCAACGAAATCCTAGCATTACCGCTAACGTTTCGTCGCTTGCGCCAGTGGCATTTTTCGACACTGACGAAAACAAATATACCGAAAACTTTGAAAGAAAAAATGCGATTGAAAGAAAAAAGATAATTACTTCCGCATTCTGATAAATCCCGAGCCACGCCATTGGTGCAAACGGCTGTTGTGCGTTCGTTTTTTATTTATTTACAGATTCTATTTCGCCAATTTCGTATAATTTTTCTATTAAGAGTTTAAGTTCTTGCCAATTAATTCCTTTTATCTCTTTTCGGTATTTTTCAGTTGATTCCATATAAGATAAAAGAAACCAAGAATCAATATGTCCAAATTCAGGTTGATTACTTAATACAACTTCAACTCGTTGTTTATATTTTTTATTATAAAACCCACATTCACAACCGTGAAAAGCGTAATTCCAACGTTTCGAAAGTTCTCCTTTTCTTGGTATCTCTTCGTTATTTCTAGCAATTAATTTTTCATAATCTTTTTCATTTTCAATATTAAGTCCGTATTTTTCTGCAAGTTTTCGCATCAATTCTTTTCCGTCCCTTCGATAATCAATTATAGCTCCTTTAATAACATCAAGCTCAATTTTGATATTATTTTGTTTAAAGAATTTCAATAATTTTTTTATCATTATTTTGATGTTTAATTTTTGTTTAGCGGTTTTGTCTTGTCCTGAAATAGGTTGACGTTTTTTTGTTAATTTATATTTCAAAAATA
>NZ_JBMDKL010000032.1:0-2637 GCF_057809695.1 Flavobacterium sp. FG139
TGAAATTCTTCAAAGTTCAAAATTTAATGATATTGTTATATTTAGTTTGGTTTTTCCAAAGTGTCGCACAACGTTTCGCGGCTTTAAGAAGTTGGGGATTTGTAAGCCCGAAACTTTCGATTAATCACCGAAAATCAAAAGTACAAAACAAACTTTAAATTAAGCCCGAAAACCCCAATTTCTTAAAACCGCTGTTAGCTGCTGCTTTTTTTATTATTTAGATTTTAATTCTTTTAATACCTGCTTTATAAATTTTTCTTTGTCCTTTTTAGCCTCACTAATCGTCGCTTTTAATTCTTCTGACATTGCAAAATATTTATCTGTCCAAATATAAATTTCCATAATAATAGGTAATAATTCTATTCCTTTTTGTGTGAGTTTATACAATTTTTTTGCTTTGCTATCGGGGTGTTCTAGTTTTTTAATAATACCATTTTCTTCTAATGATTTTAATCTTGCTGCTAAAATATTAGTTGCAATTCCTTCTTCCGATTTTATAAAATCATTATAGGTGCATTTGTTGGTAAACATTAAGTCACGAATAATAAGCAATGACCACTTATCTCCAAAGACATCGAGTGAGTAACTTAATGGACATTCTGATCTAGGTTGTATCATAAAATAAAATATTTTTTAAAATAATTTGAAAAGCACTTGCAAATCAAAAGTTGTATTATATATTTGCACTTGCAATATGCAAGCAAAAGTAAATATAAATTTTTAAATACAAATAAAATGAAGCAAAATATTTTAGTTACAGGTGCATCATCGGGTTTTGGTTTGTTGGTAGCAAATGAACTTTACAAAAAAGGTTATAATGTTATCGGCACAAGTAGAAATCCTGAAAAAGTGCAATCTGCAGTTCTTTTCAAAATGATTGCATTGGACCTTGATTCAGAATAATCTATAAATACATTACCTGAAAGACTTTTTAAAGAAATCGGTAAATTGGATGTTTTGATAAATAACGCAGGTTTTTTAGTTGCAGGTATAGCAGAAGAAACTCCAATTGAATTGGGTAGAAAACAATTTGAAACCAACTTTTGGGGAACTATAAAAGTGACTAATGCTATTTTACCACATTTTAGAAAACAAAAATCTGGAAAAATTATCACATTGGGTTCAATAGTTGGGTTAGTTTCTTTTCCAAATGCAGCTTACTATTCAGCATCAAAGCATGCCTTGGAAGGATATTTCAAAGCATTACGATATGAGTTGAACGATTTTAATGTAAGCGTTGCTATGATTCAACCTGCTGCTTTTAAAACAAATATTGTTGATAATTCATCTTCTCCAATTGCAAAAATTGAAGATTATAATTCATTGAGAGCAAAAATTGAAAAATTTTCAAATGAATTGGTAAAAAATGCCGAAGATCCTATTATGGTTGTAGAAAAAATAATGCACGTTATTGAGATAGATAAACCCAAATTTAGAAACATTGTTGGTAAAGGAACTTCTGTGTTAATCAATTTACAGCATTTTGCTTACGGTATTTTAGAAAAAAATATACTTAAACAATTGAATAAATCTTAAAATAAACGAAAATGAAAGCATTCATTGTAAATAAATACGGCAAAAAAGAAAAATTGCATTTAACAGATTGGGCTGAACCAATTCTAAATGAAAATGATGTATTGGTACAAGTACATTCGGCTGGTGTCAATTTATTGGATTCACTTATCAGAAATGGTGAATTCAAATTGTTTCTACCATACAAACCTCAATTTATAAATGGTCACGATGTGGCTGGTGTAGTTACTAAAATAGGTTCAAAAGTAAGTAAACTTAAAGTTGGCGATGAAGTTTATTCTCGTCCATCTGATTTTCGAATTGGTACTTTCGCCGAATATATTTCTATAGATGAAAAAGATGTAGCATTAAAACCAAAAAATCTTTCAATGGAAGAAGCTGGTTCAATTCCACTAGTTGGTTTAACAGCTTGGCAAGCACTTGTAGAAGTTGGTAATGTAAAAAAAGGTCAAAAAGTTTTCATTCAAGCTGGTTCGGGTGGTGTTGGTACATTTGCCATTCAACTAGCTAAACATTTAGGCGCTTTTGTTGCTACAACTACAAGTTCAAAAAATATTGATTTAGTAAAAAGTCTAGGTGCAGATTTAATTATTGATTATAAAATAGAAGATTTTGAAACTAAGTTAAAGGATTATGATTTAGTATTGCACAGCAATAGAGACGCAAAAATTCTTGAAAAATCATTACGAATTCTAAAACGTGGAGGACAATTAATTTCTCTTGTCGGTCCACCTACACCTGAATTTGCTAGTGCAATTGGTTTAGCTTGGTATTTGAAATTTGTAATTAGTCTTTTAAGTTTTAGTGCTAGAAAAAAAGCAAAAAAATTGAATATATCTTTTAAATTCTTGTTTATGAGAGCAGAAGGAAAACAATTAGGAGAAATAACAAAGTTAATAGAAGCAGGAATTATTAAACCTGTTATTGACAAAGTATTCCCATTTGAGCAAACTAACGAAGCATTATCTTATATTGAAACTGGAAGATCGAGAGGAAAAGTTGTTGTAAAGGTTAAGTAGCTTTTTTGTACTATTTTTCACAAAGTAGCAGCTAACGTTTCGTCGCTTGCGCCAGTGGCGATTTTCGACACTGACGAAAACAAAT
>NZ_JBMDKL010000033.1:0-2607 GCF_057809695.1 Flavobacterium sp. FG139
ACTAGATATAATGCCTATTCGCTAACACAGGTTTTGCGCTATTGCTAGGCTTGGGTTTTATTTGGAAAGTGTAGTGAATATCTTTTTTCTTTCTATTGACGTATTATCTTTCAAAGTTTAGGTATATTTGTTAACGCAAGTCTTGAAAATGCGCAACAGCGCAAAGCCTGGGAACGTTACCAGCAATATTTTAACCACACTAAGCATGAATGAACTAATTGGACTAAGAAATATAAATACACTTAATGGCTTAGATGATATAAAGCGAGAACTATTATTTTTTGATAAAATTTTCATTGTAGGATTATCTGAGTGGAAAGAAGTGATTGAACAACAGCTTTTTGATGGGCAACGCTCAATCTTAGAAAAAAAAGGTCTTATATCTTTAAATGACTTCATTATCTATCAAGGTTTAATTGCTATGAATGAAAACATTAAGGAAAATTTTGGAAGTTGGGATGCTTATTATAAAAAAACTAAAACAGATGATTTAGAGTTTCGAAATCAAAATCTAGAATATTTAGCCGAGGAAGGCAAGGTAATCTTTGATTATAAGCAATTGGCGAACGAAAATGAATATGGTGCTATTCATAAAAAAATAACACCAATAATTCAATCCAAAATGAGCGACGAAAAGACATTAACTATGGCCGGCTTTTTTGACTTGTGTAATTTATGTCATGATTTGAAAACAAGAATTCTATCAACTTCATATGATCAATCTAAATTTACAGTAATACCATCTAGTTCATCTATTTACGAAATTGACAATATTACAAATGTAAAAACAGAAACATATAATCTCATTTTAGAAGATTTTCCAATTGTCAAAGTAGAAAATTTAGCTTGGGAACAAATATTTGATTTTAAAAATGACCCTGAAACTTATAATTCTATTTGGGGATTAAGAAATTGGATTACAAGTATTTCGAAATCCAACAAAAGCATAAATGAGATTGAAGAAGAATATAGATATTTAAAATATAAATATGAACAAGCTATTAAGATTCATAAACTCAAAACGAGTAACAGTGTCTTCCAAACAAGTATTCAGACAGGTGCAGAATTAATAGAGAATGTAGCTAAATTTAGATTGAGAAAACTTTCAGATATATTATTTAAGTTCAAAGAAAACAAGATTTCATTAATGGAGTCTGAATTAAAAAGTGAGGGAAATCAGCTTTCTTATTTATTTAAAGTAAAAGAGAAATTCAAATAAATACTGCTGGTAACAGCGGTTTCAAGAAATGGCGAGGCTCGGGATTTATTTGAAATCGGAAAGGTTATTAATTTAAAGTTTTGGTTATATTTGCGAAGGCTTGGTCTTGGTTCATCGCCACTTCTTGAAGCCGCGGAACGTTACCAGCAATTTTACCAAAACTCCTATGAATAATAGAAATTTAATCCTTTTTGCAGTAATAACTTTTCTGCTTTTTTCTTGTAAATCAGAAATTGAAAAGCCAAAAGCAGAATATAATCAAAAAGCTAATGAACTTATCGAACAACTAATTTCTGAAGGAAATTGTGAATGCATATTAGAAATCCCTGAAGAAAGTATGATTGAAATTGATTCTATTGAAAATCCATATTTTAACTCTGGGGAGTTTTATATCAAAAAACTCGCCTTAAAAGATAAAAAAGAACTTGATAGCTTGAATAATCTCTCTAAAAAATTTGTTTTAAATACAAAGATTTTAAAAAGAAGTAACATTAAAATAATCAAAAGAGATTCCTTAAGAATTCTGAATAAAGACATTAATTTTTATACAAAAACTTGTAGAAACTTAAACTATCTCATAAAACCAATTTTTAATAAACAATATGACTTTGCAATCGTTGAATATGGAGAAGTTGGTTACTGTACTGGACCGTTTAAAACATTTTTTGAGTTTAAAAACGGGAAATGGAGAAAAACAGAAAAATAAAAAAAACTGCTGGTAACAGCCGTTTGCACCAATGGCGTGGCTCGGGATTTATCAGAATACGGAAGTGATTATCTTTTTTTCTTCAATCACATTTTTTCTTTCTAACTTTTCGGTATATTTGTTATCGGCAGTGTCGAAAACCGCCACTGGCGCAAGCGACAGAACGTTATAGGCAATACTTGGGCATCGCGTTAAAAAACATATTTAAAAAAATGATTGAAGAACTTTCGTTTATTGGCTTAATATTAATTCCAGGAATTTTTATTATCAGCAGAAAAGTTTTGCGAGAAAAAAAATCATTCTTAATAATTTTAGGTATCTGCATAGTTTGTGCAATTTTGGCGACTATTAGGTTAAAAACAAACGAAAGTGGAAAACCAAATTTTGCACTTATTTGGTTTTGCCCATTATATTCTCTTCTACTCTACAGAATATTGTTAATTCCATTTTGGAAAAGAAAACATAGAGACCCAAAAATTCCGAAACGCGAATTATTTTATACTGGAAATGTAGATTTATTTGCAGACAGATTTTTTGGATTGGTATTTATGGTATTGAGCATAATGTTACCAATGTACTTGATAACAAAAGATTACTGGTAAAAGTACTGCCTATAACAGCCGTTTGCACCAATGGCGTGGCTTGGGATTTATCAGAATGCGGAAGTGAATATCTTTTTTCT